>NZ_CP058364.1:992500-1302500 GCF_013391805.1 Galbibacter sp. BG1 | reverse complement strand
ACACGATTTACCATAGCGAATCGCATTATTATATTATATCTAAGGATAGACATTTGTTATGATTTAACGGAATTCCTTACAAATTTTAATTGGAATTAAGAAAAGTATAAGATACGCCATATTTAAAGAGCATTGAAGCTTTTTCCTTCGGAAATTAAAACAGCTTAAAGACCAGCCAATTTATGACGGAAAATTGTGCACCTCATTTGCCTAAAACCTCTTGAATTTTATCAATGACGGAAGTAGGTGAAATGGTTCGCATTACTTCTTTATAATCTTCAGGAGCCTTGTTCCCATAAATGGAGGTTGGTATAAGTGGATACTTTTCACGATCGGAAAGCAGGGCATTTTTTTCATCCTGTCGGTAAGGGTAAAAACCCGCATAAGGATGTGTGACACCCCAAAGTGTAATAACCGGAACACCTTGCATGGCTGCAAGATGACCATTCCCACTATCCATGGAAATCATGAGATCTAAATGATGGATAAGCTGTAATTCTTCATGAAAAGACATTTTGTTGAAGGTGTAAATTACATTTTCACGACCGTGGGAGAGTCTTATGAGTTCACTTTCGTCTTTTGCACCTCCAAAAAGGATGATTTTATACTTATCTGTTTTAGATAAATAATCAATTACTTCTTCCATTAAATCGATGGGGTACATTTTGCTTTCAAAAAAAGCAAAAGGGGCAATCCCTATCCACTTTTTAGTGTCTTTGCGGAGAATAGTATGGATTTTTTGTGGCAATTCCGATGGAGCAGGGAAAACATCTTTAGAAAGATCAATTTGATAGCCCAGAGCCCTAAAAACATTTGCGTAGCGCTCTATGGTCGTCTTCAGGGGTTGGAAAACGCTGCCATTTACTAGCTTTCTTTTGGCGGCACGTCCTTTATCAATGGTTTTTGCGGGAACACCCTTCAGTTTAAAAAGTGTTTTAATGACAGTGCTTCTTAAAGACCCGTGCAAATCGGCTATTTCGGTAAAACCGTAATTCTTTATTTCTGAATAAAATTTTAGAAGTCCGTTTAACCCTTGATGTTCACCTCGAATATCTGCGGTAACCACATCGATACCTTCAACGGTTTCAAAAACGGGCTTTAAAAAGGATTTGGTTGCAACGGTAACACTAACATTATTGTTCTGCTGAAGCAAACAACGAAGCACGGGAACCGCAATGGCGGCATCGCCAATATCAGAAAAACGAATGACTAAAATGTGTGCTGGTTGCTTCATAAAATCTATTTCTCCATGTATTGCTTAACGGTTGGAAGCTAGAAAAATCTCTTTCGACCAAGCCTGCTTGCTATGCGGGTTATTTCCAGTAATCGGCAACCCATTTTGCTGGACGTACGTAGCGATACCATTTTCCCCTACCGCCTTTAATGGCTTTATGCGGATTGATCTCTCCGTGGAAAATAATGATTTTTGCGCCCTCGGGAATTTCTGGAGTTTTCCAAAAAGCAAATGGAATTCTCGAAACGCAATCGTATTTATAGCTTGGGCACCATTCGGTAGGCCAATAATTAAGTAGTCCTTTTTCATGCACGGCCCATGATAAATATTCTTGCTCGTTTCTGTGCTCTTTTCGTATCGTGTCAAAATTTTCCACGAAATAATCGTACACATATCCATGCTTTCCAATTTCGAAGCGGTAAACAGAGGAGTTACCAGTGATACGCCATTGCTTATTGTAGTCTTTAATAATCATAAAAGCGTTGTCATCTTCAAAAAAACAATCAATATTGTCTACAATAACCACATCCAAATCCAAAAACAAAGCCGTACCCTGCAAACCGTAAAGGTCTTCTTTCAAGGTGGTTAATTTCTTCCACATACGCTCGGGCAGGTTGGAGTTTATTTTTACCTCGGGGATCGGAAAGCACTTTATATCATCGTCTATGCCCTTGTCGTCATCTGTAAAACAAACCATTGTGAAGGGAAGCGATAAATTACGCTTTACCATACTATAAAGTCGGTTTACATAAGTGGCATCGTATAAGGTTCCCCACTTCATGCAAAAAATATGTATGTTGTCTTTATTCATTCTAGAAATTATTTACTGTCCGACATTTCGAAGCAGATCTATCGAAAAATTGCTGTTTCCTGCAAATATACTTATTTAAAGCAGGATGAATTCCTTAAATTTGATGAATAAGGAACGATTTTAGACACTTTTTTAAACTTTCAATGCATGGAAATTCACAATATAAGCAAGCAAAACTCTGTAGTAAATCATTTTTTGGCTGAATTAAGAGATGAAAAAATCCAGAATGACCGAATGCGTTTTAGAAAAAATATTGCACGGATAGGGGAGGTGTTGGCTTATGAGATGAGCAAAAGTCTTCATTATACTTCGGAAGCAATAACTACACCATTGGATAAGAAGGAGGTAAATTTGATTGATGATGAGCTTGTTGTTTGCTCTATTTTACGTGCAGGGATACCACTCCACGATGGGATTTTAAATTTTTTCGATTGGGCAGATTGTTCTTTTATTTCCGCTTATCGTTACCAAACGCCAGAAAAGGAATTTGAAGTAACGGTGGAATATCTAGCCTCTCAAAATCTTGACAATAAGGTGCTCGTTCTCGCCGATCCCATGTTGGCGACTGGGCAGTCTATTTTAGCAACTTTTGAAGCGCTGTCGAAAGTAGGTTTGCCAAAGGAAGTTCATATTCTTTCTGTAATTGGTGCACAACCCGGGATAGAGTTTTTGGAAAAAGAATTGCCAAAAGACACAAGACTTTGGATAGGGGATATCGACCTTCAGCTGAATAAAAAAGGATATATTGTTCCAGGTCTCGGCGATGCGGGAGACCTTGCTTTTGGAACGCGTTTACAAAAATAAGATTACAAAGGGCATAACGATAAAAGAGCATACAAAAGCTTCTTTCAGCCAAAGCTTATCGATGCTTTCTACATATTTGGCAATGATTACGGAGAGGGGAAAAATACTAAAAATCACTTCGGAAGTATTTGCACTTTCAGAAATAATAGCCACTAATATGGCAATGCCCAGCATTAAAATTATGAGAATTCCCGGTACTCTGGTTATAAACGACTTACTTTGTTTACGCAGGAAAAAAGCCACTACGCTCCATATTCCCATTACGCATAAAAATACAAGCGGAACGATATACCTTAGATCTTCATACTTTTCCAGTTCAAATTTTGGGAGCAGCTGCAGATAGGCATAAAACTGGTTTAAATCGTTTATCAGGTAATAACTGGTAAAGCCTATGGAAAGCACGGTGAACAAAGCAACAAATGGAATCAATAAGTTTCGGTAGTCATTCTTTTTATAAAGAAATATCCCTGCGTAAACCAAAAAGATAAAAAATACCGACCAGCTATAAAAGAAAGTGGCGACAAAAACCCAAAGGGAAGCATCAAAAATTTTAATTTCCACGTCACGGTTCGATCGAATACTAACGAGCCTCCGGAAAGAAAGAAGTATAAAAACGTTGGCCACCAGAAGGTTTATTTCATTAAAAATCTTTGGGAAGAGGCAAAAAATAAGCACAAAAAAGAAAATGGTAAATGAATTACTCTTAGTTAAAAAGTTTTTCCTGTTTACAAAATCCACCAAAAACAAGGAAATTATAATTAAGGCAAAAGACTGAAAAAGCTTAAAAAAAACCTGAAGATTAACAGGCGCATCTAGATACAAAAAAAAGCCACCAACAAGGAATAGCGACAGAAATACAGCTAGTATTATAAAATTAATAGGATTAGTTCTATCAAAAATGCTTGAAATCATGCTAGGTTTTTGTATTTTTGCGGTGTAAATTTAATATTTCTTTTACTCATGAGTGACTTTTTCTACGGTATTCAGGATTTATTTGAAAATGTATTGTTCGTGCCTCTAGACGCATTACGTTTTCTAAATAGCTGGTGGTTGTCTAATGCCATTAATTGTATTTTTATATTAATTGGCTTTGCAGCCTTCTTCTATTGGATGAAGCAAATGAAAATTTTTAGCGAACAAGAGAAAGATACTTATCAGCCAGTTCAATAAAAACATCTTTTCGTAAAGCATAAAAAAAACCTATCGAGTTCCGATAGGTTTTTTTATGCTTTATAATGAAGTAATTAACTTCTTTTTTGTTGAAGGCTGTATTCTTTTAAGAACTTGTTCAATTCCAATAGGGCTAAAACAAATAATAATAAACCTAACAAAGCAACGGGAACTAAGAACATATATCTTTTAAAGATGCTTTTAGCTTCTACCCCTCGACGTGGAAAATCTGAAATAACATTAACAATTTCCGACTTGTTGGCGCGTTCTTCGTTAAGCGATACAATATCACCTTTAATTTTATCGATTTGTCTAATAAGCGCCAATTCTTTGTTTTGTTCGGTATCTCCACCTTCCCCTAAACTTATGTTGGTTCCTTGCATAGGCTTATCGGCCTCTTTTTCCATTACTCTTTTATAAAGGGTCTGCAGAGAGTCGATTTCCACCAATTGCTTTTTCAAAATACTATCTTGAAGGCTTAGGTTAAGTTGACGGATATTCTTTTGGACCTTAAAATAATCGTTGTTGGAGATCGACTTAATAATAGGCCCCTGAATCTTTTTAGCAACCTTACTATTGGTTGCTTTTACGATTACCGTATGGAAACGAGAATCGAAGGTGTTAAAATTATCCAGATATTTTTCCATATCTATCGCCTTTCGAGTAGTAGAATCCAAGCTTCGTACAAATTCATCGAACAATTTTATTTTCTGGTTTTCATCGGAATATGATTCTGCTTCGATTTCTTTAATACTAGCGGCTTCCGATGTTTCAATTTGTAAAGCCTCCGCCAAAGCAACTGAATCCTCTGCTTCAGCCAATTCGTTGTAGAACTTAACATTATTATAAAGCTGCTGTACACTTTGGAAATTGGGCTCTAAAGTCATTGTAGAGACATACACGGGCTCTTTTCTCATATCTAGGAACACACCGATTATTATCCCTACAACCCCAGCAATTACAAATTTTACAAGATGCTTTTGTATAAAAAGCATAAATGCAATTATGAGTCCGAATATCCCTTTAAAAATCCTTCCAATAAAATTGAAAAACTTTCTAAAACCGTCTCCAATTAGTTTAAAAAGCTGTCCTAAATCGATCTCTTCCGAGTTGTTGTTTTGATTTTGATTAGGTTGAACTTGGTCGCTCATATTAGTTAGTTGTGTTTAATATTTGTTCTAAAATTTTTCTCGTAATTAAATATGTGGGTTTTACACCAGTAATTCCCAATCCTCCAGAGGCCAATGTACTTCCTGTTTCCAGAGGATTATCTGAAGCGTAATATGCATAACGCACCTTTACGTCTTCAGCAATACTCTTGCGTATTCGGGATGCCGATTGAATGGCTTTTTGGTAATGAACACCTTCCATTTCCAGCCCAATTACATTCCAGGTGCTGTCGTGAAAAAACTTCAACAAATCCTTATTTTGTAAGGAGGTTCCGAGCACGCTTATCATAGTTCCCTCAAAGACTTTTAGACCATTGCCTTCAAAATCTGCCGCACACAATTCATTTTTAAAGGGATAATTATCGGCAGTTCCTTCAAAAATATGGGCATTCGGAATCATTAAATCCCCTTTTCCGCCTTCCAAAATTCCTGCTTTTCCCATTATGGAAACCGAATCAACATTTAAAAATATTAATTTTTCCCCTTTGGCTTTGTACGGTTTTAAAAGCTCGTCGATGGTCTCGTAAGCCTGTTCCCCAAAGGCATAGTCCATTACAAAAAGGACTGGCATTTGGTCTTTTTCCACATCGCCGTCAAAAGTAAAGTTTATTTTATCAAAATCTATCTTTGCGGTGTCAAAAATTTGCACATCTATATTTGTACCCGAAGTATCGTCAATACTTATCATTCCATTCTTTTCGGCAAAGGTTCTTACCTTATCCCGCATTATAGAACTGGTGGGTTGGCTGAGCATCTCATAAACATCGTATTCGTTTTTCTGATTGCTGAATTCTTTTTTAAGAACTGCGGAAGCAAAAAGCGAATTCATGACACTGTGCATATTGGCACTTATAATATGAATTGGCCTATGCAGAAGATTATTATTCTTTAAGACCCTTTTAATATTGTTTGCCCAGATTTCCCCATGGATATGGTGTCCCAAACGTTCCCTTAAAACGGGACTGAAAGTAATGGTGCGCTTATTGCCATCTATAATTTCTTCCAGAGCAATTTTACCCATCCAATACACTATTTTTAAAAAACGCTCGGGAGTGTCTTTGCTTGCAAATACTTTGTGTGCGGCTAGGCACTCCTCAAATGTTCTACCAAGAATACTGGCGGCATGGCTTAAGGCTACTTCACGTTCGGGTTGGCTGAGCTTTTTCTTTAAAACAGCTTCTTCCAGTTTCTGCCAATCGCGAATGGTTTGTCCAGATTCCTCAATAAAAACATTATCAGCTATTTTATGGGATTCGATAAAAAGAAAAGTAAGATGTGTTAAAATATCGTAGATATCCGACCTTCCCCTGGTAATCTCAATATTCATTTGCTCATCGTCGATACGATAGCAATTTCTTCGTCTTTTGGGAGGGACTATAACATCGAAAGTGGAATGCTTATAACCTTCTTCTGATGTTAAATTAATATATCGGCATTGCTCAATTCCAATGGGAAGCCTATCCAAAATATATACCAAACCATTAAGTTCTACTTTAGGTTCTGCTACAGAACCATAAATTTCTGGCCGTAATTGAAGTAACGACTCCCTTAAGGTTTCTCCAGAAACACCCATGGGTTTATAAAAACCACGGTTGAAAAGGTGTCTCATAGCGATGTACATACGCTCTATAGCTCCTGAAGATTCTTGAGCTCTCGTTCTAGATTTTATTTTACTCATACCTTATTTTACTGCACAAAAATACAAGTTCTTTTTAAATTACTCACTAAGTGAAGTTTGATTTGTTTTTTCGCTTGCCTAGAGGCAGATTTCTCACCTATAAGATTTAAAAATACAAACGAGCTTGCGGGTTGATTATTTCTTTTTATATTCTTGCAATGCTTCTGCTATTTTACGGTCGTTGGACAGCCTTTGAACTTTATTTTGGCCACCTAGTTTTCCTTGTGATTTCATATAACTTGAGAAAGCACCTGGTTTTAAGGATGTAATCTTTAACTGTTGCAAAACTTTTCCTTCAATTAGATCTAAATAATAGCTATTTTGTTGCTGAAGGGTTTCATCTATTTTTTTTGCAAAAGCTGTTAAGTCTTTAGGTTCATCTTCAAACTCGATAAACCATTCGTGATAAGGAAGTTCTTCTTTCTCTGGAGTTATCTGTGGCGCTACGGTAAACTCGTTTATAGAAACATTAAAAGTTTTCATGGCTTCCCGCATGGATTGTTCCACTTCTTTGGCAATAACATGCTCCCCAAAAGCAGAAATAAAGTGCTTAATCCTTCCAGAAACTATTACTTTATAGGGCTTGGTAGAAGTAAACTGAATGGTATCACCAACATTGTATGCCCAAAGGCCAGCATTCGTGGAGATAATGAGCACGTAATTTACACCTATTTCCACGTCTTTTATGGTAATTCTCTTTTCGTTTTCGGTATTAAAATCTTCAGCTTTAATAAACTCGTAAAAAATACCAGCCTTCAGCAAGAGAAGCATCCCTTTGTCTTTTTGGGAATTTTGGTAGGCAAAAAATCCTTCACTAGCAGGGAAAAGCTCAATACTATCAACCTTTCTGCCAATAAGCTGTTCAAATTTTGCTCTGTAGGGTTCAAAATTAACGCCTCCATAAATAAACAAATTGAAATTCTTAAAGACGTCCCCTACTTTTTTTCCAGTTTTTTGCTGAATTCTTTCAAAATACATTTGTACCCACGACGGAATACCACTAATAACCGTCATATTCTCCGGAAGTGTCTCTTCTACGATAGCATCTACTTTTGTCTCCCAATCTTCAATGCTATTGGTTTCCCAGCTTGGGAGACGATTTTTTTGAAGATACCCAGGAACATAATGCGCCACTATTCCAGACAAACGGCCTAATTTAACACCATTTTTTTCTTGAAGTACTGGACTCCCTTGCAAAAAAATCATTTTTCCATCCACAAAATCAGAATTTCCAGTTTCATGGATATAGTTTAAAATAGCATTACGGGCAGCTTCAATATGGTTTGGCATGGAGTCTTTGGTAATGGGAATGTATTTTGCGCCAGAAGTAGTGCCAGAAGTTTTTGCAAAATACAAAGGCTTCCCAGGCCATAAAATGTTTTCCTCTCCTTCAACCGTTCGGTCGACATACTTTTTCAATTCTTCGTAATCCCTTACCGGAACACGATTCACATAATCTTTATAAGATTTAATTTCAGAAAAAAAATGGTCTTTTCCAAAAGCAGTATCCTTGGCTGTATTTATGAGGCTGTTGAAAACTTCGTCTTGAGTTTCCATAGGATTATCAATCCACTTCTGATTTTTCCAATGAATATATTTAGCGAATATTTTGGCAGCAAATGATTTTAAAGACATGGTTAATTTAGGTATTTATTGAAAATCAATATAATTTGTAGGATCTACAGGGTAGCCTTCGCTCCACAGTTCGAAATGCAGGTGCGGACCGGTAGTGAGCTCTCCTGTATTTCCTATTATGGCAACAACCTCTCCCGCTTTTACCAAATCTCCTTGCTGAACACTTAAGGAAGAATTGTGTTTATACACAGAAATAAGCCCAGAACCGTGCTCAATAATACAAACATAGCCTGTTTCGGCGGTCCATTCTGCAAATATCACCATACCATCAGCAACCGATTTTATCGGAGTATCTTTTGGAGCTAGAATGTCTACTGCATAGTGTTTTTCCTTGGCGTTGTATTTTTGGGACAAGGTTCCATTAACAGGAGGGAATAAAACAAAATCGGAATTTGTAGTGGCCGATTCGAAAAGGTTGTACCGATCTTCGTTAGCTACTCGTTCCCGCAACAGGGAATCTTGTTTATTGGGCACAAGATTCGCCACAATGGTATCTTTTCTAAATTCTTCAAACAAAGAATCTTTATTCACTTCCTGAGTGTTTATTTCGCCTTTCAATACCTTTTGGATCTTGTCATAATACAATTCATTGGCCCTTAAGCGAGCCGTTAGGGAATCTGCTTTGTAGGTAAGATCTATCGCTTGGCGTTTTAAGTGTGTAGAAGAATATCCCGGGATATATTCCCGTAAGGGTGTAAAAGCAATGAGTAAAGTGGTAAAAGCAATGATAAAAATGGCAAACAAAGTCCCTAAAACAAATACATTTAGCCGGTTTAATTTAAATGATAGTTTTTCTTCAAAAGTATCCTCATTTAAAATAACCAATCGGTATTTATGGAGCAGTTTTTTTTTAATCTGCTTTCTTTTCTTTTTCTTCTTGCTCATCATAGCAAATATAAATATAAGGACGACACAACCTTTGTAGTTGCTAAATATTTGTTTTTTTTTAACGCAAAGAAAGAGTTGTTGGGGAACACAATGTGGTAAAAATGATGATTTTAAGAAAAAAATTGATCTATTATATTCATTTCTTATTACCTTTGTTATCTAAATTTATTTAAAATGATATCATTAAACATTTTTCTCGGAATGATTGGGCCTTGGCAAATAGCAATTGTGGTTATTTTAGTACTGCTTTTGTTTGGTGGTAAGAAAATACCAGAACTAATGCGCGGTCTAGGAAGCGGTATCAAAGAATTTAAAGATGCCTCCAAAGAAGAAGACGAACCTACAGTTGATCAAAAAAAAGAGAATAACTAAATATTCTTGCAAATACGATGAATCAAAAAGCCCATTTGTTTAGAACAAATGGGCTTTTTGATGTTGTTAATTTATGTTGAAAAGCTACTTTTTGGTAGTTGCTTTTGCCAAATCTGTATTGGTATCTGTAAACTCAATGGTTTTTAAAACGGCTTCCAACTCAAACATATAATCTCTTTTATTGGTAGAAGGGGCAAAAGTAAAGCCTTCTATTACCAATAGGCGGTCGTTGGGTTTATCTTCAATTATATAATTAATGAAAGGGCCAGCCATAGCGAAGTTTTTTACTTCCCACATACCTTTGGTTTCAATGGCGTCCCTACCGGCGATTTCCTTATCGAAAACATAAGGGGCATAAGCTTTTTCCGTAATCATATACATACCTTCTTCTCTCCCAGGAACATATTTTTCACCAATGGAATCTCGCATTTTAATAATGGCATCAACCCTAGTGGAATCATCTGGGATGCTATTTAGAGGCATTTCGTAAACCAAAATATTCATAGTCCCTTTGCGAATTTGGCGTTCTATCCAAAAAAAGTTTTCTTCTTGTTTTGCAATCTTATAAATAGAAGGCATGGTTAAAGAAATACCCAGTTCTTCTTCCAAGGCGGTCTCTTTATTTAGGGAGCGTGTAAACCGCTCTTGACTTTCCCGGATGTCGTTCTTTTTAAAGGTTTCAATAATTTCTGGCGCTTTTTCGGCCACCTTGTCCATAATTTGCTCCTGGGTAGGCGCTTTAATAATACCAACTTGTTGCGGTTTGGCAAAAAGGTTTTCTTTTACACCTGCTATTACAGAACTGTCTTTTTGTACAATAAGAACATTTCTGCTATTTCTGGCGAAATCAGTAAAAACCTCTGGAGGCATTTGGTGAATGGAAAATAGTGGTTCCTCCCAAGGAAGACCGTCTACGGCAGCAGCAAAATACTTTCGTATAGAATCGCCAACTTGACCTTTCCACATATCGTTATCGATTACTACGGAGAGCGTATTAATGGCTCCTACAGAATTTGGAAGGTACTTTTCTTTTTTATCGTCTTTGCAGGAAAGAACCAATAAAAAAATAAAAACTCCCATCAATAGTTTTTTCATTGTTTTAGGTTTTTTATAAGTGTTGATCTCTGGTTTTTTTCAAGACAGTATCAACTGAATAAACGTTATGTGTTACCTCAAAAAATGATTTTTGTTGAGGTGCTTAACACTTGCAAAGAACCAACTTGGTTCCCGGCGTTAATTTATTCCCACTAATATCGTTCCATTCTTGAATATTTTGAATGGAAATTCCCGGAAATTTTTTTGCGATGCTCCATAGAGAATCGCCACTACGCACCACATATTCTTTGGAAGCATTGTTATTGCTAGCGGTAGGCGACTTTGTAGAGGTAGAAGTCACTGGTTTTTGAGGGAATATGGTTAAACGTTGCCCGATGCGAATATTATTATTTCGTAACCCATTCCACCGTTTAATCTCGCTTACCCTTACACCATGTTTTTCCGCAATGGTACCTAAAACATCACCACTTTTAACACGGTATTTTATTTGGGCACTTGTTTCTACCAATTCGGGTAATGGTTGTTCCTTCTTTTCAAGTTCTTTGGCAACTCGGGCGTAAATAGAATCTTCATTGGTAACAAATCGGCCTATTGCTTCCGTAGGTAAACGCAAACTGTAGTTTTCGTCGTCTACGTAGGGAATGATATCTAACTTATATGAAGGATTGAAAAACTGAACTTCTTCTCTATCGATCTCCAAATATTCTGAGATTTGATCAAAAGAAATCAATTTTTTAATATTTACCGTATCCGTTTCAAAATAATAGCCAGCTTCATTGGAAGCAAATTCTTCAAAACCATGTTCTTCTGCATATTCCATAATGTACATGGTAGCTAGAAACGCTGGTACATAACCTGCAGTTTCCCTTGGTAGGAAAGGCCTTAAATTCCAATAATTATTGGAGCCTCCACTTCGCCGAATGGCTTTGCTAACATTTCCTGGCCCTGAATTATAGGCAGCAAGTGCCAAATCCCAATCCCCAAATATCTCGTACAATTTCCCTAAATATTTACAGGCAGCTTCGGTCGATTTTATGGGGTCGCTACGCTCGTCTACATAACTACTTACATCCAGGCCGTACATTTTACCGGTTGGAAACATAAATTGCCAGATCCCAGTTGCTCCCACTCTAGATTTTGCTTTTGGATTTAAGGCAGATTCTATAACTGCCAAATATTTCATTTCCAGAGGAATATCGTAATTATCCATGGTTTGTTCAAACAGTGGAAAATAGAATTTACTTCGCGCCATCACCCTAGTTAAAAAAGCACGTTTACTTTTTAAAAACATCTTGATAACACTTTCCAAAGAAGGGTTATATTCTACGTTAAAAGGCGTTTTTTGATTAAGTTTTGCCAATCGTGCCTTTAAAGTATCTGTAGGAAGATCTACATATTCAACAGGTTCGAAAGTGAGGTTGGAAATATCTGCATAGATAGTATCGAACATTCCTGTATTGAAAAATTCCCTTTTCCAGAGGCTGTCTATTTTTTTGGCCTGTGGATTATCTGGAAACCCGTAGCGTTTTGTTTTTTCTTCTGCCAAAACGTAACGTTTCCCATCTATTAGGACGGAATCGGTATCTTGTAAAAGATTTCCTTCAACTACAGTAGTACTATCTGAAGTAATAGATAGTTGTTTTTGTGGTTGTAAGGTATTAGTCTTTTTTTGGGCGTAAGTGAGGGTACAAAAAGCACTGATCATCAGCGCTGTAAAAACTTTCTTCATCAATCAATACAAATTTTCATTTAAACGTACAATTTGTAAAAATCGTATTTTTTTCAAAAAAAATAACATCAATTTTGTTAAAAAAAGAATGCCTCTCAAATTAGTGAAAGGCATTTTTATATTCAATACTTTATTTCAATAAAAACCTACTCTTGAATTGCGGCTATTCCGGGAAGTGTTTTTCCTTCTAAACTCTCCAGCATAGCGCCACCTCCAGTAGATACGTAGCTTACTTTGTCTTCAAATCCAAATTGCTTAACGGCGGAAACACTATCGCCCCCACCAACAAGTGAAAAAGCTCCTTTCTTGGTTGCTTCTTCAATAAAACGACCGATTGCGATGGTACCCTTGGAAAAAGTTTCCATTTCGAATACACCAATAGGGCCATTCCACAAAATGGTTTTAGATTGTAGGATTACCTCTTTGAAGTTTTCCAAAGTCTTTGGTCCAGCATCCAATCCTTGCCAACCGTCTGGAATTTCCGTAACCGGACAAATTTGAGTCTCGGCATCGTTATTAAAATCGTCCGCAGCTACTACATCTACCGGTAGATGTATTTGTACTCCTTTTTCTTTGGCTTCTTTTAAAATATTCAATGCCAAATCCTGCTTATCGTCTTCACAAATGGAATCTCCAATTTTTCCTCCTTGTGCTTTAACAAAGGTGTAGGTCATCCCACCTCCAATAATAAGGTGATCCACTTTGTCCAAGATATTTTCTATAATGGTTATTTTTGAAGAAACCTTAGATCCTCCAAGAATGGCCGTTACCGGCTTTTCACCAGTTTCCATCACTTTGTTAATAGATTCTATCTCTTTAGCCATGAGGTAACCAAAACATTTGTTCTCACCAAAATAGTTGGCCACAACAGTTGTGGAAGCGTGAGCTCTGTGCGCTGTTCCAAAGGCATCGTTTACGTAGATATCGCCTAGCTTTGAAAGCTCTTCAGCAAAAGCAGAGTCGCCATTTTCTTCTTCCGCATGAAAACGAAGATTTTCCAACAACAAAACTTCTCCAGGTTGCAAAGCAGCTACAGCTTCTTCAGCAACACGGCCTACAGATTTTTCTATGAATTTAACTTGTACCCCAATAATTTCCGAAGCTTTGTTTACCAAATGTTTAAGCGACATATCGTCTCTTGCTTCTCCTTTAGGTCTTCCTAAGTGGCTCATTAAAACAGCGCTTCCGCCGTCTTCCAAAATCTTTATAATGGTAGGTTTGGCAGCTTCGATACGGTTGGTGTCGGTAATATTAAATTCAGCATCTAGCGGAACGTTAAAATCTACACGGATTAAAGCTTTTTTATTTTCGAAATTAAAATCGTCTATCGTTTTCATTCTATTTTAGGTTAATTAAGCAGCAAATTTAATTATTTATAGTTAGCTAAGAAAACATAGACTCTTTTATAAAGTTAAATCGGTATTAAATTAGCTGGAAGCCGCTTTTTTCTTTTACATAGGAAGGTTTAAACATGATTAATATTTGCGGGAATTAAAGAGAAAAGTTACTTTCACACCGTAAAGAATATTGTATGCTTTTTAGCGAAGTTTTAGGGCAGTCCCACATAAAAAAACATTTAACGTACAGTGCCGACAATAACCGTATTCCACATGCGCAGTTATTTGTTGGGCCAGAGGGAAGTGGGGTTTTGCCAATGGCAATTGCTTACGCGCAATATATTTTGTGCGGTAACGAGAATGGCGAAAACAACGGAGGAAACGGTAGTTGCAATTTAAAATTTAACAACCTTTCCCATCCCGATTTGCACTTTGCTTTCCCGGTAGCGACAAACGATAAAGTAAAGTCCCACCCGGTGAGCAGCCATTTTTTGGGGGAATGGCGAAATTTTGTAAAAGAACAACCCTATGGCAACTTATTCGATTGGTACCAGTTGCTGGAAATAGAAAACAAACAAGGCCAGATTGGTGTAGATGAAGCCCAAGACATTGTAAAATCCCTATCGTTAAAAGCTTATGAAGGTGGTTATAAAGTTATGATTATTTGGATGGCAGATAAAATGAACACTGCCGCCTCCAATAAACTGCTAAAGCTCATTGAAGAGCCACCAAACAAGACGTTTTTTATTTTGATTGCTGAAGATGAAGAGCAAATTATACAAACCATTAGGTCACGATGCCAAGTATTGCATTTCCCTCCGCTTGCCGAAGCAGTAATAATAGAAGCCTTACAGAGAAAAGGACTGGATATAAATGCGGCTACTAAAATTGCACATCAAGCAAATGGCAATTACAACAAGGCCATAGATTTGGTAAATCAAGATTCTGAAGATTTAGTTTTCGAAAAATGGTTTGTGGTTTGGGTACGTTCTGCCTTTAAAGCACGCGGTAATAAAGCTGTTATCCACGATTTACTTTCTTGGAGCGAGGAGGTGGCTAAAACGGGCCGGGAAACCCAAAAGAAATTTTTGCTGTTCTGTATGGATGTCTTTCGCCAGGCCATGCTCTTAAATTACCAAGCGAAAGAATTGGCATTTATGGATTTTACGGTAGAAAACTTCCAATTGGAAAAATTTGCTCCTTTTGTACATGGGAATAATATTTTGGATATTACCAAAGAACTGGAAGATGCTATTTATCATATTGAACGCAATGGAAACTCCAAAATTATTCTTACCGATCTCTCCATTAAGTTAACGCGTTTGTTGCATGTAAAGGAGTAGGAGGCATTATCTTGTTTTTAACCAACCAGTAATACTCATTCTTTCAGAAGCCAAAACAGGTTTTACTTCGTGTTCCAAAACCTGACTCTCAAATATAACAACCCTTCCAGGAAGGGGATAGAGGCTAATTTCTTGTTCTACACCATTTTTTTCTTTGTAAATAGCCAATTCCCCGCCGTTTTCATTTTTCCAATGCTCATCGTTGAGGTAGCAAACGAATGAAAGTTTGCGGCGGTCATCATTTTGGAACGTGTCTAAATGCCGCTTGTAGAAAGTTCCTTTTGGGTAAAGCGCGTAATGAAATTCTTTTGTTAAAATTCCTAAAAAACAAGTTTTGTTGAGGTACGTTACCAAGCTGTTTATTTTATTAAAAAATAACTGTTCGGCAGTATTGGTGTTCTTTTCGTCCATCCAAAGAACGAAGTCCCCACGAATGGAACGTACGATCTGCTCCTCGAACTTACTGCCAATGGCCGCTTTTTTAAACTTATCTTCCTCATATTTTTGCAATAAAGACGCCCGTAGTGCCATTACTTCGTCATTAGAAAAGAAAGAATCTATAACACTGAACTGTTGTTCCAAGAGGTCGTCGATAATTCTTTCGTAAAGCGGATTCTCCACAAACTCCAGCTGATCGAATAATTCATTCATTTGCACCATCGTAGTTTAAAAAAGTGGGCAAATATAGATTTTAATTCCATGTAAAAAATAATTATTTCATTAAGGGAAAGGCTTATACAGTTTCCACTTCCTCAAAAATGTTTTCATTTTCAGAAAAATCCAATGTTTCTGCCTCGGAAACATATTTTACAATTTCATCGATTCCCTTTTGCAACATTTTAGGGGTGGAATATTTTCGGCTTGTCGCCAACACCAATCCGCCTTTAGAAAGTCTGAAAAAATGTTTTCCAGAAGGGGTACTTTTTCTTGTAAAGGTGAACATTTCTGCATGCTCCCGTATGGCAGCAATAATAACTTCACAATCAGATTTTTGTTTGCATCCTATACTTGTAAAAATAGTTTTCCCTTTGCGGGAAGTAAAAACAAATTTAAAATCACCATTTTTCCGTTTGCTTATTACAAACATTCCCATGCTGTGAAATTTTTGAGGTTTGCGTAGATTGAGAATTACAAATCTAATTTTTCTTGAAGGAATTCCACGGTTTTTAGTAAAATACTACAAAATAAAATTCTTAATCTTTTCATATTCAGCAGAAAAACTTATTTTTGATCTTAACATTTCATCCAAAAAAAATGTAATATAACTATGAACTTTGGGGTTCTTAAATATTTGTTAAATATTTACTGCAGATTAATTCTTACTTAATAGAATTAGGTTCCCCACAGCCTACATAAAATTATGAAAAAGAGAATTTTTTTAGCAAATTTCCCCCCGATAAAAAGTATGCTACAAAATAACTACAGTATTAATTGTGGCTTTAGAAATGCGCTGCTGCTATTGGCCTTGGTAAGTTCTTCTCCAATTTTTTCTCAAGATAAAAAATTAAAAAAAGCAAATAAGGCTTACGAGAAGTTCGATTATGTACGCGCTATTAATCTATATGAAGGAATCGCTGCAAATGGTTACAGTTCTTCTGAACTTTATGAAAAGCTGGGAAACGCCTATTATTTTACAGCAGAACCCGAAAAAGCAGTAGATTGGTATGAACGTTTAATGAATTCTGAAGCAAACCTGCAAGCAGATGATTATTACAGATATGCCCAGTCGTTAAAATCCAAAAAGAATTATACAGAGGCCAACGAAATCCTTACCAAATTAAATGAACGCTTTCCCGAAGATATAAGAGGAAATCTATTTATCGCAAACCCTAATTACTTGGAGCAAATACAAAAGGATGCTGCAAAAAATGAGGTAAGTTTAGCTTCATTTAATTCAAAATACGCAGACTTTGCGCCAATAATTCACAATGAGAGGCTTTATTTTACTTCGGCAAGGGATACCGGTTTTTTGGCTAAAAATATTCAAAGCTGGAACCACAAAGAGTTTACCGATCTTTATGAAGTAACTTTGGACGAGCAACGCACAGAGAAGCTTTCTAAAAATATAAATTCCAGGTACAACGAATCGACAGCCTTTTTTACTGAAAACGGGCAAAAAGTGTATTTCACTAGAAATAATTCCATCGATAAAAAGTTGCTAAAGGGAAAAGATAACGTAAACCGACTTCAAATCTATGAAGCTACAATAGACGCTAGCGGAGAGTGGACAGACATACAAAAGCTTCCCTTTAATAGCGATAATTATTCGGTGGCGCATCCTGCACTCAACCAGAACGAAAGTTTAATGGTATTTGCTTCGGATATGCCAGGAGGTAAAGGGAAATCTGATTTGTATTTGGTAAAAATAAATCCAGACGGTAGTTTTTTAGAGCCTGTTAATTTGGGAGATCAAATAAATACAGAATCACGGGAAACTTTTCCTTTTTTCTCAAAAGAAGGAGTGCTTTATTTTTCTAGCGATGGCCATCCAGGAATGGGAGGTCTAGACCTGTTTGCCGCCAAGCTAGATAGCGATTTTAATGTTGTAGCCATTAAAAATTTGGGAGCTGGCATCAATTCCATTGATGATGATTTTAGTATAAGTGTAAGCGAGGATGGAAAATCAGGTTACTTTGCTTCCAACAGAGAAGGTGGTATGGGCAACGACGACATTTATAGATTTACCAAAAATTGTGTGAATTTTGTTTCCGGAAACGTTGTAAATAGAAAAGGAGAGGCTATTGAGGGCGCCAAAATAGCAACAGTGGTAGACAACCAATTAACTACGGTTTATACGGATACAGCTGGAAATTACGAGATAGCAAACTATGTCCCCTGTGGAACTTCAGTAGAAATAACTTTGGAAAAGGAAGGTTACGTAACTACTACGGAAATTGTGAATATTGAAGAAAATAAAAAAGCATCCTTTATATTGGAATTGGAAGACTTGCATGAACATATTGCTTTCAACGAAATATATTTCTCTTTTGATAGATCGGTGATTAAAAGCACTGCCAAAACCGAATTGAATAAAGTGGTGCAGTTTTTAAATGAAAATCCCAAATACAGCTTAGAGATCGCTTCTTTTACCGATAGTATAGGAGATGAAAATTACAACCTTGGTTTATCACAAAGAAGAGCAGATTCCACGGTAAAATATATAATTTCCCAAGGGATTGATGCTAACAGGGTTTCTGGAGTTGGTAGAGGAGAGGCCCAATTGGCAAACGACTGTTTTGATAATGTTCCCTGTGATAAAACAGATAAAAAACTAAATAGAAGATCAGAATTTAAGCTAATAAAGGAATAAATTAATTCCAACCTTTTAATGGTACATTACAAACCCTAAGTAAATTTTTACTTAGGGTTTTCTCTTTTCCTTTAGCCTGTTTCCTGCAACCTTTGCTCGCGTTCAACAAAAACTTTTATAGGAAAGAATCAAAAGGTATTTCTATACGTAACAAGCAACGTCTTAAGTAGTTGAGTTAAAAATTACATTTCGTCTAAAAAAACTATAACTCAAACGTTGTAGTACTATATTTTTGTTACATTTGTAGCAGTTACTAACAACAACACAGCAAAAGTATGACGGACAAAACACTTGTTACGCAAACGATTTCGTTAAAAAAGTATGGAATCGACAAGGCAAAGGTTAATTACCAATTAAGTCCTGAGAAATTACATGAAATTACCTTAAAAAAGGAGATGGGCAAAGAAGCGTCTTCGGGAGCGTTGGCCATTAACACCGGAGAGTTTACGGGGAGATCTCCAAAAGATAGGTTTATCGTAAAAGATGATGTTACCAAAGATAAGGTTTGGTGGGGAGACATTAATTTGCCGTTCGATCCAGATAAATTTGATGCGCTTTACCAAAAAGTAGTTAGTTACCTTTCAGAAAAAGAGCTTTATGTTAGGGATTGCTACGCTTGTGCAGATAAGGATTATCAATTAAACATACGTGTCATTAACGAATATCCGTGGAGCAATCTTTTTGCTTACAATATGTTTTTGCGTCCTTCAGAAGAATCCCTTGAAAATTTTCAGGAAGATTGGGTCGTAGTCAATGCGCCAGGATTTAAAGCAGATCCAGCGGTTGATGGTACCAGACAGCATAATTTTGCAATCCTTAATTTCACTAAAAAGGTTGTGCTCATTGGAGGTACAGGCTATACGGGAGAAATAAAGAAAGGGATATTTTCAGCTTTAAACTTTTTACTCCCGGTATACGCAAACACACTTCCAATGCATTGCAGTGCCAACGTTGGAAAAAATGGGGATACTTCTATATTTTTTGGATTGTCTGGAACTGGAAAAACAACTTTGTCGGCAGATCCAAAGCGCAAATTAATTGGTGATGATGAGCATGGATGGACCAAAGAAGATACTGTTTTTAACTTTGAAGGCGGATGTTATGCAAAAGTGATCAATCTTTCCGCAGAAAACGAACCCGATATTTTTGGAGCTATTAAAGAAGGAGCCCTTTTAGAAAACGTTGTTTTAAAGGAAAATGGTGATGTAGATTTTAAAGATACTTCCATTACACAGAACACGCGTGTAAGCTATCCTATTTATCACATTAAAAACATCCAACAACCGTCCATAGGCTACAATCCGACCAATATATTTTTCTTAACTGCGGATGCCTTTGGTGTTTTACCTCCAATTTCAAAGTTAACCCCGGGCCAGGCAGCCTATCATTTTATTTCGGGATATACGGCGAAAGTTGCAGGTACAGAAGCGGGAGTAAATGAACCAATCCCTTCTTTCTCCGCTTGTTTTGGCGCTCCTTTCATGCCTTTACATCCTACAGCATATGCAGAAATGCTCAGTGCCAAAATGAAGCAGACCAATGTGAATGTTTGGCTCATAAACACGGGATGGACAGGAGGCCCTTACGGCGTAGGAAAGCGCATGGCCTTAAAATATACACGGGCTATGATTACAGCGGCCATGAATAACGAATTGGGAGAGGTTAACCATAAAAATTATCATATCCATTCGGTATTCGGACTCGCACAACCAAGAACGTGCCCTGGAGTTCCAGAGGAAATTTTAAATTCCAGAATGACCTGGAATAACGATGAAGGTTACTATAAACAGGCACATAAGCTTGCAGATGCGTTTAAAGAAAACTTTAAAAAGTTTGAATCTTACGCCAACAAAGAAATAAAGGAAGGTGGCCCTTTAGTCTGATATTAATTTTAAGGGAGAGTGAAGCCTCCCGAGCTTGCCAAATAGTTAGTAGAAAAGCCTCTGGAAATCCAGAGGCTTTTTGTATACTGCTATTATAATAAACTTTTAAAAAGTTTATTTTTTATTTACCTGCGCTATGTACTTTTCAAGTGCCATGGTCATCGATGGAGTTTCAGGCGTAGGAGCCTCGATATCGATTCGCAATCCGGCTTCCGTAGCAGCTTTTACCGTGGTATTGCCAAAAACGGCTATACGGGTGTCGTTCTGCTCAAAGTCTGGGAAATTTTTCAACAAAGATTCGATTCCAGATGGGCTAAAGAAAACCAAAATATCGTAATACACATCACGAAGATCAGAAAGGTCGCTAATTACTGTTTTGTAAAGAATAGCTCGTTTCCAGTCGATTTTAAGGTCGTTTAAGGTTTCTGGGATCAACGGTTTTAAAACGTCTGATGAAGGCAGTAGAAACTTTTCATCCTTATATTTTTTAATAAGCGGTGCCAATTCCTGGAACGTTCGCTTACCAACATAAATTTTACGCTTTCTATATACCACATACTTTTGCAAATAGTAAGCTACTGCTTCCGATTGGCAAAAATACTTCATAGAGTCTGGAACTTTAAACCTCATTTCTTCAGCAATTCTAAAGAAATGGTCTACTGCGTTTCTACTGGTTAAAATAATCGCTGTAAACTGTGTTAAGTCAACTTTTTGCTGTCTTACATCTCTTGCATTAACTCCTTCGACATGAATAAAAGGTCTAAAATCTACCTTTATTTTTTGCTTTTCAACCAACCTTAAATAAGGGGAATTTTCCACTTTAGGTTCGGGTTGTGAAACCAAGATTGTCTTAACTTTCATAAATATCCGTTAGTTTGAAGCCTTATCAATAAAATAAAATTTTATTACTATCAAATAAGGGGCTATTTCTAGCGCGCAAAGATACAAAATAAAATAAAATAAATATTTTCCTATTAATTTTTGATGATTTCTTAATGTAAGTATCATAGCAATAACATTTAATGAAACAAATGTGAATAATAATAAGTAAAATATAATTTCATGGCTTAAATCACTGTAAATGAATAAACTAATGATTGGAAGTACAATTAGTGCAGATAAGTTTCTATAAGTTACTTTGTGGAAATGAAAACTTTCTACAAATGGTTGAATGTCGAAAACAGTAGCAATAATTTTCTCGAGATAGAACTTAAAAAGGATAAATAAAAATAAAAATGGAAGGATGAGGTAAGGGTTAATGCTATGCGGTAACTGGAAATACTCAATGGTAATCCAGACTATTAAAGAAATAGCGATAAGCTGTGGGATGAATAAGAAGAAATTAAAAACGCTTGTAGATTGGTTTGGTTCTTTACTGTAAATTTTTAGATACTTATAATTTAAAAAGAGCGAAACGAAAGCATAAAACTTTTGTTCATTAACGAGTTTGGCAATGCTTAGGCTCACTAATGCGGTGAATAGTAAAATGGTTTCCGTGGTGTGGAAATCGGTATTTCTTAAAACCTCTTTCAATTCTTTTCTAGTTTTATTCTCGATCCTTGAAAACCGGGATAGGTACCGTTATTTAAAATTCCCATTCTAAAATAAGTAACTTCTGGTATTTCAACCGTATCTGGTATTTTTACTTGCAAGCTTGCTTTTTCTTTATTTTTAAGCCTAACAGAGCCCGCATCTACGATAAGAGGGAATGTTTTAATATCCCTTTTGTATTCATCATAAAAGACTGCTGCAAAAGATAAGGAATCCAACGGGATTGTTTCAGGGTATGGGTTGTATATCTCTGCTGAAAATTTCGAAGGCACTTTTTCTTTAAAGTCTTCTTTATGAACATCTATCTTAATTCGTTTGTAGGTTTTAAAAGGATTGATAAAAGTACCCCTGATTTTACGTGTTTTAAATTCTTGCACTACGGAAAGGGTGGAATCAATTAAATAATGATGATTTCCGGTGATAAACGCCACTTTTTTATTTCGAACCTTAAATTCTGAGCTATCCAAAGAAAACTGATTTTGTCGACCATCCAAATCGTTGGAAGCAAAAACGGTAGAGCCTCCAGAATAAAAGCCATACATGGCAGCGTCTCTATAGGAATTATGAAAAACTACCGGAGCATCCTTTACTTGGGCTTGTAAATGTTTTACCCATTCTTTGTTACCATAGGCTTCATATTTAATGGGAGAAATGGGTTGGTAGATAAGTGCCACTCTTAAAAAGCAAATAAGCACTACTGAAAAAACACTTATTCCCAAAAGCCATTTACGGTATTTCGAGTGACTGTATGCATATCGCAAAGAAAAAAGAATAAGGGGAATAACCATGAGAATTACCCATTGTGCTTGTGTTTTTCTAGAGAAACTAGAGAATAAAAAGAAAATAAAAACACCAATCCCTAAATATTTCAATGCTTTATCGAACAAATTTTTTGAAGGCACTTTAAAGAATGCCCAATACATAAGTGGAAATGCCAAACCGGCTACGGCGATGCAGTTCACTAAATAGTCTAAAGTAAATTTTATACGGTAGGCACTATCGGCACGGTCAAAGAGATGATACTTCAAAGGCACGAAATCTACTTGATAAAGCCAAAATAAATGTGGGGTATATAAAAGAAGCGCAAAAACAGTAGCTAACCAAAATCCAGCCCTTTTAAATAAGTTTAAATTAGATAATACCACAAAACCAATAAGAAGTACGCCGTGATATTTACTATACATTACAGCGGCCATGCTAAAACCTAGGAGAAGAATGTTAATTGTTTTTTCTTCCGACAAGAAACGTTTGTAGGCCCATAAAAAAACTAAGCTGGAGGTTACCAAAGCAGTATCTGGAAGCATCATAAACCCATAGGCGACCATAAGACCTACACTGCTTACAAAGGCAATAAATAACCATGTGTATTTATATTTTTTGTCATCATCCAGAAGCTGCCATAACAACAGCACATTGATTCCATATAAAAACGGGGCTAATAAACGCACCCCAAGTTCCCCATCGAAACTATTAATCCCTAAATTTACCAACAAAGCCACCATCGGGGGATGATCGAAATATCCCCAACTGAGGTCTTGTGCAAAATACCAATAGTATGCTTCATCGAAAATGAGCCCAGTAAAAGCACTCTGAATTATATTCACCACAATAGTAGCTAGAATAAATAGAAAGATGATTTTATTGGAAAGGGCTTTGCTCATCATAGTTTTTGTGGTACTAAGTAAAAATACATAAATTTTAGACTGCAAAATTCCTTAAAATCAACTTAAAAAACCAAAAGATATCGTAAATACTTTTTATTAAATGCTATTTTTGTGGCTTCAACCAAGATCGCATGCAATCAGATAGCTTAGTAATTATACCTACATACAACGAAATAGAAAATGTAGAGGCTATAATTTCCGCAGTATTCGAACTTAAAAAAACCTTTCATTTACTTGTAGTAGATGACAATTCCCCAGATGGTACTGCTCAAAAAGTGAAATCCCTGCAAGCTAAGTTTCCAGAAAGATTGCATCTAGAGGTTCGGAAGGAAAAGTCTGGTTTGGGCACGGCATACATTCATGGGTTTAAATGGGCGCTAGAGCATGATTATGAATACATTTTTGAAATGGATGCCGATTTTTCCCATAATCCGCGAGACCTCATTCGGTTATACAACGCTTGTGTTAGCAATGGTGCAGGAGTAGCCATAGGCTCCCGTTATGTAAATGGCGTAAACGTGGTTAATTGGCCTCTGCAAAGAATACTTCTGTCTTATGGGGCATCAGTTTATGTAAAAGTTGTAACCGGAATGAACATACACGACCCTACAGCCGGATTTATGTGTTATAAAAGGGAAGTTATAGAAAGTATAAATTTAGACAACATAAAGTTTATTGGGTACGCATTTCAAATAGAAATGAAATTTAAGGCATACCTTAAGAAATTCAAGATTATTGAAGTCCCTATAATTTTTAAAGACCGAACACTTGGAAAGTCTAAAATGAATGGTAAAATTATTAATGAAGCTGTTTTTGGGGTTTTGGCGTTGAAATGGAGAAGTTTTTTTAGCAACTCTTTTTAACTAAAGTCCGGGAAAACGAATTTGAAGGAGGATAAACTGAAGAAAATTTAATACCTGCCTACGCCTATTTTTCAATATGGAGATAGAGTATTTAAAAGTCTCAATTAGAGCTTAAAGAAGAAATAAATATGAAAAAGACGCTTATAAAAAATGCAACGATAGTTAATGAATTCCAAACTTTTGAAGGAGACGTACTTATTGAAGGGGAATTTATTAAGGCAATAGGTGCCGATCTTAGCGATGCAAATGCGGAGGTGATCGATGCCGAAGGAAAAATTCTAATGCCGGGAATAATTGACGATCAAGTGCATTTTCGCGAGCCCGGACTCACCCACAAAGGTAATATTGCTACCGAAAGTAGATCTGCCGTTGCTGGAGGTGTTACATCGTTTGTAGAACAACCAAACACCAACCCTCAAACAGTTACCATCGAAAAATTGGAAGAGAAAATGGAAATAGGGAAACAAACCTCTTATGCCAATTACTCTTTTATGTTTGGCGGTACCAACGACAATTTGGAAGAATTAAAACGACTTGATAAAAAGGCTTGTGCTGGGGTAAAGCTTTTTCTTGGTTCTTCTACTGGAAATATGCTTGTAGATAATGAAGAGGTAATAGAAAAAATTTTTTTAAATACCGAATTGGTTATTTCTACACATTGCGAAGATGAAACCACGATAAAAAATAATTTAGAAAAATACAAAGCAGAATTTGGGGACGATATTCCTCTGAAATATCATCCCATTATTAGAAGTGAAGAAGCTTGTTATTTGTCTTCATCAAGGGCGATCGAACTTGCCAAGAAAACAAACGCCCGTTTGCATGTTTTTCATGTTTCCACGGGAAAGGAAACCAATCTGTTTAGAAATGATATCCCGCTAGAGGAAAAAAGGATTACTGCGGAAGTTTGTACACATCACTTATGGTTTTCAGACGAAGATTATAAAACCAAGGGAACACTTATTAAATGGAATCCTGCGGTAAAAACTGCAAACGATAGGGAAGCCCTTTGGGAGGCGCTCCTAGACGACCGAATAGACGTCCTGGCGACAGACCATGCGCCGCATACCCTGGAAGAAAAGCAAAATGTTTATACCAAAGCACCTTCCGGAGGACCTTTGGTGCAGCACACGCTTGCAGCGTTAATGGAAAAACAAAAAGAAGGTAAAATATCTTTAGGGAAATTAATTCAAAAAATGTGTCATAATCCTGCCATTCTTTTTAATATTGAAAAAAGGGGTTACATAAGAGAAGGATATTATGCCGATTTGGTTTTGGTAAATCCCAACCATACGTGGACAGTGGATAAAAGTAATATTTTGTACAAATGCGGTTGGTCTCCATTTGAAGGCACCACCTTTAGCTGTAAAGTTACCCATACCTTTGTAAACGGACATTTAGCATATAAAAACGGCACGGTTTCTGAAGAAAGAAACGCAAAGCGACTAACGTTTAATAGATAGTATATGAGAAAGCTGGGGTTAATTAGTTGTTTGCTCTTAGGGCTTATGGCTTGTAATGAAGACACTGTGGAGAAGCCTGAAAATTTGATTCCGAAGAAAACCATGGTAGATATTTATTACGATATTTCCATGTTAAATGCTGCCAAAGCTACCACGGTAGACAAACTGGAAGATTATGAGATCGATCCACAGGATTTTCTTTTTGAAAAATACAATATAGACAGTACGCAGCTATCGAAAAGCAGTATTTACTACACCTCTAATCCGGCTCTGCAAATAGAAATGTTCAATGAGGTAGAGCAGCGGCTACAGAAATTTAAAGACACCTTGGATAGCAGGGTGAAAAAAGATCAAAAGGAGTTAAAAAAAGCTCCAGAACCCCAAAAATAAAGTTATTTCTACAAAATTTTAGCTGTATTTGGAAGCAATCCGTTGTATGGTCTCGGCTATGGCAGTAAACTCTAATTGAAGTTTTTCTTTGGCCCTATGGTTAGAATAGCGGGTATGGATAAGTAATAAGTGTGCTCCGATTTTGGTGAGCTGCCTTTTTTTCCATGGTAACAAAGAAAGAAACCAATCGATTCTCCATAAAATGGACAATTGCCATTTTCTAATTTTTTTAGAAGGCTTTTTACTTTTTAAAGCTTCAGCAATAGTATCGAAAATATATTTATACGTCACATTTTCGGCAATCACTAAAAAGCGTTCCTTTGTGATGTTGGAATTCATACCCTTTAGCAAAGATTCTACCACATCTTTTACATCTACAAAAGCGGTTCCTCCTGGCGGGTAATAAGAGAGACCATTTTTCACTTTTTTAAAGAAAGCATTACTAGGGGAATCTTTAAATCCTTCCCCTAAAACTACACCCGGATTTAAAATAACCGAATTCACTCCTTCTTGTGTACCCCGCCATACCTCCATTTCTCCACCATATTTTGTAATGGCATAAGCATTATTGGCAGCTTCTGGGTTCCAATAGGCGGTTTCGTCAATAGGTTCCTTAGCAGGTTTTTTACCTAAAGTTGCAATCGAACTTAAGTGACACAGTTTTTCTATCTGGTTGGCAATGCATAAGTTTACAATGTTTGCAGTGCCTTCAATATTTGTTTTTCGAAGAATTTTGTAATCAGAAGGGTCAAAAGAAATAAGACCTGCACAATGATAAACATGCGTAACGTTTACAAAAGCACTTTCTAAGGCAGGAATATCGGTAATATCCGCATGTTGCCATTCGATGTTCCCAAAGTAAGAAGCAAACCCTTCCGCAGTAAAAAAATCTTTTACCAAGGCAATTTTTTCTTTAGTGCGATAAATGGCTTTTACTTTCTCTTCTTTCTGCGCCAGCGCTAAAAGTAAGTGAGCCCCAATAAGCCCTGTCCCTCCGGTTACTAATATCATGCAACTAAAATACGATTCTTCATTTAAATATAATTATATCGCGCTGCAATTGTTTTTTTAAAACATATTGTGTAATAAATTTTCTTAACTTTACTCAATTACAATATCGAGACCAACCAAATCTTGACTATGGACAGTATAAAGCGACATCATTTAGAGCAAAATATTCAGCGAAATATCGAACAGGGCGTTCAAACAACGCTTAATAATGCTTCCATGAACGAAAGCACTTATAATTTGGTTCCTAAACTTAAAGCTTCCTTAAGAAGACGAATGGACACCATTAAAATGCAAGTAGAAGTTGAATCTAGGGGAGCCTATTCTTATGTGCATTCTTTTGAAAACACCTACGACGGATTTAGAACACATATAAAAGTAATCGAAGCCCCTTCGTCGGGTCCTCCTGCTAATTCGAACGAGGATTCTGATGCACATACTGAAAATTGGTACAATAAGTTTAGGAGCACTTACCAATCCATGATCGATGAAATTGATCATAAACGGGAAAAATATTATTACCGTGATTTTAATGGAGCTAAATGGGATCGACTGGGAAATGAGTTGAAAAATTTCCTTTCCATTGATATCTCAGGATCTACCCCAAGAAGCGAAACGAGGTTTTCCAGGAATAAAGATGGTTATGGAGGTATGAGTTTTGCCAATGATAAAGGCGGATATAGTGGTGATTTATGCTTAATAAGAGAAGGCGGTAAGAACAGTGATATTTTTTGGGCGGAAACGGGAGAAGCTATAGATGCTTTAAAAAAGTTTTCAAAAGTTGGCTCAAAAACAAATAAAAATAACAACCCAGATTTTGGAAAATTAAAGGCTGATAAAAATTGGGCAAGTCATTTTAAAGGAGGGAATAAAACAGCAAAAGGAATTTTTAACCAAACGATTGGGTTAAAGCTAAAAATTGTAGAGACGATTGATGATGTTTGGGGTGTAAAATTTAGTGCTTTTTCGGGAAGGGAAATAAATCCGAAAAAAGTTAAAATAAGTTTAGAAACCCATTATCCACACGTTGGTTCCTCTAGGGGATATTATTACGAGACTATGACTATTAAACGGAAGGATACAATTGTAGAGGCAATTCGAGCCAAAGAAATTATGGATGAAAGAGATTCTATTAATAAAAGCAAATTGGAGAAAGCTATTGAAAAATACAATGAAGGTCTTAAAGATAAATAAGTATAAATTTTTAGTCTTTACAGGTATTTTTTTTCTTATATCCTGCAGCTTCCTAAACAAGGAAGACAAAGTAAGCGGAGTAAAAAAAGAGCAAAAAATAAAAATTTTTGTTGAACTGCCCGATACCATTTCGTTTGGCCATAGAATTAACGGGATGATTACATACAACTCTGAGTTTGACTCAATAGAATTAGGTAAAAACGAAAAAAGATATGTTACAGCATTTTTTACTCAGAGCAACTCAAAACTCAAAACTTTGGAGGAGCTAAAAAACAAAGTAAAAGACACATTTGTAATGATAAATTCCAAGAATGTTATTCCAATTTATGACATCAAGCTCAAAGGCATAGGACCTAGTTTTTTAAACGGATATATTTTGGATGAAGTATTTCTTGAACAGAAAGATGGGAGTTTTAAAATTTCCTCTATTGAATATACTTTTGCTCATCCTGTCTTTATAAAAAAAATGTCTGAGTAGAGTCAAAAAAAATCACTTCAATATACTCTTATATTTAGTAGGATCTTTTAAAAGTGCATTTGCTGTTTTTATAGCGTCGTCATTTTGTAGGTAATAGTCGTATAGGCCATCTCGGTAGAAATATCGAACGATTAATTCGTCCTCAATGTTTTTGGTAATACTTTGCTTGTAGTTGTCTAAAGAGGCTAGTTTACTTTCATTAATATCTGTAAGCAGTTTTTTGTAGTCATTTTTAACAGATTCCCCAAATTCGTCTATCTCTTCACTGTTCATGACTTTTTTTAGGGCCTTTTCCGTCTTTGTTTCATAAGTAAATCCGCTTTCTTTTACGTAATTCTTAAACTCTTGATAATCACTTTCAGAAAAATCGAATTGAGACATATTGTTTACGGGGTGCTCGTAGTAATATTCCGTAGCAAAATCGAACAGCACATTATTAATTTGAAGGGCAGTGGTAAGGCTATTATCTTTTAATTTGGCAACTTCCACATCTGGCTTAACTCCTCCACCGTCGTATACTTTTCTTCCGTTTCGGGTGGTAAATTCGTTAAACTGTTTGTTTACCACCGCTTTTCCATCTTCATCGCGATTCCAATAATCCATAGATTGTATGCAGCGACCGCTAGGGGTATAGTATCTGGAAATAGTAACTTTTAATTGGGTTCCATAATTTAGTTTTATGGGGCGTTGTACTAGACCTTTTCCAAAACTGCGCGCCCCCACAATCACGGCGCGATCTAAATCCTGCAGTGCACCGCTCACAATTTCGCTTGCGGAAGCACTTCGGCCGTTAATTAAAATTACTAATGGGATTTCTGTATCTACGGGATTTTTTCTGGTATAATATTCTTGATTGAATTTCTTTACTTTCGATTTGGTGCTTACAATTAGTTCTTTTTTAGGCACAAATAAGTTGCAAACGTTAATGGCTTCCGTTAACAACCCGCCAGGATTCCCTCTTAAATCCAATACAATCTTTTTGGCACCTTTACTTTTCAATTCTTCCAAAGCTTCTTCTGTTTGTTTGGAAGCTTTACTGTTAAATTTAGAAAGGACGATATAGCCAGTTTCAGGATTGATCATATTGAAATAAGGTACAGCATCAATTTCTATCTCATCTCGGGAGACAGCCGTTGTCATAGTCTTTCCTTGTCTTAAAAAAGTGAGTTCCACGTCGCTCTTTTTAGCACCCTTTAAAAGTTCGGTAGCGTCTTCTTTAAAGTCAGAAACCTTTATATCCCCTATTTTAATGATTTCATCACCTGCTTTAAGTCCAGCTTTATCAGCTGGGTAACCTTCATACGGCTCTATAACCAATAATTTGTCATCATAACTTTTTACCACCGCACCTATGCCCGAATATTCCCCAGCGTTGCTAATTTTAAATCCTTCCACATCCTGTTCGTTCATAAAGTTGGTGTAGGGATCTAAATCTTCCAGCATGCTTTTTATAGCAGTGTCCATCAATTCTGCCGGATTGGTTTCGTCTACATAATTCATGTTAAGTTCCTTGAATAACGTAGTAAAAATTTCTACTTGTTTGGCAATTTCAAAAAAGTCGTTTTTAAAACTGGTACCAACAAATAAAACGAGAATGGCAAGTGCAGGGATAATAATTTTCTTCTTCATAGAGCCTTCATTTTTACGCTAAATATAAACGGATTCCTTCTAAAAAGTTATGTAAATTACTAAAAAAATACAAAAGCCTATACCCTAAGAATGAACAATCGGAAAAAGGTAAGACTTAGATTTTCTTTTATCTCATTTAAGTTTCTTCTTATTCTTTTAAAATTGATTGGAATTTAAAGTAGTGAGATCGTTATTAAAACCTCTGATTACGACCGTCCGGAATAGCTTTTTTATAGATTTTGAATGGATTTTGTTCGCAAGCAGTTGTGTGCGCAATTTATATCCGAAAGGTGTAAGAATGTTATTTCTGATGTTTAATTGAATTGCCCAAAGCGTAAAAATCTTCAAATTTTTGATGAATTCGTAGCATCGAACTGTTTAGTTTTTCCAAAGTTGGCATTTCTTTTCCCGTGTATAAAAACATAAAGGCGAGAGAATTCTCTTTAACGGTATTTAGAAAGAGATGTTTGTTAAGTCGGTAGGCCTCGCGCATCAGGCGTTTTATCCGATTTCGATCTACCGCTTTTTTAAAGGAGCGTTTGGACACGGAAACAGCGGTCTTTATTTTTTCAGTTTCTTCAATTTCCATAAAAACAAGCCGAAGCGGATATTTGGATACTGAATTCCCTTCTGTAAACAATGTGCTAATGAGCGTTGCGCTCTTGAGCTTTTCTTTTTTAGGAAATGATTGATCCATGTATTGTCTATAAATATCCAAAAATAAGAAAAGACTTTTGTAAAAAAGCCTTTTCTTATAATGGATGTCAGTCTGAGCCCGTCGAAGACTTTCAAAAGGCAATACGAACTTCGACATACTTAAGCTATGTTCAGCACAAGCGTTCAGTTTGACTAGAATTTATTATTCTGTTTGAAAGGTGTTATTGCTTCTATCTACATCGGCCATTAATTCCGATGGATCGATAACAATAGCCTTTACATCTTTTAAAGAAGCATCAAAAGTAAAATCGTACGTAGGGAAAGCCCAAGGCCAGTCTGGCAAGACTTTTCTTTCTACTTCAAAGGGATTCGATTTTTCTCCGTGCATCATTCTCAAGGGGGCATAGAAGTATTTCATGGAACCGTCGTTAAAGAAAACCATAACATCTATTGGCATTGGCATGAGTCCAATACGCTCCATTTCCACTTTTGTTTTCCCGTCTTCTTCAGAAACGTTTTTAATGCTGTAATCGATGGTATTGGTGGTTTGTGTCCAATCAGTCAAATACCAATCTAGTTGCATTCCAGATACTTTTTCAGCAGTGCGCTTAAAATCATTTGGTGTAGGATGCTTAAACTTAAAATCGGCATAATATCTTTGAATGGTTTTAAGTAATTTTTCCTGTCCGATTACATACCCCAATTGTGCTAAAAAAACCTCCCCTTTGCTGTATGCCGAGATTCCATAAGCTTGGTTGTAAACATATCGATCGGCATGGGTTGTTTGTGGCTGTTCTTTACCGGAATTGGCAAGGTAGATGTAGTTCTTGTAGGCACCTTCAAATGGATTAGGTTTGTTTTCATCCATAATTTCATTCATACATAAGTCAGAAATAAAGGAAGTAAAACCTTCGTCCATCCATTCGTGTTTCGATTCATTGGTGGCCAATAAATGCTGAAACCAAGAATGTGCAAATTCGTGAGCCGTAACGCCTACAAGGCTGCCAAACTTACGCTCTCCAGTGATTAAAGTACACATGGCATACTCCATACCGCCATCTCCACCTTGAATTACAGAATATTGCTTGTAAGGGTACTTACCGATGTATTTATTGTAAAACTCCAACATCTCTGCAGTTTTAGGCTGAAGATTTTTCCAGTTTTCCTTGATTTCGTCATTGTCTTTGTAAAAGAAATGCAGCGTTGTACCGCTCGGGGTTTCTAAAGTATCGTGAATAAATTCTGGATCTGCCCCCCATGCAAAATCGTGCACCATAGGTGCTACGAAATGCCACGTAAGGGTTTTTCCCTTAACCTTTTTTTGCTTTGTTCCTGCAGGCAAATAACCATGCCCTACTTCTTCAGGATTTTGTAAATAGCCAGTTCCGCCAACAACATAATCCTTGTCGATGGTCAATTTTACGTCAAAATCGCCCCAAACACCTTGAAATTCACGCCCAATATATGGGTCTGGATGCCAACCTTCAAAGTCGTATTCGGCCAATTTAGGATACCACTGCGTCATGGAAAGTGCCACTCCTTCTGCATTATTTCTACCGCTTCTTCTAATTTGCTGAGGTACCTGCCCGTTAAATTCCATATCGAATTCTACGGTTTCTCCAGGAAGAATTGGTTTGTTGAGGGTAACTTCTAAAATGGTTCCTTCTTCATTATACTGAATAGGAGCGCCATCTTGTTTGAGACTGCTAACTTTTAAATATCCTATTTCTGAAGGGGATAATTTACTAATACGATCTCCAACTCTTTTGTCGGGATCTGCAATCGTTCTGCTTCTTACATCCATTTCGCTCCCCGGCTGAAAAGCGTTAAAGAACAAATGATAGAAAACGGTCTGTAGAGTATCAGGAGAATTGTTAGTGTATTTCAATTCTTGTGTCCCTGTATATTGAAAGTTTTTCACATTCATCTCCACTTCCATTTTATAATCTACATGCTGTTGCCAGTAAGTAGTTGAATTTGGAGCGGCTTCATTACCTTCTTCTGAAGGATTTCTTGGCGTAGTTGCAAAAACTTGCGAAAGCATTGCTACGCTAAGTCCAATTGAAGTTAAAAAAGTTCGTTTCATAAGGTTTAATTTTCCGTGAGAAGAATTATAAAATAGTTGTTTGATGTCATGCTAAGCTTTTCGAAGTATTTTTATTCCCTTCGACATACTGAAGCTATGTTCAGCACAAGCGCTTAGAGTGACATCCCACAATTTTAATAACCTATCTCGATTCTATAATTTTACTTTTCCGTTAGCTACTTTATCTGCAAGGATCATAGCATTGTATAAATTCACCATTTTACCCGACTTTGAGGCCTCTTTAAATGGTTTTTTATAGTTAGGGTTACCGCCTAAAATTACATTTGCTGTAGATGTAAGTCCAGATTGCATGATAATCTTCTTAACCTCTCCAGCTTTAAGCTTAGGGTAATAAGCTCTTATTAATGCAGCAACTCCCGCAACGCCTGGCGCTGCCATAGAAGTTCCTTGTAAATATTCGTATTCATTGTTGGGAACGGTAGACCAAATTTTTGTGCCCGGTGCAAAAACATCTACATTGTTTTTCCCGTAGTTGGAAAAAGGAGCTACCATTTCCGGCCCGTATTCATAGTTTAAAGCGCCTACCGTAAGAAAATTATTGGCTATTTCTGCACTGTTGTTTTCACTATCGTTGGGATACACATTGTTTTCATCTAAATCGAAAGACTCATTACCAGCTGCTTTTACAATTAAAACATCTTTGGAAGCCGCGTACTTAATGGCTTCCCAAACCCATTCCTTGTGTGGGGAGTAATATTTACCAAAGCTCCCGTTAATAACTTTTGCTCCATTATCTACTGCATACCGAATAGCTAAAGCAACATCTTTGTCGTACTCATCTCCATTTGGAACCGTTCTTACAGGCATAATTTTTACATGGTCTGCAACACCATCCATTCCTATGTTGTTGTTACGTTGTGCAGCAATAATCCCAGAAACGTGTGTACCGTGTTTGGCGTGATCCTTATCTCCAATTACGTCGTTATTTCCGTAACCAATATCGTTTATATCATCTGGGTTGTCACCAACAATAGATCTTCCGTCAAAATCTTTGTTCAGGTTGTAATTCAGTTGGTCTGTAAAATGTTCTATTCCTTCCTTAAGGTCTTTTTTAAGTGCAGGCACAGAATCTTCAAAAGTGAACATCTGGCTCATCGCGGCTGCGGCTTGTTGTACTTTTGGATCTTCCGAAGAAATATTTGCCAAATCCTCTGCTGTGTAGGTCTCTTTTTCTAACTCTTTTTGAAGTAGCTTGTCTGCCTCCGTAACCGATTGTAATATCTGCTCATAACGTGTTTTGTTTTGAACGGCCTCTTGATACTTTTCATCGTACTCCGCCTTGGCTTTTTTGTACAACTCCGATCCATCATCTCCTTTTGCCAAAATGCGCACGAATTCCAGTTGCTCGTCGTTGGCTTCTCCCAAAAAGTTCCATCCATGGATATCGTCTACAAAACCATTTTTATCATCATCTATTCCATTTCCCGGAATTTCGTCTTCATTCGTCCAAATAACATTTTTAAGGTCTGGATGCTCAATATCCACTCCAGAATCTAAAACACCAACAATTACCGTGGTTGGTTTTAGGGCTTCAATCTTATTAAAGATTTCGGCATACGCTTTATCTACGCTCATCCCTGGGATGGTATCTGCAAGTAAATCGTCATGGCTCCAATGCTTCAGCTGGGCATCGGTAAGTTCTTCCACTTTTAGATGTACCGTATCTATGTTTTCTTCAGGAGTCAATAAAATAGCAGGAGATCCACAACCCGCCAAAATTGTAGTTGCGATCGCTAAGGATACAACGGATTTTCTAATATTCATCGTTCAAATTTTAATTAAATAATTCTTTAAAGGAAAAGGTTTCTTTAAGTCTCGCGCCCTTTTCTGTGTTTTGAAGTGTGCACACCTCATTGTGTGCGTCGTGTTCCAATAATAAATAGTAGTCTTTTGCAACTGCGGTGTCCAAGAATTCTTTCTTTTCTTCCAGAGTCAATAGCGGCCTGGTGTCGTATCCCATCACAAAAGGAAGCGGGATATGCCCTACGGTAGGTAGTAAATCTGCCATAAAGACCAAGGTTTTGCCTTTGTAGGTTAATTGCGGAATCATCTGCTTATCTGTATGTCCGTTTACAAATAGGACATCGAAACCGAGTTCGCAATTCGTTAAAAAATTATTTTCTGGAACCGGAAGAAAATGAAGTTGCCCACTTTCTCCAATGGGTAGAATGTTTTCTTTTAAAAAGGAAGCTTTTTCCCTGGCATTGGGTTTGGTTGCCCAATTCCAATGGTCTTCATTGCTCCAAAAACGAGCATTTTTAAACGCGGGTTCTAAAATCCCTTTTTCGTTTATTTGAATGCTTCCTCCGCAATGGTCGAAGTGTAGATGTGTTAAAAAAACATCGGTAATATCGTCCCTGTGAAAACCGTGCTCGGCTAGGGATTTATCTATATTGTCGTCTCCCCATAGATAATAATAACCAAAAAATTTATCAGATTGTTTGTTGCCCATACCGGTATCGATAAGAATTAGCCGATCGCCATCCTCAATAAGTAAAGACCTTGCGGCAATATCAATCATATTATTTGCATCAGCCGGATTGGTTTTATTCCAAATAGATTTTGGAACCACGCCAAACATAGCTCCACCGTCTAATTTAAAATTTCCGGTTTCAATGGTGTATAACTTCATTAAAGTTCTTTAGATTATAAAGCAACGCAAATTAAGAAAAGGGAATAACAATCGTTATAAACACTTGTTTTATTAAATGTTTTTTAACATTTTTATACTTTATAGAAGTTATATTCGCTTACCAATCAAAAAAATATATGTTAGAGCTTGCTGGAATTGTAATTTTAGGGATTATAGCACAATGGGTGGCATGGCGGTTTAAAATACCTGCTATTTTACCTCTTATTCTAATAGGGATTTTTGTGGGCCCTATCTCTACCTTATTTACAGAAGACGGCACAAAACTAATTGAGCCTGTTTGGAACCCACAACTCGATAAAGGGCTTTTCCCTGGGGAAGGCTTGTTCCATTTTGTTTCCTTAGCCATTAGTGTAATTCTTTTTGAAGGAGGTTTGACCTTAAAACGTAATGAAGTTTTAAATGTGGGACCTGTAATTTTTAAGTTGATTACCATTGGTACCATTATTACTTTTTTAGGCGCAGGATTGGCTTCGCACTTTTTATTCGATTTAAGTTGGCCCATTTCCTTTTTATTTGCGGCTTTAATTATTGTTACCGGACCAACGGTAATAACACCAATCCTTAGAAATATTCCATTGAAAAAAGATGTTTCTGCCGTATTGAAATGGGAAGGGATTCTTATCGACCCTATTGGTGCAGTTGCAGCCGTATTGGTTTTCGAATTTATTTCCGTAGGGAAAGGAACAGAATATACCCAACAGGCTTTAATAGAATTTGGTAAAACCGTAGTGGTGGGCTTCTCCATAGGTTTTTCTTTTGCCTATGCCCTTTATTTTGCCATCAAGAAGAATGCGATTCCTCATTTTTTAATGAATGTGGTATCGTTGTCTTTCGTTTTGGGGGTTTACGTACTTTCAGAACAGTTTGCTCACGAATCTGGGCTGCTTTCTGTGGTGGTTATGGGAATGGTTTTAGGAAATATAGACTTGCCAAATATCAAGGAGTTGCTGTATTTTAAAGAATCACTGAGTGTACTTTTAATATCCATACTTTTTATACTCCTTTCTGCAAATATTAATATGCAGGATCTATATCTTATTTATAACTGGAATACACTTATTCTTTTTGGTTGTGTAGTCTTTTTAATAAGGCCGCTCGGCGTTTTGCTAAGTACTATTCACTCCGGACTCAAATTCAATGAAAAAGCATTTATAAGCTGGGTAGGCCCCCGTGGTATAGTAGCTGCCGGTATTGCATCCCTTTTTGGTAACCGATTGGTGCTCGAAGGTGAACCGGGAGCGGAATACATTACGCCATTGGTGTTTATGATTGTTTTAGGGACTGTACTGTTAAATGCAACCACCGCTAGGATGTTTGCGAAACTTTCTGGGGTTTTCTTAAAGGAATCCACAGGAATTTTAATAGTAGGGGCTTCGGAAGTGTCCCGTATAATCGCTAAATATTTACAAAAGAGCGGCAGACATGTAGCCTTAATAGATAGCAATAAGGAAAATGTGGAACGTGCCAAGGGAATGGATTTGGATGCGGAAGAAGCCAATATTTTTTCGGATGATCTTACCAATAATATAGAATTAAACGACATTGGGTATTTAATGGCCTTAACGGCAAGTGAAGAAGTAAACAAACACGCTATCGAGCGCTTTAAAAACCAATTGGGGGAAAACGGTGCATTTAGGCTTATTACCCCCGAGGAAATGAAAAGCCACCAAGTGGAACGTGTAGACCTTTTATTTTCTAAAAAAGACGATTACATAAATTTAAGTGAGGTCGCTAGGGATTATCCAAAGATCAATGAAGTTAAAATTTCTTCCAAAGAGCAGTTTCTTAAAAACATAGAAATGCTGAATAATGAAAAGGATGCCATTCCAATTTTCATTAAAGATAACGAAGGCGAATTGCACATTATAGCATCCTACATAAAAGAGATGAAGGTAGAAGAAGGCAATCAATTGGTGTATTTAGGGAAACCGATGGACGTCATGGGAGTTAAGAACAACAAGGAAGACGAAGAAGAGAAAGAAGAAGAGGTAAAAACCGAATAACCATGCTTAAGAATCCTTTTGTAAAATTAATAATGTTCTTTGTGTTAGTTTTGGCTGTTTCCAGTTGCGACCAAACAAGACTTCGCAACAAAGGGAATCAATTTTTTGAAAAGCAACCTGCTTTAGCTACTTACGACTACAGTAGCAAAACAATTCCCGAAGGCTATGCTAAAGTGGAAATCGATTCGACCCTTTCAAACGGCTTTAAGGTCTTTACAAAGTTTGTTACCACTACAGATAGTGTTTACAAAATAGAAAACGACCGCGTTGGGCACTACAACAAAACAGAATACCGCGAGTTTCAATCAGAAGTGCGTATTTCTTTTCAAGATGAATTGATTTTGGAAAAGAGAATAGATAAAGCCATGTTTCGAAATAATGATGATGACTTTTGGAATGCTTCTTTTATGCAATCATTTAGCATTGACGAAGAGTCTTCCTTCGGAAATGCCCTGGCTTTCTCAGTTACTTTTTACAATCCTTCCGCAGAAAAATTCTTGGATTACCATTTAATTATAGACGCCAAAGGAAATTACGAGATTCAGAAAGCTTAATAAATAGTTAAAGTTAGTAAGGTTTAAATTCATTACTTTTATTGTAATTGCTAAATCTGCCATTATGAAAAAGCTTTTCTTTTATTTCTTGCTTGTGCTCTTTGTAATTACTTTGAATGGATGTTCTAATGATGATGACAATGGAGATGTCTGCAGGGTTTGCGAAGTGCGTAACTTGGAACTTAGAATCTGTGATGAGGGCAACGGCACTATTTCTGTGGCCTCTGGTGACCAAATTAGAATTATTGAAGCCAACGGCCTGGATTTCGAACTTATCTCAGATGATGTCGGCAATGGGGAAATAGAGGTAGAGTTTGATCGAATAGATATGGGTATCGCCCTTGACTAACTTCAATTTGGGAGAATCCATTAAAAAAAGACTTATTTCTACATTTCACCTTTATATTTAGAATATTCACAACAAAAATTGGTGTTGTGCATTAATTTTTAGGTTATTGTTGATTAAATAACTTAAAAACAATCTACCATGAAAAAATGTATTTACACCTTATTGGCTATAGCACTGCTTGGCCTATTTTCTTGTTCTGGAGACGATGACGGCGGAGATTCTAGAGACTGCAAAGAATGCGATGCCCTTGTGGTGTCTGGAGAAAAATCCCAGCTTTGTGATAACGGGGATGGAACCTATACGCTTACGTATCCTGGTGGTTCGGAAGACTTTGAGTTGGAAGATGGGGAAGATTTTGAAGAAGCTTTTAGCTCCTTCTGTGGCGGCGGAATTCCCAGCTTATAGTGTAACCCAATAAAAAAGTAAAGCCCCGTTTGAAAACTCAAGAGGGGCTTTGTTAGAATATTTAGAATGTTATTTATTAGTCATTCAACTTTAGAACAGCCATAAATGCCTGCTGAGGAATCTCTACATTTCCTACTTGGCGCATACGTTTTTTACCTTTTTTCTGTTTTTCAAGCAACTTACGTTTACGGGATATATCTCCACCATAACATTTGGCAGTTACATCCTTACGGAGCGCTTTAACAGTTTCACGTGAAATAATCTTGGCACCAATAGCAGCCTGTATAGGAATATCGAATTGCTGTCTAGGAATAAGTTCCCGTAGTTTTTCCACCATTTTTTTACCAATGTTATAAGCATTGTCGGCATGGATTAATGCTGAAAGGGCGTCTACGGAGTTTCCGTTTATAAGTACATCCACTTTTACCAATTTTGAAGCGCGCATACCAATCGGCGAATAGTCAAAAGATGCATATCCTTTGGATACAGTTTTAAGACGATCGTAGAAATCAAATACAATTTCTGCAAGAGGCATGTCAAAAGAAAGTTCCACACGCTCTGGCGTTAGATAGGTTTGATTGGTAATAACCCCTCTTTTTTCAATACACAGAGACATAACGGGACCTACGAAGTCGGCCTTGGTAATAATAGAAGCTTTTATAAAAGGTTCTTCCACACGGTCCATACTAGATGGGTCTGGTAGATCCGATGGGTTGTTAACGATTATTTGCTCATCCGGGTTTTTCTTAGTGTAAGCGTGGTAACTTACGTTGGGCACGGTAGTAATTACCGTCATATCAAACTCACGCTCCAAACGCTCTTGAATAATCTCCAAGTGCAACATCCCAAGGAATCCACAACGGAAACCAAAACCAAGCGCCGCAGAACTTTCTGGGGCAAAAACCAAGGAGGCATCGTTTAATTGTAATTTTTCCATGGCTCCTCGTAATTCCTCATAATCTTCAGTATCTACTGGATAAATCCCAGCAAATACCATCGGTTTTACGTTTTCGAACCCTTCAATCATATTTTTAGTCGGGTTGGCAGCATCTGTAATAGTATCTCCAACTTTTACCTCACGGGCGTCTTTAATACCAGTTATTAAATAACCTACATCACCAGTCCTTACCACTTTTTTAGGATGTTGGATCAACTTTAGCGTTCCAACTTCATCAGCATCATACGTTTTTCCGGTCGCTAAAAATTTAATCTTTTGTCCTTTGCTAATCTCACCATTAATAACCCTAAAATAAGTCTCAACTCCTCGAAACGGATTGTAAACCGAATCAAAAATCAACGCTTGCAAAGACTCGTCTGGATTCCCTTTTGGAGCAGGAACTCTTTCAATAATAGCAGATAAAATTTCTTCAATTCCCAATCCGGTCTTAGCACTCGCAGGGATAATATCTTCTGGTTCGCAACCAAGTAAATCTACGATATCGTCGGTTACCTCTTCTGGATTGGCACTTGGCAAATCTATTTTGTTAAGCACGGGAATGATTTCCAGATCGTTTTCCAAAGCCAAATACAAATTAGAAATGGTTTGTGCCTGAATGCTTTGTGCGGCATCCACTACAAGTAAAGCTCCTTCACAAGCAGCAATGGAACGGGAAACTTCGTAAGAGAAATCTACGTGCCCGGGAGTATCAATAAGGTTTAAAATATATTGTTCGCCTTTGTAAGTATAATCCATCTGGATTGCGTGACTTTTAATGGTAATACCACGCTCACGCTCTAGATCCATACTATCCAGTAATTGTTCTTTTTTTTCTCGCTCTGTAACCGATCCGGTAAAATCCAATAATCTATCTGCCAACGTACTTTTTCCGTGGTCAATATGAGCGATTATACAAAAATTTCTAATGTGCTTCATAGCCGTTTATCAATGCAAATTTTCAATCAGCAAATATAAACTATTTTAACACGCCTAAATAAGATATTGCAGAATATTAGAAAGATATGGCCTGTCAACCGCTAAAACTTATTGCGTAGGGGAATTTTTATGAAAAAACTTAGTTACTTTGTGTTTCACTTGAGATAAATTAAAAATGTGAATATGAAGTTTACTCTAAAACAGACTTTTTGGAGCTTGGCTATGGTACTGGCCATTGCTTCTTGCAAAAATACTTCCGAAGAAAAAACTAAAGACAATAAAATAGATCCCATATTATCTGCTGTTAAAGAAGAATATGCCCCAGATAAGCGTGTGGCCCTTTTCGATGTGGAAGCGGTATCAACAAATGAAGGATATGTGCTAAAAGGAAATTCTAATTTACCGGATGCGGTAGAAAGTTTGGAAGAAAAACTAAAGGCAGAAAACATAAATTTTATCGATAGTATTGAGCTTTTGCCTTCAGCAGATTTAGAAGGAAAGACAAAAGGGATCATTAAAATTTCTGCCGCCAATTTAAGGGGAGCCCCAAAACATTCGGCAGAATTGGTAACGCAAGGAACGCTTGGCATGCCCGTAAATAATTATAAAAAAGAGGGGAGTTGGTATTTAATTCAAACCCCCGATAAATACATTGCCTGGGTCGATTATGGAGGAGTGGAGCCTATGGATAAAGAAACCTTTGCTGCTTGGAAAGCTTCAGAAAAAATAATTTATACCAAAACTTCTGGAAGCTCTTATGCGGAGGCGAATCAAGATTCACAAGTAATTTCAGATATCGTAGCGGGTAATATTTTGCGTCTGGAAGATGAGGAAAATGGTTTTTACAAAGTCACTTATCCCGACGGAAGAACTGCTTTTGTTAGTCAAGAAGAAGCGACTCCTTACCAAGAATGGATGGAAGCGTTGCCGCATACAAAAGAAGGTCTAGTGGCTACCTCCAAAACCTTGATGGGACTGCCGTATTTGTGGGGAGGAACTTCACCAAAAGGAGTGGATTGCAGTGGTTTTACCAAAACTATTTATTTCTTGAATGGAATGGTTATTCCGCGGGATGCTTCTCAACAAATCCATGAAGGGATTTTGGTAGATGACAGTAAGGATTTTAGCAAGTTGCAACCGGGAGACCTTCTTTTCTTCGGAAAAAAAGCTACTGAAACCTCCAAAGAACGTGTTATTCATGTAGGGATGTGGATTGGCAACAACGAATTTATACATTCTGCTGGGCGTGTTCATATAAGCAGTGTTGACAAGAATGCTGAGAATTTCGATGAGTATAACCTAAACCGCTATTTGCGTACCAAACGCATTTTAAATGAGAATAGTGAAGGACTTATTTACCTGGATAAAAAAGATATTTTTTAGTATCAAAACTTGTGATGCGACACTGGGAAGAAAATCGACCTATTTAAAAAGTATTGAAAATCAAGGAAGCAGTGTTGAGCTAAAGATAAAAAGCTGTTTGAGCGAAGCGAGTTCTTTTTATCTGTGGAGGAGGTTTCCGTAGATTTTTTTATACTTTTTAAATCAGTCTTGACTTTTTTGTTTCGTTTTTGTGTCAAAACAAAAATGAAAAAGCTTTAAAGCCATTCTAAACGTCTATAATCAAGCATATTCTATGTTTGATTATTTCGAACTCACCTTAAATACTTATCTTTGCACCTGAATACGAACGCATAAACAAATAAAATTGTGGCAAAAATTGGATCGATAGATGTAGGAGAATTTCCTTTGTTATTGGCACCTATGGAAGATGTGAGTGATCCTCCGTTCCGGGCGCTATGTAAAGAACAAGGTGCAGATGTGGTGTATACCGAGTTTATTTCTTCGGAAGGACTTATTCGTGATGCAGCCAAAAGTGTTCAGAAATTGGATATTTACGAAAAAGAACGTCCCGTGGGCATACAAATTTTTGGTGCCGAACTGGATTCCATGCTTCAAGCCATAGATATCGTTGAAAAATCAAACCCAGATATTATAGACATCAATTTTGGTTGCCCTGTTAAAAAAGTGGTAAGCAAAAACGCGGGTGCCGGGATCTTAAAAGATATCCCATTGATGGTGAAGCTTACGGAAGAAATGGTGAAGCGAACCAATCTTCCAGTAACGGTAAAAACCCGTTTGGGTTGGGACGCAGAAACCATTAAAATAGTGGAAGTAGCCGAAAGGCTTCAAGATGTAGGGATAAAGGCTATTTCCATCCACGGCCGTACTAGAGTGCAGATGTATAAAGGAAGTGCCAATTGGGAACCCATTGCTCAAGTTAAAAACAACCAACGTATGCATATTCCCGTATTTGGGAATGGAGACGTGGACACTCCAGAAATGGCTATGAAAATGCGCGATGAGTTTGGGCTCGATGGAGCTATGATTGGCAGGGCAAGTATTGGCTATCCTTGGTTTTTTAAAGAGGTAAAACACTTTTTTAAAACTGGGGAACATTTAGCGCCTCCAACCATCGAAGAGCGGGTAAAGGCTGCGCGTCGCCATTTGCAAATGGCAATCGACTGGAAAGGTGAAAAATTAGGAGTTTTCGAAACAAGAAGACATTACACCAATTATTTCAAAGGAATTCCCCACTTTAAAGAATATCGAATGAAAATGGTTACCAGTGATGATGCTGCCGATGTGTTTGCTGCTTTTGATGAGGTAGAAGAAAAGTTTTCAGACTTTCAATTTGCTTAGGGATAAAACCGCAATTATTTTATACAATGTCGGGCACAATATTTTTATTGGAATAACTGTCCGATTGTTTTCATTGGCAGGAACATTTTTCCACTATCTGGGAATTTTAAAAACCCATATTTGTCGTAAAAACGTTCTGCATCTATATCAATTGGGTCAACAATTACAGCAAATGAACCTATAGTTTTTGATAGTTCAAAACTTCTTTTTAAAGCATCAATCAGAATTAATTTCCCCAATCCTTGTCCCTGAAAATTAGTATCAATTGCTAGTCTTCCGAGTAATGTGGTTGGAATTGTTTTATAGGAGTTAGGCAATTTTTTTCTTATTTGGTCTGGAATATCCTCTGATGTAATACTGTTATTAGATAAGGTGTAGTAGCCTTTTATTAATTCAGTTTGCTCTTCTTTGATCACAAAACAAGCGGAAAGTTTTCTTTTGATATCTTGATTGGCTTGCTTATGTAAATAGTTATCTAACATTTCTTTTCCACAGGAAAAGTCAGATTTTTTATGTGCTGAATTTAGAGGTTCCGATAGTTGACTCATTAACTAAAAAGCGCTTTAAAATCGTTTGCAGCTTTTGTTAATGCTTCATTAGGAGATTTTGGGTTAGAAATGGCATCAAAGAATATTTCGCTGTCTTTTTGAGAAGCGATTACACGTTCTCTTTCTGAAATAATTTCTTTAGCTTTTTCTTGAACAGTAACTACAACGAAGTCAGTAAGGTTTCTGTAGCCTCCTAATCGAGCTGCTCTTTCAAACAAAAGCTTTTGCTCTTTAGAAAGTCGGGTGTCAAATCTAGCGTTCTTGGTATTTAAATCTTTAGTTGCCATGAGATTTGTTTTTTCAAATGTACGCTCAATTTCCGTACCAAAAAAATCTTTGTACGTTTATTTTACGTACTTATTTGTATTCTGCCCAATAAGTGTATAATTGGACGATGGATAATAGATATTTATAAATGGGAGCAACACAAAGTTCCATAATGGACTTCGACATACTGAAGCAATTTTCAGCACAACAGCTCAGCCTGACAACAGTATTTTTAAAAACCTATAAAAACTAATAATCCAACGATTAATAACCCACTTGCTGTAATGTGTAGCTTCAAATATTTTATTTAGAAGTTTCAAAATATTAATTCCGATTCACTCCGAATTGCAAACACCAGTTATAATTAAAAAACCTCCGAAAGTGAAAAGTCAATTTCGGAGGTTTTTTTATAAACAAGTTCTATTTTTTATCTGGTCTAGAGGGTCTTACCTCAATTTTACTAGGTAGTGTACGTGGGTGCATTTTGAGAAGATCGATTACTATTTTACCGATATCTTCAGGTTGAATTTTCCAAGCATCCTCTTCAGAGGGATTATGATCGTTAAAATGAGAAGCCACAGAACCTGGCATAATGGTAGACACTTTAATATCGTATTTGCGTAAATCTAGCATCACTGCTTGAGTAAAGCCAACCACTCCAAATTTGGTTGCATTGTAACCCGCTGCTGTTGGAAAAAAATTTGTTCCAGCCAAACTAGCGAGTGTCATGTAATATCCCTTGGAGTCTTTTAAAGCATCTACAGAAGCTTTTAAAGTGTGGTATACTCCATTTAGATTGGTGTCAATCATTTGATGCCATTTCTCGTCTTCCAATTCATCTATTGCAGCAAAATGACCAACTCCGGCATTGGCAAGCACAACATCCAATTTGCCAAACTTATCCAAAATGCTTTTTACTGCATTTTTTTCATCCTGTAGATTGGTAACATCAGAAGAAAGTCCTAAAACCAAACTGTCGTCACTACTTAAATTTTTGGCAGCTTTTTGCGCATCTTCAAGCTTTCGGCCACTAATGGCTACTTTCATTCCAGCTTTTAGAAGCTCTTCTGCCACACCATATCCTATTCCTTTTGTTCCGCCAGTTATATAGGCTACTTTTCCTTTTAAGTCCATTTATTTTATTTTTAACTAAAGATAAAAGCTTCCAGGAGGAGATGAAAATAGATGGCGTTATTGTTTTCTTAAAAACAGAAAGGTTTTTTGTTACTGGTTTGAAATCCCCAATTTTTTGTAATGACATTTATGTAAAGAAGATATTGGTATTACATAGCTGTTCAAATAAAAAAAGGCAACACCGCAGTGTTGCCTTTCGTGGAGCATATCGGAGTCGAACCGATGACCTCTACACTGCCAGTGTAGCGCTCTAGCCAGCTGAGCTAATGCCCCAAAAATTGCTATTTCTTAACGCTTAAAATCAACAGCGGAATGGAACAGCGAAATTCGCGCTTCAAAATTATATTTTTTTCCCATAACTTGGTGAAAAATCCGCGTTTTCTTCTAAAAACTATTAAAATATCTGGATTGTTTTCTTGGAAGTGTTCCAAGACACCCTCGAAAGTGGTAGTGTTTTCGGTAGTTTTGGTTGTATTTCCCAACTTTTTTAGATCACTATTTATTTCTAAATCTTCCGCCACATAGTTCGGTGTTTTTACCAAAAGTAAGTTTAAATTCAACTTAAACTGTTCCTTAAAGGCAACTAATGGGTCTAAAATTTTTGGGTTTTTAACGACGCCAGATTTAAAAGCGACCAAACCGGTGTTGTAATCCTTAAAAGTATTTCCTTCGGGCACAACGAGGGTAGGGATGTCGGTTTTCTTTACAATTTTACCCGAAGTTTTTCCTAAAAATACTTCTTCCCTAATATCTGTACTTCGGGGTTCCAAGACAATTAGGTCTATTCCATATTGATTGTCTACCGCATTTATACCATCTATTACATCGCCATTGTAGGCCTTAATGGTAACAGGCACTCCCTTTATATCAACCTTGCTTAAAACTTCCTCCAATTGTTCGGTGGTCGATTTTGCCACACGATCTTCTAAATTAGAAATTGTACCCGTTTTACTGTAAAAAGTAAAAGCTTGCATTAAATAGACCTTACTATTGAAAAATGCAGCGAAGTCAATCGCATATTGAAGGGTGTTTATAGTATTGGGAGAAGTCCCTATTGGAACAAGAATATTTTTCATAAGGTGTGTGTTAAAAAATGATTGACAAAATGCTTTCTTACTTTTGCACCTAAATTTACATAAAATTGTTTAAACGCTAATTTTTGAGAGTGGGTCATTTAGGGAATGAAAGAAGCTAAAATTAATTTCAAAGAAATAAATCAACTAGCGGTTCCAGCTATTATTGCGGGTATTGCAGAACCTTTAATTTCTTTAACGGACATAGCCGTAATTGGGAATGTAGATAAAAATCCCGTGGAGGCTTTGGCCGCCGCCGGGATCGTGGGCTCTTTTTTATCCGCTATAGTTTGGATTGTAGCCCAAACAAAAACTGCTATTTCTGCAATTGTATCTCAACACTTTGGTGGAAACCGATTACACGCCGTAAAAACTTTGGTTCCACAAGCATTGGCGTTTAATTTTTTATTTAGTCTGGTTATCTATTTTAGCACTGCATTTTTGGCTGAGCAGATTTTTAGTTTGTACAATGCAGACGGTCTCATCCTTCAATACACCGCCTTCTACTATCAAATTAGAGCTATAGGGTACCCCCTTACTTTGGTAACTTTTGCCATATTTGGAGTGTTTCGGGGGATGCAAAATACCTTATGGGCGATGAAATGCAGTTTAACTGGAGCTTGTGTCAATATCGCTTTAGATTATCTACTCGTCTATGGGGTAGAAGGTGTTATACCGCCTATGCATCTGGAAGGAGCTGGTTATGCCAGTGTTATAGCCCAGTTTGTAATGCTCGTTATGGCATTATATTTTTACGTAAAAAAGACGCCTTTCAATTTTAAAATCAGTCCACGAATAAATCCGCAGATGAAACGGTTGCTGCTTATGAGCGCCAATCTTTTTATAAGGACAGCAGCGCTAAACTTTGCCATTTATTTGGCAAATGCCTACGCAACAGACTATGGCAAGAACTACATCGCCGCTCAAAGTATTTTAATGAACATCTGGCTGTTCTTTTCCTTTTTTATCGACGGGTATGCCAATGCGGGCAATGCCATTTCGGGGAGGCTACTGGGTGCTAAAGATTACAAGCGGCTCTGGTTTTTAAGTATCGATATATGCAAATATGCCATTGTAATTGCTTTAATTTTAATTGTGGTTTGTGGTGTTTTTTATGATCAAATAGGGTTGCTTTTTAATAAAGAACAAGCGGTTTTGGCCTTATTTTCTTCTGTTTTTTGGGTGGTTTTATTAATGCAGCCCGTAAATGCCGTGGCCTTTATGTTCGATGGAATTTTTAAAGGGCTAGGAGAGGCAAAGTACCTTAGAAATGTTCTGTTGGCCGCTACTTTTCTCGGGTTTACCCCGACCTTATTGATCTTTGATTATTTCGGATTCAAACTTTACGCCATTTGGATTGCCTTTTTTGTTTGGATGCTCGTTCGCTCACTTGCCTTGGTCATTAAATTCCGAAGAAAATATGTAAATGATGCGTAGTTTGTGTAATTTTGAGATTCTACACTAAAATCAATATATGGGAACCGATAGAGCCAACGGAAGTTTATTCACTAAAATCGAAAATAATATTGCAACCATTGAGTTCGGTCATCCTGCAAGTAATTCTTTTCCTTCTGTTTTGCTGAAGAGACTAGCAGATGAATTCAATAAGCTCTCTACGGATGATGATGTACACCTTATCGTTTTAAAAAGTGAAGGGGAAAAGGCTTTTTGTGCGGGAGCCTCTTTTGATGAACTTATGGCAATTACCACGGAAGCTGAAGGGGAAGCTTTTTTTAGCGGGTTTGGCAATGTTATCAATGCCATGCGTAATTGTAAGAAATTAACTGTTGGAAGGGTGCAAGGAAAGACAGTGGGCGGTGGCGTAGGTTTGGTGGCTGCTTGCGATTATGCAGTTGCCACAGAGGCAGCTGCCATAAAACTATCAGAATTAAGTATAGGAATAGGACCTTTTGTAATTGCGCCGGCTGTAGAGAGAAAAATAGGGGTTGCAGCCTTAGCAGAGTTAACCCTTGCAGCTACAGAATGGAAAAATGCATATTGGGCTAAAGAAAAAGGCCTCTATGCCAAAGTTTTTGAAACTATTGCTGAGGTGGATAAGGAAGTTGAAATATTGAGTGAAAAATTGGCGGGATACAACCCAGAGGCATTGACGGCCATGAAAAAAGTATTATGGGATAACACACAAAGTTGGGATTCCATTTTAACCAAAAGGGCTAAAATATCCGGAACTTTAGTGTTATCCCATTTTACTAAAAATGCGTTAGAAAAATTTAAAAAGTAAGTTCTTCTGCGGCGATAGCTTTAGTGACATTTGCTTTAACAGATGGGAAACTAGTAAAAAATTTACGTCCATCGGTTCTTTTTAAAGTTGCCACTTGCTCACCATCATTGTTCGTAGCCACATCGGTAACAACTACCTCATTGTTATAAACCGACTTGAAGTTTGGCACTCCGCCTCGCTTGATAATTATGTTTTTTCGAGGAAAATCGATGTGGTTATACGTTTGCTCAGAAATACTATTGATTTTCAAAACATCCCCAACTTTTACTTCTTTATCTTGAGCTTGAACAGCAAAAGCAAAAAATGAGAATACCGCAATAAAAAGCCGTTTTTTCATAACTAATTAATTAAATTGTTAATATATACTCGTTCTACTAACAAAGTTACAAAAAAGGCAAATTTATTTAATAAGGAAATTCTTAAAAATGTATTAAAACGGTACCTTTTTAACGGTATTTTAAGAAGCTATGAATGCCCCACTTAAATTGTGATGTAAGTGGGGGTGAAATTGACTAAAAACCTTTGGAATAATTCTTATTTAAATGCTTGTTCCCCGGTAATATCGGCACCGGTAATGAGGAGGTGAATGTCGTGTGTGCCTTCATAAGTAATTACACTTTCTAGGTTCATCATATGGCGCATAATACTGTATTCGCCAGTGATGCCCATAGCCCCTAGAACTTGTCTGGCCTCGCGGGCAATATTTAAGGCCATGTCAACATTGTTTCTCTTCGCCATAGAAATTTGCGCTGTGGTGGCTTTCCCCTCATTTTTTAGTTGCCCCAAACGAAAGGCAAGAAGTTGTGCTTTGGTAATTTCCGTAATCATTTCAGCCAATTTTTTCTGCTGAAGTTGCGTGGCAGCTATAGGCTTTCCAAACTGTGTTCGCTCTTTGGCATAACGTAATGCTGTATCATAGCAATCCATGGCGGCTCCTATCGCGCCCCAGGAAATACCATAACGGGCAGAATCGAGACATCCTAATGGAGCTCCCAAACCAGATTTGTTCGGAAGTAGGTTTTCCTTCGGCACTTTAACATTGTCAAAAATCAATTCTCCAGTAGCAGATGCCCTTAAAGACCATTTATTATGGGTTTCTGGAGTAGAGAAACCTTCCATGCCCCTTTCTACTATAAGGCCATGAATTCTCCCTTCTTCATTTTTCGCCCAAACAACGGCAAGATCTGCAAAAGGGGCATTGGAAATCCATAATTTGGCACCATTGAGTATAAAATGGTCGCCGGCATCCTTGTATTTTGTTTCCATTCCCCCTGGATTAGAACCGTGGTTCGGTTCCGTAAGGCCAAAGCATCCCATGAATTCACCAGAGGCTAATTTGGGTAAATATTTTTTACGTTGTTCTTCCGTTCCATATTTCCAAATGGGGTACATCACTAAAGAAGACTGAACCGATGCGGTAGACCGCACACCGCTATCCCCTCTTTCAATTTCTTGCATAATAAGGCCATAACTTATCTGGTCTAAACCTGCACCGCCATATTCTTGAGGAATATAGGGTCCGAATGCACCTATTTCTGCAAGTCCGTTTATAATCTGCTTGGGAAACTCTGCTTTTTGGGCATAATCTTCGATAATTGGAGAAACCTCTTTTTTTACCCAACTACGGGCCGCATCCCGCACCAGTTTATGTTCTTCTGTAAGTAAATCGTCCAGTTGGAAATAATCGGGTGCTTCAAAAAGATCTGTTCTCATCTATAATTGTTTTTCGAAATTTTATTGAGTTACCTCCAAGGAGTGCCCTGAGGGAGTTGACTCAAAGGTAATTAAAGAAATATAACAAAGCAAAGACTAATTGTTGTATATTTAAAAATAAGACTCCTTATTTTCAGGAATTTGACCGATTTAGATTCAGGTTGAATCATTGGATAAAAAAATAATTTTTTTTAACATCGATATTTTCAGTAAGATTGCATATCCCCCATTACTTAAAAGGAATGAATAAGCTTGCTCAAATATTATCTAAAATTTCTTCTTCATTTAGAATTAACTTTTTAAATTCTGAAAACGAAACTTCTGTCCTTGTTGGCAATTGGGATGCTATTTCCTACACCGAAAAATTATATGAAAATGGGGAGCTTATAAATGTAGATGATTTTTCATACGACATAAACAATCGATTTCAAATTAGATTTAAAAAAGACGATACATTTGTTCAGCTAGAAAAAACAAGAGGACAGGGTAGAAATACTTTCGACGAATCTAAAAAGAAAGGCGTTTACCATATAAAAGAAGGGGAACTTACTTTAAACTACGGAAATACCTTCGACGAAGAAAGCGTTGTAAAGCTTGCCTTTTCCATTGAAGGGAAGCATTTAATTACCATCAACGATTACCAGCGCACAGATGTTGGTGATGTTTACCGGCATTTGAGCAAGCGTAAGTTTGAAAGAAAATTCTAATTAAATGATCCCTTACTTCTCGACTTATAACCCCTAGACTTCGTAGTTGTCCCAATTAACAATTTCATTTCTTTCTTCTGGTTTTATACAAGCATCTAAAGTATGTTGGTCGTATTCCAGGTTGTATTGTGCCAGCACATCTTTTGGAACCCCGTCCCAAACATTTGGGGTATTCCCTACATAACCTAAATATTTTATACCCTCTTGGCTCGTAAAGTAACCAGTAGCCACCAAATCCCTTAATCGTGTAAAGAATTTCTCTCCCGCTTGGTGCTCGGGTTTTACATCGTCTGGGTAAGCAATGTCTTCTACAATGGTAATTTGCTCGCTTAAAGTGGCGTCCTTGAATTTTTTATTAAAACGTTTGTTGCTTTCATGATCTATCCACATAATTCCGCCCCGCAAAGGGATTTGGTGATGCGGCATATCTAAAACAATGTATTCTAGAAACCCCACAACTCCAACGGTACTGGCTGCACTGTATTCCCCTTCTGCCGGAATAATAATATCTGCAAGCACGGTAAGTGTTGCCAACTCATGTTCGTTAAAATATTGTTTCCCCCTTAATTCTTTTTCCCTAGCCAATTCGTCTTTGGTACGGGTAGTATCGTAATTGTTATCGCTATTGGCAGGAGCATCGGTTTTTGTGATGGTTTTTTCTTCGGAATCTGTTAAACAAGCAGAAAACATAAATCCAGAAGTTACGGTACCAGCAACCATTGCTTTTAAACTTTTTCTTCTATCCATATGTCAATTTTTTAAATGTTCATTTTTTTCATTTCCTGTGTAAGATATTCTGAAGCTCTCCAGGCCAAGGCCAAAATTGTCCAAGTCGGATTTTTATCTGCTTGGGAAACAAAAGCACCACCATCCATTATAAATAGATTGGAAACATCGTGTGCTTGATTGTATTTATTAACCACCGAGGTTTTGGGGTCATTCCCCATTCTTGTGGTACCAACTTCATGAATTATTTTTCCGGGTGCCAATAAGCCGTAATCTTCTTCCTCCCCAGGTTTATCGCCAAGTGGCTTTCCTCCCATGTTGTAAATAAGTTCTTCAAAAGTATCCTGCATGTGTTTCGCTTGGGTAATCTCGTCGCTCGTCCAATTATAATTAAAACGTAGTACAGGAATCCCATATTTATCCACCGTATTTGGGTCTATTTCGCAATAATTATCTTTTTGCGGAATGCTTTCCCCACGGCCGGCCATGGCTACAATAGAACCGTAATACTTGTAAACATCCTTTTTAAAATCGACACCATAACCACCGGCCTTTTTCGGTTTGCCATCGTTTACAGCACCGTTGAGGTTTTGTATTCCCATACCGGCACCGTAAGAAGGCATTCCCATTCCGCCCCAAAATTCAATATGGTAGCCGCGCGAGAAGTTAAGGTTTTTACTATCGTTAAGCCACCAAGGAACGTACATGTGCATACCTCCAACCCCATCTTCATTATACCGTTTTCGGTCCATAAGTTCTGGAATAATGGCAGCGCGGTTAGCCCCGGTAGAATCGTGGAGATATTTCCCTACAATTCCACTGGAATTGGCAACGCCATTTGGGAATCGATCAGATTTTGAGTTCAATAATATTCTTGCTGAACTGCAGGCACTCGCGGCCAAAATCACCACTTTGGCTTTTACCGTATATTCTTGATTGTCTATTTTGTTGATGTATGAAACGCCTGTTGCCTTGCCGCTGTCGTTAGTTAAAACCTCGCGAACCATTGCATTAACATAAAGGTCTACGTTGTCATATTCCAAAGCTGGTTTTACAAGTACGGAAGACGAAGAAAAATCCCCATAAATGCTACACGATCTGGGGCATTGATTACAATAGAAGCAAGCACCTCTTCGGTTATCTACCCGTTTGGTAAGGATGGACAGTCTTGAGGGAATTACCGGAAGCCCCATTTTTTTGCCAGCTTTCTTTAAAAAAAGTTCGTGCAATCGAGGTTTCGGCGGTGGTAGAAAATAACCATCTGGTTCGTTAGGGATGTTTTCCCTGGTACCAAAAACCCCTACCAATTTATCGACTTTGTCGTAATACGGCTTCACATCATCGTAATCTATAGGCCAATTATCACCTTTACCATCAAAATCCTTTCGTTTAAAATCCAATGGTCCAAAACGCAGGGAAATCCTTCCCCAGTGGTTGGTTCTTCCTCCCAGCATTCTAGATCGAAACCAATCGAATTTAGTACCGTTTTTATGCGTGTATGGTTCGCCTTCCAGTTCCCACCCACCATAAGCCATATCGAAGTCACCAAAAGGCCGGGTGGTTCCCGCATTTCTTCTGGGCGATTCGTAAGGCCATTTAAATTGTGTTTGGGTTTCTGGGTTTGCAGGATCAAAATCGGGACCCGCTTCCAATAAAGCGATTTTAAAACCGGCTTCCGAAAGTATTTTGGTAGCCATTCCGCCACCCGCTCCCGAGCCAACAATTAAAATATCGTATTCTTTTGGGGTTTCTTTTATTTGAAAGGGCATTTAGTGTCTTTTAGTTTATGGTTGAGAAAAATTATCAAACAAACCAACAAGATACTAATTATTGTTTTCTTCTTTTTATTTTTTCAGAAACAATAACAAAAACAGCATAATGTATTACCGCATATTTGGCTTACATTTTTAAATAAAAATCTTTGGTAAGCGCTATGTATTCTTCGGTGTATTCGTGCCGCTCTTTTTCGATAATTAGAGAGGAGGTAAGTGTTTCTTTTTGCTGAAAAGTGAGTTCGATAAGACTTCTTTTTACTTCGGAAGTTGGACTTCCCTTTACATGGCTGATGCGTGAAGGAAAGAGATTTTCCCGTTCGGCCATTTGAAGAAATGTTTCTTCTTCCTTAAATGGAATAATAATGCTGAAGATTCCGTTTTTGTTGAGAAGTTTGGCTACGCCTTCCAACAATTCCTCAAAAGGAAGGGAAAAATTAGCCCGCGCGATATCCCTTTGTTCGTTTCCAGAGGATACTTTTTCGCTATAAAAAGGAGGGTTGGATACAATTAGATCGTAGGTGTCTTCAATCTCCGCTACAAACTCATCGAAACCGGCATGATAGCAGAAAAGGCGGTCTCCCCACGGAGACGCCTCGAAGTTTTCGACGCACTGTTCATAAGCATCGTTGTCTATCTCTATGGCATCCACAAGCTCTGCGGCGCTTCTTTGTGCCAACATCAGCGCAATGACGCCTGTTCCAGCTCCAATGTCTAAAATGGAATTAGGGTTTTTATTTAATTCTGTCCAAGCCCCCAGTAAAACGCCGTCGGTGCCAATCTTCATGGCACAGCGATCTTGCTGTACGGTAAATTCTTTAAACTGAAAAGGTTTGCTAGACATTAGCGGGTTATAAATAAAGATCTATGAGCCCTTCGGGAGTGGTAACAACGATCTGCTTTTTGTCGCGATCCACTTTATTGATAAACTCATCGTTCATCGGGATCAAAATTTGCTTATCTCCATTTTCCACTTCAAATAAGGCCTGTGCGGTATTATCGTTTACGGAAACAATGGTGCCCACGTTTCCATAATTTACATCTACCATGGTGAACCCAATAATTTCATGGAAGTAAAATTGATTTCCGGAGAGTTCTGGTAAAAACGATAAGGGTAAATAAAGTTCGCTCTTTAAAATTGAATCGGCTTCGGCTTCGTTATCCACATCTTCCAAACGCATTCGTAGGAGCTGCGATTTATGGAGCGAAGATTTCTCTATAAAAAAAGGAACCAGATTATTGCCATGGGCAATAAATACTGATTCCAAATTTTCGTAAAGTTCAGGTTCATCGGTATCTAGTTTTGCCAGTACCTCACCCTTAAAGCCGTACTTTTTTACAATTTTACCGAGATAGAAGCAATCTTCTTTTCTCATAAAATTATATTAAGCGTCTGCCTTTTTTTCTTCTTCTTGAGTTTCTGCAGCAGGCTCTTCAGCTTGTGCTTCTGCCTCAGGAGCAGCTTCTTCTGCTACTTCTTCCTCAGCGGGAGCTTCGGCTTCTGCAGCAGCAGCCATACGCTTCTCGTTGATTTCTTTTTCTGCTTCCAATGCTTTAGCTTTAGCTTCTTCTTTAGCTTTTTCTAAATCACTTTTCTTAGCATCTACTTTACCTGCCTTTTCTTCAACCCAAGCTTCAAACTTCTTTTGAGCTTCTTCTTCGGTTAAAGCACCTTTAGCAACACCTCCCAATAAGTGGTGTTTCAACATAACTCCTTTGTAAGATAAGATTCTTTTAGCAGTATCAGTAGGCTGTGCACCATTCTGAAGCCATTTAACAGAACCATCTACATCTAAGTCGATTTGAGCTGGATTCGTGTTTGGATTGTAAGTTCCTAATTTCTCAAGAAATTTACCATCTCTTTTTGCGCGAGCATCTGCCGCTACTACCCAGTAAAAAGGTTTTCCTTTTTTACCGTGTCTCTGTAATCTAATTTTAACTGGCATAATCCATTAATTAGTGGGGTTCCCGACCCCTGTTATTAATTCTAAAATTGCTTGCCTTAAAGGCTAAAGCACACCTAAATTCTGCTTAGGCGGGTGCAAATATACGCTATTTCTTAAATTCTACTAAATAAGTTGAACTATTTTTTATATAAGAATCTGTATGTTAATCTTTTATTAAAGTAAAATAATTATAAAAATAGTGCGTTAATCTCTTAGTACCCACCTCAAACGTAAATTACTCGAAGCTTTTAAGATATTTGATGGGAAATAAATCCCATCCCCCCAACTGCATATATTTAATTTAATGCAAGTAGCATTTTAGATTTATAAGCCCGAAGAACTTCGGGCTTATTCTATCTCTACCTTTTCTTAATTTTATAAGAACATTACCATTTGTGGTATTGTGGATACGCGCACAATTTTGTAATTTCCCTAGGCTATGAAATTGAAAAAACCTCTATTGGAATTTACGGACAAAGGGATCTTATGTTCGCAAGCGAATGTTTACCTAGACCCTTGGCGACCTATTGACAATGCTTTGATAACCCATGGTCATGCCGATCACTCCCGTTGGGGGCATAAAAATTACATTACCTTTCACAACAACATTCCCATTATCAAACATCGATTAGGTGATATAAATGTCTCCGGACGAAACTACGGGGAGTCTTTTGTGGTTAACAACGTGAAATTTAGTTTTCATCCTGCTGGTCATATTCCAGGATCTTCTCAAATTCGGGTGGAGCATAAAGGGGAAGTTTGGGTGTTTACGGGGGATTATAAACTAGCCGATGACGGTATATCTACCCCTTTTGAACCTATTAAATGTCACAGCTTCATTACAGAATGCACTTTCGGACTTCCAGCCTTTAATTGGCGTCCTCAGGAAGAAGTTTTTTCAGATATTAATGAATGGTGGCTTCAGAATAAAAAAGAAAACAAAACCTCTGTGATTTTTGCCTATTCCCTTGGAAAAGCCCAACGTGTGATAAAACACTTGGATACTTCCATTGGAAAGATATATACCCACGGAGCTGTGGAGAATATGACAGAAGTTTTACGGCCGCAACTCAATTTACCACCTACAGAATTAATCACAAGGGAAACCGATAAAAAAGAAATTCAGGGAAATATTATTGTGGCACCTCCAAGTGCGCACGGAAGCGTTTGGTTGAGAAGATTTACCCCTTTTGTGACGGCCACGGCAAGCGGATGGATGGCTTTTAGAGGAGCGAGAAGACGAAGAGCTATTGATAGAGGGTTTGTACTTTCGGACCACGCCGATTGGGAAGGATTACTTAAAGCGATTAAAGAAACGGAATGTGAAAAAGTAATTGCGACCCACGGATACACCGATATCTTTTCACGTTATCTGCAAACCTTGGGCTACGATGCCCGTACCGAACAAACACAATACGAAGGTGAAAATTTAGAAGAGAAAGCCGAAAGTGAACCTGCCACCCAAAATTAGTCTAAATAGTATTGGCATGGACAGGTTTTAATTTAGATTGAAAATGTCAGGTCGAGCGCAGTCGAGACCTTATCTACAATACATAAACCAAACGACCTCTCGACTGCCTGCCCGAAATACTCAGGTAGGCGGGCGCTCGAGGCGACAGGGAACTAAGAAGTGAGATTAATAAAACAGAAATATGTGAAAGAATTTGCTACTCTCATAAAAAAATTGGACACCACCAATAAAACCAATATCAAGGTGGATGCTTTGGCTGATTTCTTCAAAATTGCGGAGCCAAAAGATAAGTTGTGGGCTATTGCTTTGCTGTCGCACCGAAGACCCAAGCGTCCCGTAAATACTACGTTGTTGCGCGAGTGGGCTTCGGAAGAAGCCAGTATCCCACTTTGGTTGTTTGAAGAATCGTATCATATTGTTGGAGATCTGGCGGAAACAATTGCGTTGGTCATTCCGACGGCTCAATCAAATAATGAAAAGAAATTACATGAAATTATTGCTGAAGTTATTCAGTTGAAAGATTGGGATGAGGTAGATAAGAAAAAATACCTTCAGCAAAAATGGCGGGAATTGGATTATTATGAGCGTTTTGTTTTTAATAAAATCCTTACTGGAAGTTTTCGAATTGGTATCAGTCAGAAACTCATGACACGGGCGCTTGCCAAAGCCACGGAAATTGATGAAGACGTGCTGGCGTATAAATTAATGGGTAATTGGACGCCGCAAACAATTACTTTTCAAAAATTGATTTTAGAGGAAAATGAAGAAGATTATCTTAGCAAACCATATCCTTTTTATTTGGCGTACGCTTTGGAGGGAGAGCCAAGCGATTTAGGCGATATTAAAGAGTGGTACTTTGAACACAAATGGGATGGCATCCGATCACAGGTAATTGTTCGAAACAACGAACTCTTTGTGTGGAGCCGCGGAGAGGAATTGGTAACCGATAAGTACCCGGAGTTTCAAGAATTCGTTACACATTTCCCTGACGGAACCGTTATTGATGGCGAGATTTTAGCCTTTACGGAAGGTTTTATTGGTACTTTTAATGAGCTGCAAACGCGAATCGGGAGAAAAAACGTATCCAAAAAGTTACTGGAAAAAACGCCGGTTATTTTAAAAGCATACGATTTGCTGGAGTGGAACGGCGAAGATATTAGAAACAAATCATTTCAAGAACGTCGTAAGGTGCTGGACAATTTTTACAATAGTCAGAAAAAGAATAATTTACCATTCCATTTGTCGGAAATCATGCAGTTTTCTACTTGGGACCAAGCTGCCACAGAACGGGAACAGGCGAGGGAAGTTAAAAGCGAAGGATTGATGCTAAAACGCAAAGATTCGCCGTATCTCGTGGGAAGAAAAAAAGGTGATTGGTGGAAATGGAAAGTTGATCCGCTCACTATCGATGCCGTTCTCACTTATGCCATGCGTGGCCATGGAAGGCGAACCAATTTATTTACGGATTACACTTTTGCACTTTGGGACGATAAAGAATTGGTAACGTTTGCCAAAGCGTACTCCGGATTGACGGATGCCGAGTTTCGAAAAGTGGACAATTTTGTAAAGAAAAACACTACCGATCGTTTCGGACCAGTTCGACAAGTGGTTCCCGAATTGGTTTTTGAAATCGCTTTTGAAGGAATTGCAGAAAGCAAACGGCATAAAAGTGGCGTTGCCGTTCGTTTTCCACGTATTTTACGATGGCGTAAAGACAAAAAAATTGAAGAAGCAAATACTTTGGAAGACTTAAAAGCTTTATTGGCTTAAAAGGATGATTATGGTCAGAAAATTTAATCGGTCAGTATGCGAAGCATAATTACTTATCTGGAGAATAGTAATCAAAAGCTCCGAGATCAGGAGTGGAGGAACGTAGCGACGCGGAGTTTTGGTTACGGTTTTTCGACTTTATGGTCGAAAAAATTCATTGGATAAGTCGCCTTTTTCTTTGTTTCGTTTCTTTTGGGCGAGCAAAAGAAATGAAAGAAATTCAAATTTATACCAAATTTCAAATCAACTTCAGTTTGGACAAAAATAAAAATTACACAAAAGAACTGTTTAAAATCGCAGAACACTGGTTTTTATCACAAAACTGGAAACCTTTTCCGTTTCAGAAAAAAACATGGCAAGCCTATTTAGAAGGTAAAAACGGACTGCTAAACGCGCCTACAGGCAGCGGAAAAACCTATGCACTGTGGATTGGGATTATCTTGAAATACATTCAGGAAAATCCTGACTATAAAACCAAAAATCCCATAGGAGTAAAAGCAGTTTGGATTACGCCTTTAAAAGCATTATCGTTGGAAATTCAACAAGCTACCCAGCGTTTCTGCGATGAAATAGAATTGCCTTTTACCGTTGGTATTAGAACGGGCGATACGCCACAAAAAGAACGGGCTGCCCAAAAACGAAAAATGCCCGACTTACTCATTACCACTCCAGAAAGCCTTCATTTATTACTTTCATCTAAAAATTACGATAAGACTTTTTCTACTTTAAATGCAGCGGTAGTAGACGAATGGCACGAATTGTTGGGCTCGAAAAGAGGCGTGCAAATTGAATTGGCACTCTCCCGATTAAAAACCGTCTGTTCGCCATTACAAATCTGGGGGATTTCGGCTACCATTGGGAATTTAGAGCAGGCTCGGGAAGTATTGTTGGGACCCAATTCCGCCGCGTTAAAAAATTCAATCTTACTCCGCGCCAACCTAAAAAAAAAAATTAAAGTGCGCTCCATTCTCCCCGACACCATGGAAAAGTTCCCGTGGCGGGGTCATTTAGGGCTTCATCTTCTGGAAAAAACAATTCCAATTATCGAAAAAAGTAAAACCACTTTGCTTTTCACCAATACGCGGGCACAATGCGAACTTTGGTTTCAAGCCATTTTAGCAAAGCATCCCGAATTTGCTGGGGAAATCGCTATGCACCACGGTAGTATTGGCAAAGAAACCCGACTTTGGGTAGAGGGTGCTATTCGTAATGAAAGTCTGAAAGCAGTGGTGTGTACCTCGAGTTTAGATTTGGGGGTCGATTTTGCGCCTGTGGAGACCATCATTCAAATAGGTGGCCCCAAAGGAGTCGCTAGATTTATGCAACGGGCAGGACGAAGTAAGCACAGACCGGGAGAAGAAAGTGTTATTTATTTTTTACCCACCCACGCCATCGAACTTATTGAAGCTTCAGCACTTAAAAATGCCGTAAAAACAGCGCAAGTGGAAGATCGTATTCCATATTTACTTTCTTTCGATGTTTTAATTCAGTATCTCACTACCCTAGCCGTTTCCAATGGATTTTTCCCAGATGATATATTTAAGGAAGTAAAAACTACTTTTTGTTTTCAGGGCATGACAGAAGTAGAGTGGAACTGGGTGCTTCGTTTTATTACCGTGGGAAGTGAATCGCTGGAAAATTATGACGAATACAAAAAAGTAGTGGTCAATGAGGAAGGAAAGTTTTTAGTAGAAAGTCGGCGCACCGCCATGCGACACCGATTGTCTATTGGAACTATTGTGAGTGATGCCGTACTTTCAGTAAAATATTTAAAAGGAGGCTACATTGGTACTATTGAAGAATGGTTTATTTCCAAACTAAAGCCCGGCGACGTTTTTACTTTCGCTGGACGGAATTTAGAACTCTTCAGTATAAAAAACATGAAAGTGTTGGTAAAGAAATCCAAGCAGAAAAGCAGTAAAGTTCCAAGTTGGATGGGTGGAAGAATGAGTTTTTCATCACAGATGAGTGAATTGCTTCGGAAGGAATTATACAATTACCATACGGAAACTATTTCTTCGGAATTAAAGGCTTTGGCGCCTGTTTTTGAAAGGCAAACTAAAGAATCGATCGTTCCTACCGATAAAGAATTTCTTATTGAAACTTTTAAAACCCGAGAGGGACATCATGCTATTTTTTATCCATTTGAAGGGAGGTTTGTTCATGAAGCCATGGGAAGTTTATTGGCATACCGCATTAGTCTTTTGCAGCCCATAACATTCTCCATTGCCTTTAACGATTATGGATTTGAGTTGCTTTCCGATCAAAAAATAGATATTCAAAATGTATTGGATAACGATTTGTTTACGCCACGATTTATGCATGCCGACCTCGAGAAAAGTTTAAATGCCACGGAAATGGCCCGCAGAAAATTTAGGGATATCGCCGTTGTGGGCGGACTCGTATTTCAAGGGTTTCCTGATAAACTTTTAAAGAGCAAACACCTGCAAAGTAGTTCGCAATTGCTGTTTAATGTGTTTCGCGATTACGAACCCGAGAATTTATTGTACCTCCAATCCTATCGGGAAACCTTTGAGCATTCTTTGGAGGAAGGAAGGCTCATTCAGGCATTGGAGCGCATAGAAAACCAAAGGATTGTTTGGCGGGAATGTGAAAAGCCTACGCCGTTTTCCTTTCCCATAATTACGGATAGATTGCGGGAAAAACTGTCCTCAGAAAAACTCGCCGACCGAATACGTAAAATGAAATTACAACTGGAGAAATAGTTTTATATTTAAGTCTGACTTCTAACGAAACAAATGAAGTTTTCTAAAAATATATTAATTCCGTGAGATGTCATCCTGAGCTCGCCGAAGGATTTTATTGCCTCCAAAGTCATAAAAAGATAATGGTAACTTTGTAGATATAAGGAGTTGTGCTTCATGCGAAAAACGGCCAACGCGCAAATAGGCACATTTGGTTTTTGCCAACCCACAAGCCAAACGCAAAAAACCAAAAGAGTAAAATTTTCCAAGGCTCGAATCGAATAATCTCAATAAAAATTATAGATTTGTCAAAAAATGACAAGTCTTATGAAAACCACGTTTGGAGAATACATCCGACTTTTGAGAAATGAAAACGAACTGACTCTAACTCAACTTGCTGCCAAATTGAATTTGGACTCTGCAAACTTGAGCAAAATTGAGAACGGAAAACGAGATTTTGATGAAAAGCGATTACCAAAACTTGCGAAAATCTTCAAACTCGACCTCACAGAATTGCGCAATGAATATGTTACCGACCAAATCGGGAAAAAGATTTACGAAACGAATTGCACTAAACAGCTTTTAAAAGTTGCAGAGGAAAAAGCAGAATACAGAAGAATATTAAAAGAAAAAGTAATATGAAAATAGTATCATTTTTTGCAGGAGCAGGTGGACTTGATTTAGGATTCCAAAAAGCAGGTTTTGATGTTATTTGGGCTAATGAATATGATAAAGATATTTGGGAGACTTATGAAAAAAATCATCCACACACAATTTTAGATAAAAGGAGTATCGTGGATATTCCTGCTGACGAAGTTCCAGAGTGTGATGGAATAATTGGTGGACCACCTTGTCAAAGTTGGAGCGAAGCAGGTTCTCTAAGTGGAATAAATGATAAAAGAGGACAACTCTTTTTTGATTTTATCAGAATATTAGAAGCCAAGCAACCCAAATTCTTTCTTGCCGAAAATGTAAGCGGAATGCTATTGGGGAGACATAGCGAAGCATTAAAAAATATAAAGGAAATGTTTCAGAATGCAGGAGTTGGTTATGAATTGTCATTCCAAATGCTTAACGCGTCTGATTTTGATGTACCGCAGGATAGAAAAAGAGTGTTTTTTGTTGGCATTCGAAAAGACTTAAATTTTAAGTTTCAATTTCCAAAACCTGAAAAAGAAAAAATTACGCTTGAAAAAGCTAATTCAGATTTAAAAAACAGTGTTGTACCAGCTAAAGAAGGAAACAAAACAAATAAAGAAAACTGTAAAATTCCGAACCACGAATATATGATTGGCGGATTTTCTTCAATGTTTATGTCGAGAAACCGTGTAAGAACTTGGGACGAGCAATCATTTACAATTCAAGCAGGAGGAAGGCACGCACCAATTCATCCACAAGCACCAAAAATGAAATTTAAAATAACAGCATAATGGAAATGATAAAATTTGAAGGAAAAGAATATCCAACATTACTATTAAGTTTCCCTTTTGGGGAAAGACAAGTTAGCACCGAAAAACTGAATGATAGCTTGATGAATGTTGATGGAACTTATGTTTCTGAAGATGCAAGAATAATTGATGAGGAAATTTTCTATTTCACTGCTGATGAGAATTTATTACTAAAAAATGACAAACTTGTTGAACTGATTTTATCCGAAATATGATTAGATTTCAATTTTTTCCACGTTCTCACGGAATTACTACAGATGTTAAGGCTGTCATTCAATGTTTTCAAAAAGTTGAGAATGAAATTAGTTCGGGACATTTGAAATTAAATAGTAATGATGTTCTTGAAGTTTTAAGACCACACCTTGAAGAATTAGAGTATGATGTTGAAACCGGTAAAACAAAAAATGATAAAATACACGTTCCTGTTCTTTTCGGATATAACAATCAAATTGACAAAAGCTTTAACGCTGACGCTTTAAGTAAAGATGGTAAAATAGTTATCGAAGTTGAAGCAGGAAGAGCTGTAGACAATAATCAATTTTTAAAAGATATTTTTCAAGCTTGTATGATGTTTGAAGTTGAATATCTCATTATTGCTGTAAGAAATGATTACAGAGGAGCTGATGATTTTATGAAAATATATTCTTTTTTGGAAACTCTTTATATTTCAAGTCGATTGCATCTGCCATTGAAAGGTATATTATTAGTAGGATACTAACGCGTGAGGGATAGAAGTGGAAAGCCCATACTGAGGAACGAGCGAATACTTGTAACGGATAGCCCGACCCGCAGGGACGCGCCCCACTCAAACAGTAAACGGAAAAGCGTTTGAATATGCCTAGCTTTTAGAATTTCACGGACGCTTAAACAAGATTACCAGCGTTTTTATTACAGAAAACGAACCTTATCATAACGCAAAAGGATGCTTTGATAGTTTCTTTGAGAATGAACAAGATACTTTTAGAATTACGGCAAGTGCGGCTATAAATTTCTTAATTGACATTGAGCCAAGATTGTCAAATGGCATCAGTAAAGAAGATGTTTTGGTGCTTGAAATCTTAAGTGACCAAGCAGGACAAACAGGAGATGTTCGTGATGTTCTCATTATTCGTTCTATGCAAAAATGGGAAATTGGAATTTCCGCAAAAAACAATCATAGAGCTGTAAAGCATTCAAGGTTATCGTTAAACATTGACTTTGGAGAGAAATGGTTAGGAGTTCCTTGCTCACAAAACTATTTTGATGAAATAAAACCAATTTTTGATATGTTGGCAAATCTTAAAGCTTCTGACAAATTAACAAAATGGACTTCGATTGAAAATATGCATCAAGTCGTTTATATTCCAATTTTAGACGCTTTCAGAAAAGAACTTTTGAGACTTGATAAAGAAAACTCAAGTATTGTTGCAGAGAATCTCGTGCGATATCTTATTGGAAACGAAGATTTTTACAAGGTAATCAAGGGAAATAAAAAAGTAGAAATTCAAGCCTACAATTTAAGCGGGACATTGAACTTACCATTTGAGAACATAAAGCCTAAAGCTAGAATACCGAAATTAAAATTACCATCAAGACTAATTGAAATTGTTTACCAAGAAAATTCGACTACGACTTTATTGGTTTCATTAAATGAAGGTTGGCAAATCTCGTTTAGAATCCATAATGCAAGTTCGAGAGTAGAACCATCCTTAAAATTTGACATTAATCTAGTGAGTGCGCCTCATACTTTATTTACGAATCACATTATTATAGCGTAATGCCAACACAAAAAGCCCTACACATTGGCAAGTCGCACCAGCCGACTCACAAGCCAAAACTTGCAGAAGAGAATGTCTTTGTAAACGCTGAAAGCAGAACGGAAAAAAGTGCAAAAATACCACAACGGCTATAAGTAACTGCTTGTTCTCGCCTTATTCTCAATCCCGAAGCTTCGGGACTTATGGATTTTCAGTATGGTGTGTACTAGCGAAAGTTATTGCCAACGCAGAAAATTACTCATCGTCAAACCAATGTGCAGTTTTAAAAAGAACAAATTAAAGTTTTTTGAAAATACTTTTAGAACGTAAAATGTCATCCTGAGCTTGTCGAAGGATTTTTTTACCTCCAAAGTCATAAAAAGATAATGGTAACTTTGTAGATATAAGGAGTTGTAAAACATCATGAAACAAATAAAAATTTTAATAGCATTCGTTTTGATTACAAACACTTTTTTGAGTTTTAAAAAAACGAACTCTTTAGAAATCGGAATTTCAAATGTCTTACTTAAAACCTTTTTCCTTAATGAAAATTGTAAATCAGATTCTTACGATAACTTGCTTATAAAGAATGACTCAATATTTGTTAACGGAAAGATTCGCAATGAGTATGGAAATTACACTAGACAATTAAATCACAACGAACTAAAAGACTTAAATGAATTAATTAGAAATATTAACCCCAAAAAAAGAAACGAGAGAGAAATAAACCCTACACGAGGAATGACTGCTCTTTTAATTAAGAGAAATGGAAAAGTAGCTGATTCTTTGGTAGATTTCACAATCGAATGGAATGAAAATGATTTAAAACTTTTTAACTATATAGGAAAAATAGTTTGTGAAAAGAATTTAGCGAAAATAAAGGATTCTATAATCTATCCGACTTGGGAAATGGTAAAACCACCAGAATAAATAAAGCTTTACAACAAAGAACTGAGGTAAAATCCTTTGGTTTTTACCTCAATCTTATAATAAAGTTTTCTGAAAAGATATAAATGAAATAGAAGAATGAATGAGAACCATAAAATCTCTGAAAAATGAAAACAAACCACACTTCCAGAAAAGTATCCCCAGAAAGTGAAATAAAATTCACGGGGATAGAATTAAAAGCGCCAACCAGCTATGCGGCGGGGATGTTGGGCGTTAAAGTAGCTTTGGAGCACAGTTTTAAGGAAATGGGGGTTGCCCGTTCTTTTCAAGCTTTGGCAAAAATGAATCAAAAAGAAGGTTTTGATTGCCCAAGTTGTGCTTGGCCAGACCCAGAAAACCGTTCTAAACTGGGAGAGTATTGCGAAAATGGTGCAAAAGCATTGGCAGAAGAAGCTACCACCAAACGCGTAGATGCAGCATTTTTTCAAAAGTATTCCGTAGAAGAATTATCGCGCTGGAGCGACTACGAGATTGGTAAAAGCGGTCGTATTGAAGCACCCATGTTTTTAGCGGAAGGAAGCTCGCACTACCAACCCATCTCTTGGGAAAAGGCTTTTGAAATTATCGCAGAAGAACTTGATCAATTAAATAACCCTAACGGAGCCATTTTTTATACCTCTGGTCGGTCTAGCAATGAAGCGGCTTTTTTATACGGAATGTTCGCCCGTGCTTTTGGCACCAACAATTTGCCGGATTGCTCGAATATGTGCCACGAATCCAGTGGCGTTGCCCTCGGTGAGACCTTGGGAATAGGCAAAGGTTCGGTAAAGTTGGAAGATTTTTATGAGGCTGAGGTTGTTCTTATTCTGGGTCAGAATCCGGGTACCAATCACCCAAGAATGTTGTCGGCACTGGAAAAATGCAAGCAGAACGGTGGAAAGATTGTAAGTATAAATCCGTTGGAAGAAGCAGGCTTGGTTCGGTTTAAAAATCCGCAATCCGTTGGCGGCGTTCTTACTTCTGGAACCGCCATTAGCGATGTACATATCCCTATTAAAATCAATGAAGATGTGGCGCTTTTAAAGCTAATTATGAAGAAATTAGCTGTTTTAGCAGAAAAGGACCCCTCCGTTTTCGACCATTCTTTTATTGATAAGTTTACTGTTGGTTACACCTCTTTTCTTTCCCATTTAGCTTCTTTTTCAGAAGAAGAATTATTAGCACGCTGCGGAGTTTCCGAAGATGTTATTAACCAAACTGTGGCGCTATTGGCGAAGAATAAAAAAATTATTGTTTGTTGGGCCATGGGCCTTACTCAGCACAAAAATGGGGTGGAAAACATAAAAGAGTGTGTAAATTTATTATTGCTGAAGGGCAGTTTGGGCAAGCCCGGCGCCGGTACTTGTCCTGTTCGTGGGCATAGCAATGTTCAGGGCGACCGTTCTGTGGGTATCATGCATTTTGTAAATGAAGATTTAAATGAAAGAATAGCGGAAGTATTTAAATTCACACCGCCGATTGAAGAAGGCTACGATACCGTTCGCGCCATGGAAGCTATGCATGAAGGGAATGCTAAAGTATTTGTAGGCCTTGGCGGAAATTTTGTTTCGGCAGCTTCAGATACCTATTACACCGCAGAAGCATTTCAAAATTGCAATCTTACCGTACAGATAAGCACGAAATTAAATCGTTCGCACCTTATTACAGGAAAGAAAGCACTAATCTTACCCACTTTGGGAAGGTCTGAACACGACAAAAAAGATGGCGAACTTCGTTTTCTTACCGTTGAAAATAGCATGGGGAAAGTACACAGAACCCGTGGCGTTCTCGAACCGGCTTCCGATTGGTTAAAGAGTGAACCAGAGATTATCGGGGGCATTGCCAACGCTTATTTTAAAGGCAAACATTCAGTAGATTGGTTAGGGTTAAGTAGTAATTATTCCGAAATACGGAATAAAATGAGTGAGGTGCTCCCTTCTTTTAAGAAAGTGGAGGAAAATAGCAAAGAAGGTGGCTTTTACTTGCCAAACAATGTGCGCGAACTTGATTTTAGCCACTTGCCAGAAGGAAAAGCACAGTTTAGTAATTGCGAGCTTCCCGAGCATGAATTGGTAGAAGACGAATTTTTGTTGATGACCATACGTTCTCACGACCAGTTCAACACCACTGTGTACGGACTCAATGATAGGTATCGTGGGGTTTACAATGAGCGAAGGGTGGTTTTTATGCATCCTTCCGACATGAAAAAGATTGGAGTAGAGCGTTTGGAAAAAGTAAATCTAATAAGTAATTACGACGGAAAGCGGCGCGAAGCATTGCAGTTTTTAGTGGTTCCGCATAAAATTCCGAAAGGTAATTTGGCGGCCTATTTTCCAGAAACCAATGTGTTGGTGCCTTACAATCGTTATGCCGACAAAAGCTATACGCCCATTAGCAAATCCATTAAAGTAACCGTAGAAAAATCGGTAGTGTAGTTTATGACCCAAACCATCGAAATTAGAAATAATCATTTTGTTTTGCACCCCTTGGGCGGGGCGTATTGGCAGGAGAAAGAAATGTTGCTCATCGCCGATGTGCACTTAGGCAAAGCCACGCATTTTAGAAAAGAAGGGATTGCCATTCCGCTAAAAACAATGCATAAAAACTATTTTAATCTGGATAAGCTAATTGAATATTTTAAACCGAAAACAATCAGTTTTTTGGGAGACCTTTTCCATAGTAAAATCAATAAAGAGTGGCTATATTTTGAAGATTGGTGCAGCGAAGTTTCCGCAAAACTGATTTTAATAAAAGGAAACCACGATATTATTGCTGAAGAAAAGTTTAAAAACTTAGATATTTTATTGATGGAAGACTGGCAATCAAACTCATTTTTTCTTACACACCATCCTGAAGAAGCAGAAGGCGTTTTTAATATTTGCGGACATGTACATCCGGGAATTCATTTAAAAGGCCCCGGAAGACAGAAACTGAAATTGCCCTGCTTTTACCAAACCGAAAATCAACTTATATTACCTGCTTTTGGCGATTTTACTGGCAATTTTAGCCTAAAACCGACCAAAAAAGACAAAGTTTTTGCCGTTACCCCCGATGAGGTTATTTTGGTTTCTGGGTGATTTCAATTAATATGCGATGTATAGCCAGCCTGTCATTGCTTTGGTGTTTTCATCTAACTCCAACACATAATAATATACGCCACTAGGCAATTTGCCATCTCTATTAACAACCCCTTTAACACTTGCAACACCATCCCAACTGTTACGGTATCCATTTTTGGAATAAACCAAACTTCCATTTCTATTGAATATTTGAAGCTTGTTATTAGGGTAATCTTCAATACACGCTATGGTGAATGTGTCGTTTTTGCCATCATTATTTGGTGTAAGGATATTGTAAATGTTTAGGCAGTTCGGGAAAACTTCCGCTTCGGCGACATTATTTTCAGTAATAAAATCTTCAGGGGAAGAATATTCTAAGGTTGCCGTGTTCAAGTAGCTTCCAATATCGGCTACCTTTACCAGAATTTTCAGTACAGCCATTTCCTCATTGTTAAAGTCTTGAATTTCCCATATACCAGAGGTACTATTATAAGTTCCTATGTTGGTTGTATGGTTTACGTATTCAAAACCCGATGGCAATTTATCGGTAACCATGATGTCTTTTCCATCAATACCAGAAGTATTGGTTAAGGTTATGGTGAATGTCACCTGCTCACCTTTGGACACTCGAGCACGGTCTACTTCCTTCTGAATAGCAAAATCAATACAATAATCTAAAAACACTTCTACATTGAACTTCGTATTGGTTTCAGGATTAACTCCGTAATAGGTCCTCCCTTCTTCCAATACGGTTGTAGCGGGCAAACTTTCAGTAATATCTTCAGAAGAAAACCACACAATATTTTCGTTATAGGTTTCTATATCCATTAAGGTAGGCGAAGCCCTTCCGCAGAAATATTGCACTCCAAATATGGGGTCATCAGGTTCTTCTTCATCATCTTCAACAAATAGAACGCGAATGGTGTCAGAAATTTCTGATGTACAATCCTGGTCGTTATAGGCAATAGCTGCATACGAACCATCTTTGGTTACCAAATAGCTGCTTTCAGTATAATTTTCAATCACAGTATTGTTTCGTAACCACACATAACCAGTGGCTCCTTCGGAAAAAGCATTTATGGTCAACGTACTTCCGGGAGTTAAAACAATGGGTTCGTTACTGTTTTGGGTGTAGCTTTTCGCATAAAAGCATACCAGAAATAGTAACAAATACCCAAAGGCTTTTGTATGGTTAAATGAATAAGGCACCTTATTTATTTATAGCATTGTATGTCTCGCTTGTTTGTTTTCTACAAGTTAAAATCTAGAATATTCGAATTATTCGGTAACAGCGCCAATGGTAAGTGTTGGTGCGCCAGGAACTTCATTTATAGTAACTTCAAACGGATTTCCTGTTCCATCTTCCACATTGCCAACATAGGTAACATAGTCTCTCGATGCGTCGTCGGTTTTTACGGTATATTCCACTTCAACATAAAAAGTATATGTTCCCGGGTCGGTAAGGGTTACGTCATAATTATCGGTAGTATTGCTTAGATTGATAGGATTGGTGGTATCGCCTCCGCTTACAGCAAACCAAGCATAGGTAACCTCAAAATCACTTCCAGCTGGGTTAGCGTATCCATTAGTGTTGGCAGAGTAATCGGCAGTAATATCGCTTACCGACAGGTTAATTGGAGTTGCGGGCAAATCGTTGGTACAGAATTCTTGTGGGTTACCGTTTAAGTTTGCCGTAGTTTCCACCGTTAAAGGTGATAGCACAAATAGAATGATGTCTTGGTATTCGTCGGACTGACAAGTAATAGTTCCGCCTCCAAAATCTGCCAAACCATACACCCTGTATTTATGGTAACCAGGTGCCAAGGAAGTTAAGCTTAAAGAAGCGGCTGTTTCTCCGGCTACCACGGTTTCTGTATCATCTTCTGCCACAGTATACCATTCATACGAAGAGAAAGTGTTTCCGTTACCATCATCGGTACTTGCTTGCAAGGTAATACTTGGACCGTTTGTAGCTGGATTGTAAAAAAGTACAGCACCATCTACAACAGTAACCATTGTGGCACCACTGCTAATGGTCCCTACATCCAAATCGGTAGGGGTGGAAATAGGGGTTGTGGGATTGGGAGGTGTTTGTGCATTTACTTGAAAAACAAATAAGGTTAAAAATGCGACTAGAACTTGAATGGAGTGTTTGTGTAGCGTTTTCATTGTATTGAATTTTAAAAGGTTATAATTTTTAATTTATTGGGTTATTAATTTCTATTTCTGGATTGCCGGGTTTGGGGTAAACAGTTATGTTGAAGGCCGTTCGTGATGAGAGAAATTCTGTTCCTCCCTCAACAGCTTCGAGATAATAAGTGCCACTGGATAGATTTTCTACTGAAAAAGTTAGGGTGCTTGTGTTTCCTGAAGCTATGAGATTGCCACCAGTAAGGCTATCATATAAACGGTATGTGTATCCCGATTGAAAGTTTGTTATTTGAAGCGTCCCGTCACTGCCATCGCAAACCGAAAGGGAGGCAGTAGATAATATGGGAGGAGCAATAAAAAACACATAGTAAAAGCGAGCAGATAATGCTACGCCAAGAGCAGAGCTTATACGAAGCCGCAATCCGTCACTGGCGATATTTTCCCCAGGAATAGGGATGGAAACCTCGGTAGCTCCGCTGGAGGAATTGGCGTTTATTAAATCGATTAAAGATTGTTGAGTGTAAGCAGTTCCAACAGTATTGTTAATACCGCCATTGGTACGTTGTATAGTAGTATTATTGCCTATTCCTAACAAAGAGCCACTACCAAACCGTATTATTAAAGGCGATGTAGGCGCTGGTTTAAGTGCTCCTGTAAATCGAACATTTTGTTGGGCAATACCAGTAGTAAGCAGGCTCAAGGTTACATTTAAGGTTGAAAAATTGTTGTAATTGGCATCTACAACCCTACCTGCATTATTCACAGAGCCTAATGAAGTGGCAGCAGTTTGTTGTGTGTTTCCATACACCCGCTGAGCCAAACTATCAGTGGTAGTAAGTAAACCAATTACTAGAATTAGCAATGCAGTGCACTCGTTTTTAAATGCTTTGTAGAAATGTACAGATAAAATAGTCAACTTCATTACAAGTTGTATTTCGGCTGGGTTGTTTTATAAAAATTGGTTTTTGCGGTTAAAGACTTATTGTCAATACCGACTTAGAAGTTTTTCCAGCTGTGCCAAAAAAACTTTCAATGTAGATTTGTAAGTAGGCTTACGCTACTTTGGGGATAGATGTCTATAGAATTCTCTATAATGACTCAAAACGAAATAAATTTAGTAATTAAATGCTATAAACCCTAAATTAAAAATTGATTTAACAGTAATGAATATTGTAATATCAAAGTGATACTTTTGTAAAATGGCTGGAATATACCTTCATATCCCTTTTTGCAAACAAGCTTGTTTTTATTGTGACTTTCATTTTTCAACTTCTTTTAAAAAGAAAAATGAGATAGTACAGGCGTTGGCCAAAGAGATGATTTTAAGAAAAGATGAAGTAGATGAAGCCATCGAGACTATTTATTTTGGCGGTGGAACACCCAGCGTGCTTAACGTGGGGGAAATTAAGTTTTTAATAGATACCATTTACAATCATTTTGAGGTCATACCCGATCCAGAAATTACCTTAGAAGCAAACCCAGACGACCTTAGCAAAGAAAAAATCATTACTTTGGCAGAATCTCGGGTAAATAGGTTGAGTATTGGCATTCAGTCTTTCTTCGATGATGATTTAAAATTAATGAACAGGGCACATAGCGCCAAAGAAGCGATTCATTCCCTTGAAATAGCAACACGGTACTTCAATAATATTTCCATCGATCTTATTTATGGTGTTCAACATATGACACCCGAGAAATGGAAAAAGAACATCCAAAAAGCACTTTCTTTTAATGTTCCGCACATCTCTAGTTATGCCTTAACTGTAGAGCCAAAAACCGCTTTGGCAAGTTTTATAGAAAAAGGCATTATAGACGATGTAGACGATGCGCTGGCACAAGAGCATTTCGATATTTTGGTTGATACTTTAACCGCCAACAATTTCATTCATTATGAGCTTTCCAATTTTGGAAAAGAAGGTTTTTTTAGTAAAAACAACACAGCCTATTGGTTGGGGAAAAAATATCTTGGAATCGGCCCTTCTGCACATAGTTTCGATGGAGATAACCGCAGTTGGAACGTAAGTAACAACTCTAGATATTTAAAATTGATTTCTGAAGATGTTTTGCCCAATGAAATAGAGGTGTTGAGTAAAACAGATCGTTACAACGAAGCTGTAATGACAGGTTTGCGAACCGTTTGGGGGGTTTCTCTGGAAAGAGTTGCCCGAGAACATGGATCAAATTATAAGAAATACTTACTTCAGCAAGCAGAAAAGTATTTAAATGAAGGACTTTTATCGTTAAAAACCAATGAGAAGGAAACGATACTTATAACCACCAAAAAGGGGAAATTCTTGGCAGATGGAATCGCATCCGATCTTTTTATGTTAAATTTAAAGTGAATTATACGCTGTTATGAAAACCAGTATTCAACATAAAAATAAAAATCTCGAAATTGACCTTGCCAATCCTTTGGATATTTCCATAGCTTTAAGGGGAGATGTTACCAATCCCACCGCTTGGTATGTACAACAACCTGAAATTTCTCCGGTTAAAGACGGAGATTTTACTGGCAGTGTAAAAGCGGGGGCATCTACCAATTTTAATAATATTTGTTTTAATCCACATGCACATGGAACGCATACCGAATGTGTAGGTCATATTACCGAAAAGTTCTACAGTATAAACGATTGCTTAAAACAGTTTTTCTTTCTTGCGGAAGTAATTACAGTACACCCACAAAAATTAAATGATGATTATGTAATCACCAAAAATCAAGTAAAATCGGCGTTACGTAATAAGGAGGTAGGGGCTTTAGTAATTAGAACGTTACCAAACACCTTGGATAAAACCACCAAACAATATTCCCATACCAATCCGCCTTATCTTTTGGAAGAAACGGCTATCTTTATAAGGGAATGTGGAATAAAACACCTTTTAATCGATTTACCCTCTGTGGACAAAGAAAAAGACGAAGGCGGGTTGCTAGCCCATAAAGCGTTTTGGGATTTCTACAAAGAAAAAAGAACCGATGCCACCATTACAGAATTTATTTATGTTCCAAGTCATATTTTAGATGGCAGCTATATTTTAAACTTACAAATTGCTTCTTTTGTTAACGATGCTTCTCCCAGCAAACCTATTTTGTATAAAATTTTAAACAATTGAAAACAAGCTTGAAAATTGAGGAGTTTTTTATGATGCTTTTAGGGATGTTCCTATTTAGCAAACTATCGTTAAGTTGGTGGTGGTTTTTGGGATTGTTTTTTGCTCCAGACCTCGGGATGATTGGGTACGTTTTTTCTGAAAAAACTGGAGCTTTCACATATAATTTATTACATCATAAGGGAGTAACCTTAATTTTGTATTTTATGGGGGCTGTTATAAATAGCGAAATACTTTTGTTTATTGGGATCCTTTTATTTGCCCACGCTAGTTTTGATAGAATGTTTGGATACGGGTTAAAATACAGCGATGATTTTAAAAACACACACTTAGGAAAGATAGGGAAGCATGAATGATCTTGTTGAAATACTTATTGGGTTATTACTTGGTGGTTTGGGCACTTATTGGTTGGTTTCAATTTTTTGGAAACGACGCTCTTCAGAAAGTACCGAAAAACAATCCATTATCCTTTTAGAAAAGATTCGGAACGTATATAAGTTGGTTACCGTCGAAGGCGAATTTGCTGAAATATATCAATATGAAAACGTACGGGAGCGCTTTTTAAAACTCATTAGTAGTAAAAAGAAGGCCCTACTTATCATCAATGCAAAAGTAAACGTAGGGTTCGATTTAAAGAAAATCCAGATGCATGCCGACCCCGAATCAAAAATAATTATACTTTCCTCCTTTCCAGAACCCGAGGTCTTGAGCATAGAGCCAGATGTAAAATACTACGACATTCAAGAAGGACTTTTCAACTGGTTTCGTTCTGAAGATCTTTCTGCCATAAATAGCGAAGCTAAAGAACATATTTTAAAAAAAATTCCGGACAGCGGTCTTTTGGAATCTGCTAAAAAAGAAGCTTTGGATGCTGTTTTAATGATCGAAAACATGGTGCAGGCAATTGGTTGGAAACTCGATTACAAGGCTTTGGAAATTAATTTGATACCAGAAAAGGAAGTGCCTACACCTAAGATGGTTAAAAAGGAACAATAACATTTCAGCAAAAAAAGCTTGGCCTTCAATAAAAATGGATTAATAGCTTTAAAGGCTTGGGATTTTACATGGCGAAGGGAAATATAAGCAGATATTTTATAACAATTTTCAAAAATATATAAACGGGCACTTTCCGTAGTTTCATTCACTCCAAAAAGCCTTCCCAGTATAAATCAATTATTCTATCTTTGCGGCTGTCTAAAAAACAAAAACAATGACCACAAATTTGGTAGAAGAATTACGTTGGAGAGGCATGGTGCACGACATGATGCCTGGAACCGAAGAGCAACTTACTAAAGAAATGACTACAGCCTATATTGGTTTTGATCCTACTTCCGATTCGTTGCATATTGGTAGTTTGGTGCCCATAATTCTATTGGTTCACCTCTATAAAGCAGGTCATAGGCCCATTGCATTGGTAGGAGGGGCTACCGGAATGATTGGGGATCCTTCAGGAAAATCAGATGAACGAAATTTGTTGGACGAAGCAACTTTAGCGAAAAATGTAGCAGGGATAAGAGCCGTGCTTTCCAAGTATCTAGATTTTAATGCAGATACTAAAAACGCTCCAATCTTGGTAAATAATTACGATTGGATGAAAGACTTTTCATTTATTGAATTTGCCAGGGACGTAGGGAAACGTATTACCGTAAATTATATGATGTCTAAAGATTCTGTAAAGAAACGCTTAAGTGCCGATTCTGGAGTGGGAATGTCTTTTACAGAATTTACCTACCAATTAATTCAAGGATACGACTTTTACCATTTGCATAGAGAATACGGTTGTATGTTGCAAATGGGCGGTAGCGACCAGTGGGGAAATATTACCACAGGGACAGAATTGGTAAGACGTATGAATGTAGATGCTGAAGGAAACGAACCTGCCAAAGCATTTGCGCTTACTTGTCCGCTTATTACAAAAGCCGACGGCTCCAAATTTGGGAAATCGGAAGGTGGAAACGTCTGGCTGGATGCCGATAAGACGTCTCCTTATAAGTTTTATCAATTTTGGTTAAACACTTCTGATGAAGATGCCGAGAAGTATATTAAAATATTTACTTTTTTAGATAAAGCAACCATAGATGCACTTGTTGAAGAGCATAAAGAAGCTCCACATATGCGCTTGTTACAAAAGAGATTAGCAGAAGAAGTAACCACTTTCGTACATTCCAAAGAAGAATATGATAATGCGGTAAAGGCATCTAACATTCTATTTGGTGGTTCTGCTGAAGATTTAAAACAGCTCAATGAGAAAACATTTCTAGATGTATTTGAAGGAGTTCCCCAAGCGGAAGTTGAACGAACACATATTGAAAATGGACTTGATGTTATTGGAGCCTTGGCAGCCCAAACAGGTTTTTTAAAATCTAATGGCGAGGCAAGAAGGGCCCTTAAGGAAAATTCCATTTCCGTTAATCGCGAAAAAGTTACCGAAGATTATTCAATAACAACAACAGATCTTATAAATAATAAGTTTGTATTGCTGCAACGGGGTAAGAAAAACTATTTTTTAATTCGAACGGTTTAAACTTTTAAAATAGATGAGATTGTACACCTGACTGTTTTATAAAACAGTCAGGTGTCTTATTTTTATACAATTCCCATATTTTTTAGCAAGAAAGAAGCATTCATATTTTCGCAAATACCTTCTTTAAACTTATAATCGAAAGTAAGTTCCTTTCCATTAATAAAAGCTTCAAAAAAGTAATTTTTAACAGCCTTATTTTCTTTGGCAACTTCGCATAAACTCAAGTCGTGGGTAGCAATAATGCCCGTAGATTTGGAAGCTGATAATTTTTCCACAAACTTTCGGGAGCCTATAGCTTTGTCCTTACTATTGGTGCCTTTTAGTATTTCATCGAGGACCACAAAATAAGAGTCTGTTTTTATTTTATCTACAATGAGTTTAAGCCGTTTCAGTTCAGCATAAAAATAAGAAGCGTCATCGGTGAGAGAATCAGCGGTACGCATGCTTGTTATCAATTTAATAGGACTGTATTCGCTGGAAGAAGCGCAAACTGGCAAACCACAATTGGCCATAACAATATGTAAGGATACGGTACGTAAAAAAGTACTTTTACCGGCCATATTGGCTCCTGTAATTACAAAAAACTGTTCCTTTCGTATGTCAAAATCGTTATATACCAACTTATTTTCATCAATTAGTGGGTGGCCCAGCCTTGTTGCCTTTATGGTATTTCGGTCTTTATTTATTTTAGGAAAGGCATATTTAGGATGGTTGTATGCAAAATTTCCGAGGGAATTATAGGCATCAAAAAAAGCAATTATCGTAAACCATTTCTCCACTTCATTTTTGTGGGCAGCGATCCATTTTTCAATGCGGTACGTATTAAACCTATCCAAAAGAAAAAAGGCATTTCCAGGGACGGCAATCAATAAATTTCCCCGTTGCTCCAAAGCGTCGAGCCTCTTTGAAAACCTTCTTAATATTTGAGAAGTAGATTCGTTCTTTCCTAAAATAATTTGCTGCTTTTCTTTAAGCAATTCGCTACTGAAGGTTGTATTTTCAATTTTAGCGATCAACTGGTGGTATTGCTGAAAAGTATCTTGTGTTTTAGAGGTGTTTTCAGAAAGGTGATTAATTTTTTTAACCTTAATACCAGAAACGGTGAGACCGATAAAAAACCAATAAATAATAAGTGAACTTGAAATTACATTGAGATATGCCAATGTAAAAATTAATAAGGAGCAGATAGAAAAAACATAAGGTAGCCACGTCCATTTCTTTTTTATTATGGGATGGTGACTTTTTAACCATTTAGCAATGTTTTCTGCTGGGACTTCCGTTTTTACTTGTGCTGCAGTGGCACTAAAATCATGTCTCCATTCAATTTTTTCTGCAAGCTCCTTAATGGCTTGCTGTTTTTTTGAGATATCTGCGGGATTGTTTTCAAGGTAAAGGGAAGCGAGGTGTTTTCTACCGGCTTCAGTGGCGGTTCTATTGCTGTATTGAAAGAAGCTACCCTTGCCAAAGAGATCAATGTCGTGACTAAAATCATGGGTATAATTGGAGAACGACTTTCCCTCTTCAAGAAAGTGAAAATCTTTTTCAAGCACTTTTAATTCAGTTCTGTTGATCTTTATCCGTTCTAGAATTTTGTTTTTCTTGTACTTAAAGTCACTGTATTTAGAAACCAAACCAATAAATAGAACAAAGGATACAAGAATGCTGGGCACCAAAATTATGGTGTTTTCCCAGAAAAAATAAAGGATTGCGACCAGACCTAAAAAAACAAGCAGCCTAAAAACACTAAGTGTGGTAAGTGTTTTTTTGACTGCCGTTAAGTCTTGCTGAAAAATTGAAATTTTTTCAGTATAGTATTGTTGCGGATTTTTCATTTAGAATACAATATTCGTCTAGCTTTACGGGTAAAACTAAATAAATATTCCAAATCTAAAAGCCAAAATGCATTTATTCTTCTTGGTCTCTTAGGTATTGCTCTTTGTAAGCCGCTTTTTGTTTTATTTGACGCCTTTCTTCTGAAGGTTTTGTGTATTGCTGTCTATCTCTAAGTTGTTGAAGCACTTTAGTATTTCTAAATTTTCTTTTATAGCGCTTTAACGCTCTTTCAATACTCTCTCCTTCTTTTACTACAGTTTTTAACATATATCGATTTTAAATTTGTACTAACTACATTATAAAAAAATATTTGAAAAATTCTGTTAAAGAAGCAATAATTTTCACTGTAAAAGATGTATGAATTTAGTTGACAGGTTCTTATCTGTTTTTAAAAACTGACATTTTAAGTTATTTAAAGCTTCTATCGGGGCTAAAGGCGTCTAAATTCATAGAAGTTTTTTCTTCATTAATAATTTCTGCAACCAGTTTTCCGGTCGCTGGTCCTAAGCTCCAACCCATCATGGCATGTCCTGTGGCAAAAACAACATTCTTACAATGTTTGGTTCGGCCAATGTAGGGCAGCCCATCTGGGGAGACAGGGCGTAGGCCACTTTGTGCTTTTTGTTTTTCTTCGGAAGTAATGTCGATATCTGGATAATACGCTTTGGCGGCTTTTGCAATAGCTTCTACACGTTCCTTTCGGATGGTTGGATTAATCCCTGAAAATTCCATCGTCCCTGCAAATCGGGTAAAGCCATTCATGGGGGTCATTGCAGTTTTGGCTTCCATCAAGATGGCCGGTAATTTAATGTGGGTAGGCCTATGTAGGTCTATTCTATATCCTTTCCCTGCCTGAAGAGGAAGGTTAGCCCCTATTTTTTTAGCCATTTCACCGCTCCAGGAGCCCGAGGCTATAATTACCTCATCTGGATGATAAAGGCTTTTATCGGTTTGTACTTCTTGTATCTTATCCCTATCAACCTTAATTTTTTCAACGGTTTCCTGCGTTTTTATATCCACATTATGCGCTTTTAGATAGGCGAGCATTTTGCTCATAATTTCCGTCGGGGTACTGTGGCCGTCACATTCATAAAAAATAGCTCCTTTGGCATCTATGGTAACATTAGGTTCCAAGTTGTTTAATTCATAATAATCAAGATGGCGAACTTCCAATCCTTCAAAAGCTGCTTTTTCGGCGACAGCCATTTCACTCGCTCCTGCTTTTTCGGTTTTGTACAGCATTAGGAGTCCGTTCTGTTCTAGGTGAAATGGGCCTAAATCTTCAGATCTAAGCATCTCCTTATAAAGATCCCTGCTCAACAAATTGATGTCTTTAATAACAGGGATGGCTTTGGTTACTTTTTCTTTGGTAGACGATTTATGAAAATACCAGGACCACTTAAAAAAGTCAGCATCCCATCGAGGTTTCATATAAAACGGACTGGAAGAATTGAACATCCATTTTATACCCTTTGCAATCATGCCAGGGGAAGCTAGCGGAATTATATGGCTTGGCGTAATATAGCCTGCATTAACAAAAGAGGCGCCTTCGCTAATAGTGCCTTTATCAATTACTGTTACATCGTGACCAGCCTTATGTAAATAGTAGGCCGAAGATAGCCCTACAATCCCTCCGCCAATAATTACAATATTTTTTTGCATATATTTTGCTTTCTAAATTACTTGAAACCCATGAGCATATGGATCTTCATCATCTATTATAATTTTATTGTAGCCATATACTTTTGCCCATCCTTGAATGCTGGGTATTATGGCACTTTGACCAGCTAAGATAGTTTCTTTTTCAATTCTTCCTATAAACTGGGAGCCTATAAAACTTTCGTGCACAAATTCTTCCCCTTTTTGAAGCATTCCTTTAGCATGCCATTGCGCCATTCTTGCGGAAGTTCCAGTGCCACAAGGAGAACGATCTATGGCTTTATCTCCATAAAAAACCGCATTTCGGGCCGTAGATAATGGGTTTATGGGGTTTCCTGTCCACAGAATATGGCTTACCCCATTGATGGTGGCATCCTCTGGGTGAACAAAACGATCTTTATATTTTACATTTATTTTTTGACGTATTTCTTGACTGATATGGATGAGTTTACTGGCAGAAAATTCATGAATACCTACGAAATTCTTTTGTGGATCGATAATGGCATAAAAATTTCCGCCGTAAGAAACATCAAAGATTAACTCTCCCAATACCTCCGAATGAATGGTTAATTCGGTAGCTGCCAAATATGATTTTACATTAATAAGTTTTACCCAATCTACTTTTGCGCCCGTTTGTTGGTATTCAATCTCTATAAGTCCTGCGGGAGCTTCCATTTTTATTTTTCCAGGGGTTTTTGGAGTTACAAGACCTTCTTCAATAGCTATCGTGATGGTTCCAATAGTGCCGTGCCCACACATTGGGAGGCATCCGCTGGTTTCTACAAAAATGATCCCAAAGTCGTTTTCTGGGTTTATGGGGGGATAAATTAAGCTTCCGCTCATCATATCATGCCCACGAGGTTCAAACATTAACCCTTTTCGAATCCAATCGAACTCTTTAATGAAGTGTTGTCTTTTTTCGCTCATGTCCTTCCCAAAGAGATTTGGTCCGCCTCCAGCGATAAGGCGTACGGGATTTCCGCAGGTATGAGCATCAACGCAAAAAAACGTTTTTCTTGCCATAAACTATAATAACGTTTTATTTTTCTGAAACTTCTTTAATGTAGTTAGTTACCCTTTCTTCTAAAATAGGCAAAGTAACGGTGCCCTGTTCAAGTATAATCTCATGGAAGTCGCGAATGTTAAACTTCGCTCCCAACATATTTTCAGCCTTTTGTCTTAGCTCTTTGATTTTTAAAGCCCCTATTTTGTAGGAAATGGCTTGGCCCGGCCATCCAATGTAGCGGTCGGTTTCTGTGTTTATCTCATGCTCAGACAATGCAGTGTTGCTTTTCATGTATTCCACCACTTCTTCCCGAGACCAGCCTTTGGCATGAATGCCTGTATCTACCACCAGTCTGCAAGCCCTCCACATTTCATAGGTTAATTTTCCAAATTCTTCATAAGGTGTCGTGTAAATTCCCATTTCTCCCGCGAGGGATTCGGTGTATAGAGCCCAGCCTTCGCCATAAGCCGATAGGTAAAGGTTTTTTCTGAATTTTGGAATGCTATCTCCCAGTTCATTGTTTAAAGAACCTTGAAGGTGATGTCCAGGAACCGCTTCGTGAGCCGTTAATGCAGGAAGGTTGTACAGCGGCCTGCTCGGTAAATTATAAGTGTTAACCAAATAGAAGCCAGGCTCTGTACTTTTCGAACTCCCAGCGTATCTGCCGCTTGTATATTTTGGTGCAATCGCCTCGGGAACCTCCTTTACGCCATAAGGTTTTCTAGGCAAGGTTTTAAAATATTTTGGCAGCTCGGCATCAATCCTTTTGGCAATATCCCTAGCTTCCTTTAATAATTCCCTGCCACTGGTGGCATAGAATTGTTTATCGGTGCGTAGAAACTGCAAAAAGCCCTCAAAAGAACCTTTAAATTCGACTTCTTGAATTAGTTTTTCCATTTCAGCCTTAATTCGGGCAACCTCACGCAATCCCAATTCATGAATATCGTTGGCGGTATATTCTTTGGAAGTGGTGTAAAAATTTATCCTGTTTTGGTAAAACTCCTTTCCAGATGGCGTTTCCGAAACACCAATGGCCTCACGAGTGTTGGGGAGGTACTCTTCTTCAAAAAACGTTTTGACTTTTTTAAATGATGGAATCACCTTTTCTTTAATCGCAATTTTTGCAGCGGCTGTAACAGAATCTTTTTGCGACTTCGTTAAAACATCGGGGAGCTGTTTCAAGGGCGAATAGAAATAGCTATTGGTAACAGTATCAACAATGTGATTGTTATAAGAAGATTCGTATCCTTTAAAAATAATTTTTGGCTGTGAAACCCCTTTTTCAATACCTTCCCGAATAAGCGCTAAATTCTGATCTACAAAATGCGGAATGTCATTCAACATATTGAGATACGCTTTCGCTCCCGAATAATCTAATATGGGTTTAACCCGATAATTTAAGTTAAGATGAAAGCCTTGATCTGCTTGAATGGGATTTAAGTACATTTCGTAGGTGTAAAAATCTACCCTATCCTGCAGTGTAAACTGAAGCAATTCCAAAGAGATTTCCTCTGTTTCGGAAAGTTTCTCCTTATCTATCGAGTTCAATTTTTCCAGTTGACCCTGGGCAAAATCGGCATCTTTTTTAAACAGTTCCTTTTCATAATTTCCCAACGGATGTGTTTCTTCCTTGTAAAGTTTAAAATCTTCTACTTCCTGAATAATATTGGCAAGCTGTGCAGAGGCATCGTCCTCTTTTTTAGTGCAAGAGAATAGTAGCACAGTTATAATAAGAATTTTTATGGAGAAACGAATTTTTTGCATGGTTAGGATTTTAAATCGGTTTATTGGAATATTCCCCATTTACCAAGCGCATTACTTTAAGTGGATTGGTGTTTTGTAATGCTTGTGGCAAGAGTTCCACGGGCCAATTTTGGTAGGCCACAGGGCGTACCCACCTTTTAATGGCAGCAACACCAACCGAAGTGTATTTGGCATCGGTAGTGGCTGGAAATGGACCTCCATGGTGCATGGAAGGGCAAACTTCGACTCCTGTAGGGACACTATTTAAAATAAGCCTCCCAACCCGTTCTTTTAAAGCATCTATAAGAGCCGATTTGTTTTTTAACTCGTCTTTATTTCCTAAAACAGTACCCGTTAATTGTCCTTCCAGTGCTTCTAGTATATGTTTTAATTCTTCATCATTCTCGCATTGAACCACCAGCGAGTAAGGGCCAAAAACTTCCTGATGTAACAAGGTGTTTTTTAGGAATTCCTGGCCGTTAACGGTTAGTACTTTTTGTTTTCCGAAGTTTGGCGACGCTTGTCCTTCGTATGCACCTACCAATTTTGTCTTGTCTTGTGCAGAGGCGAGTTCCATATTCTTTTGGTAGGTATCACAAATATTGGGGTGTAACATGGCGGTAGGAGCGATCTGGGATATTTCTTTACCTAATTGGGTTATAAAACCATTTAAAGCATCGCTTTTAACAGCCAATAAAAGACCAGGATTGGTACAAAATTGTCCCGCTCCCAAAGTAATGGAAGCAGCGTATTGTTGAGCCCAGTGACTGCTATGTTCTTTTAAGGCAGAGGGTAAAATAACAACAGGGTTAATGCTTCCCATTTCTGCATATACAGGTATGGGTTCTTTGCGTTCTTGTGCTAATTTAGAAAGCGCAGTTCCTCCTTTAATACTCCCGGTAAAACCAACGGCCTTAACTGTGGGATGCTTAACCAATTGCTGACCTACTTCTATCCCGCTGCTGTTTAAGTTAGAAAACACACCATTGGGCATCCCAGTTTTTTTGGCAGCCTTAATAATCGCTTCAGCAACCAATTCACCCGTACCGGCATGCATCGGGTGGCTCTTAACAATTACAGGGCATCCTGCCGCCAATGCGCTGGCAGTATCTCCGCCCGCTGTAGAGAAAGCCAAAGGGAAATTACTGGCTCCAAAAACTACTACAGGGCCTATGGGAAACAACATTTTACGAATGTCTGGTTTTGGCAAGGGCTCTCGTTTTGGTTGCGCCGTATCTATCGTGGCTTCTACCCAAGAACCTTCTTGCAACAAGGAAGCAAACGCTCTTAATTGTCCCATCGTTCTCCCACGTTCGCCTTTTGCCCTTCCCTCTGGAAGACCAGATTCTGCCACATATGTTTCTATAAGAAGATCGCCAAGTGCCTCAATTTCTTCAGCAATAGCATTGAGGAAATCAGCTTTTTTAGCTCCGGAAACGTTTTTATAGGTTTGAAAAGCTTCAGAGGCCAGTTCGACTGCTTGGTTTATTTCATCTTCCGTAGCTTCATAAAATGAATATGGAGTTTCTTTGTTTTCCTTCGGATTAAATGTTTTATAGGTTTTGTTTCCTTTTGCGATGCGTTCATCACCGATATAATTTTTTCCTGTGATCATTTAAAAACCTGTTTTTATTATTTCTGAATTTTAAGGGATGTTTCCAAAAACTAGCTTAAAATAAGCCTTTTATATCTAATTGGTTGGTATTAAGATTTGTTATTTCTATGCGCCGTCTGCTTAAAGCGATTTGTACGCGGGTAATTTTGGGCGGTTTTTCATTCCATTTTCGATGACTTTTAAAACACGTTTGCGTTCTTCTCCTTGCAGTGGTAGTCTGGGAGCTCTTACTCTTTCTGTTCCAATGCCGGTGGCTACCTCTGCCAATTTGATGTTTTGTACCAATTGGGGATTGATATCGAGCTCCAATAAAGGTAAAAACCATCGATAAATAGAAAGAGCTTCTATATTTTTACCTGCTTTTGCCAGCTTATAAATAGCTACTGTTTCTTCCGGAAAAGCACAAACAAGACCGGCAACCCAGCCATCAGCGCCCATGAATATACTTTCCAGACCCAGGGTGTCTACTCCCGTTAAAACTTTTAGCCGGTTTCCAAATCTATTTTTAATACGGGTTACGTTGGAGATATCCCTAGTAGATTCTTTAACTGCTTGGATATTCCCGCACTCCAATAATTCTTCAAACATATCTAAGGTTACTTCGATACCGTAATCTACAGGATTATTATAAACCATTATAGGTAAATCGGTACTACTTGCTACCTCTTTAAAATAGGTGACTGTTTCAAAATCATTGGCTTTATAGCGCATTGGAGGGAGCATCATAAGGCCGCTGGCTCCATTTTGCTTAGCCGTAGCTGCTGCTTTAATTGCACCTTTTGTAGTTTGCTCGGCAATATTAATAATTACCGGAATTTTTCCATCCACAATACGCACCGTTTCTTTTATTAAAGTTACCTTTTCCTCATCTGTAAGGGTGCTTGCTTCTCCCAGTGTTCCGCCTAAAATAATGCCACTTACGCCCGCCTCGAGCTGTGCTTTAATATTAACTTCAAACATTTGCAGGTCTAACGAATCATTTTCATCAAACTTTGTGGTCACTGCTGGCATTACACCTTCCCATTGTACATGCATAACTTTATTAAATTTGTTTTAAACAAAGCTATAGCAATAAGGTGGTTTTAACTGAAAGGATGTTAACTAGAATTATGCATATATTATCCCATTTAACAAGTATGTGGTGGTTTAGATGTGAATATATGGGAATAAATCAGCTTAATTGTTCGCGTACTTTCTTGGGTAATCCGTTAAATACTAACTGGTAAGAATGGTCTATGAGTTCTTTTATAAATTCATTGGATATTTCATACGGATCAAGGGTAACGGTATTCCAGTGTTTTTTGCTCATATGGTATCCAGGTTTTATATTTTCATAGCTTTCCCTAAGTTCCGTGGCCCATTCTGGATCGCATTTTAAATTAATGCTTTTATCTCCCGCTTCCCAACGGTCGAGTCCGCACAGGGCAAACATTTTCCCACCTACTTTAAATACAAGGGTGGTTTCATCGAAAGGGAAGTTTTCGGTAACGCCTTTTTTTGATAGGCAATATTGATAGAGTTCTTCGATGTTCATTTCACTAAAATTACAAAATGATTTTAAATTGAAGTCAGCCGTTTACTTTTAAAAGTAAATAGCTCAAAAAAACATCGTTTTTTTGAGCTATTTTATTTTTGTAGTCTAGTTGTTTTTATCTAAACATCATCGTAATCGATGGCGATGGTAGCAGTGGTTGGATGTGCTTGGCATGTTAAAATCAAGCCTTCTTCAATTTCGGCATCGGTTAAAATTTGGTTTTTTGCCATTTCAACTTTCCCTTCTGTCAACCTGGCTACACAACTGCTACAAACTCCTCCTTGGCAGGAGTATGGAGCGTCGAGATCTTCCTCTAGCACCGCATCGAGCACGCGCTGCTTTCTATCCATCATAATCTCGGTTTCTTCGTCGTCTATAATAACTTTTACTTTTGTCTTACCTTCTTCAATGGTTTCTGGAGCAGAGTGGTCGTCCGACGTGGTAAAGTGTTCCACGTGAATTTTATCCTGTGCAATGTCGTTTTCCCCCAGGGTGGCCTTTACAGTTTCGATCATGGCTTCTGGCCCACAAATGTAAAAAGCATCAAACGGGGTTTCTTTGTGTTTGTTTTTCAGAATAAAATTAATGGTGGATTTTTCAATACGACCAAATAAAGCACCTTCTTCTTCAGTTTGGCTGTAAACAAACTGTGCGCTTAGCCTGTCTGGATATTGTTTTAAAAGTTCCAACAATGTGCTGTGGAACATGGTTTCTTCCAAAGATTTATTTCCATACACCAGCAAAAAGTTTTTGTCGGTATTTTGAAGCACTTCTTTAACGATGCTTATTATAGGCGTTATTCCGCTTCCAGCCACAAAAGCTGCAATATGATCTCCTTTTTGAGTGTTTGCTTCAAAAGTGAAACGTCCTTCAGGCGGGTGCACTTCCAATTCGTCGCCTACTTTTATGGTCTGCGCATATTTAGAGAAGGTGCCATCGGGCATTTCTTTAATTCCCACGGAAATTCCTTCTTCATCTTTTCCGGAGCAAATTGAATAAGAACGGCGCAGTTCTGTGCCATTCAATTCTTTTTTTATAGTAATATATTGTCCTGGAATAAATTGAAATTCGTTTTGAAGTTCAGACGGAATTTCAAAGGTGATTACCACCGCTTTCGGTGTGATTTTATGTACAGCTTTTACTTTAAGCAAATGAAAGTGAGTCATCAAAAAAAGTTTTTGGCAAAAATAGACATAGATTTGACTCTAAAAAATGCCATTAGGAAAAATTTATGCAATATTGAATGAAATTGCCCGTCATGTTTAAAAAGTATAAAAGATTGATAAAATAGTAAGTGGATTTGAAATGGAATGGACTTAATTTTAAGGACTTAATTGAGATTCACCATGAAAATCGTTATTCAGATCGGCATTTTTTTTCTTGTAGCCTTCACTTTTGCACAAAGTCCGGTTAATAAGAACGCTACGAAAGAAGCAAAAAAATTGCTCTCTTATATTTATTCTTTGGAAGATAGCATTATTTCTGGGCAGCATACATACAATCGAAATCTTACGGAATTTTACGATCTGGCAAAGTCCATTTCTGGGAAAAATCCGGCAATTTGGGGAACAGACTTTTACTGGGCAGGAGAAAAAGATCCTGGGAAAAGTGTGGTGGCGGCGGCAAAAGAGATGCACACAAAAGGAGCGATTATCACATTGATGTGGCACGTAGGGAAACCCACCGATGACGCACCTTTTAAATGGAAAAAAAGTACACAAGGCGAACTCAATGAAAAGGAATGGGAGGCACTGGTGACTCCTGGAACCCCACTCTTTAAAAGATGGGAGGCGCAAGTAGATAACGTTGCCAAGTATTTAAAGGAATTGCAAAAAGCCAACATCCCGGTTCTATGGCGCCCGTACCACGAAATGAACGGTGTTTGGTTTTGGTGGGGAGATAAAAAAGGAGACAAAGGCTATATTCAATTATGGAAAAATTTATATGAAAGATTGGTAACGCATCATCAACTAAACAATTTATTATGGGTTTGGAACGCCAATGGGCCTAGGGACATTCCCAACGATCAAGCTTATGCATACAAGCACTATTACCCTGGACCCGAGTATGTAGATATTTTGGCAACTGATGTTTATCATTTTGATTATGAGCAAAAAGATTACAATGAATTACTAGAATTGGCCAACGGAAAACCCATTGCTTTAGGAGAGGTAGGAGAACTTCCCAAGGCAGATATTTTAGAGGCGCAGCCCAAATGGTCTTGGTTTATGGTATGGTCTAATTGGATTGAAACCGCAAACACCAAAGAAAGGGTACAGGAAATATACAACCGATCTAAGACAATTAGTAGGGATGATTTGCCTAAATTTTAGGATTAAATTTTTGTAAAAACAACGTCCCAAGATTTATTTACCCCTTAAAAGTTGTAACAATTTCATATTTTAACACACTGATAGTATTGAAATAACCATCAACTTTTATGATAAAACACTTCTTTTCCCTTCAGTGGAAATCTTTTTTTAGATCGGCTTCCTTTACTTCCAATCTGGCGATGAAGATTTTCATGGGATTTATAGCTCTTTATATGATAGCTAGTTTCTCTGTAATGGGAGGCGCGGCTTATTATTTAATTGAAGAAAAACTGGAATTAAATGCGCTGGAGGTCGTAAGTAGGTTCTTTATTTACTATTTGGTAATCGATCTCCTATTTCGGTACATGCTGCAAAAAATGCCAGTTGTAAATATTAAGCCTTTGTTATATATGCCGTTTAAAAAAGGGAAAATAGTTCAGTTTAGCCTCTGGAAAACGGTATTTTCATTCTTCAACATCATTCATGCTTTCTTTTTTATTCCTTTTTCGGTAGTACTTATTATTAACGGGTATGCACCAATTCAAATACTGGCTTGGTTGGTAGGGATTTTTGCATTGTTGTATTGCAATAACTTCATTAACATATTTCTAAATGGTGTAGATGCTGTTTTGGCAGTGGTGTTTGGAGTTATTATAATTTTGGGAGCTTGCCAATATTATCAAATATTCGATATTACCGTTTATACGGGCCCTATCTTCGAAATGTTCTACGGGATTCCTTATGTAGCTTTTGCCCCTATTTTGTTATTGGTAACGCTCTATTTTGTGGCCTTCAACTATTTTAAGAAGAACTTATACCTCGATGCTGGTTTGGCCAGTAAACACCAAGAGGCAAAGTCAGAAAATTTGGATTGGTTAAATAGATTTGGTAGTGTTTCTGTTTTTTTGAAAAATGACATCAAACTTATTAAAAGGAACAAACGCTCGAAGACATCTGTATTTATGAGTTTCCTTTTTATTTTTTACGGATTGTTGTTTTTTACCAACGCTTTGGAAGTATATCAAGGAGCACCTTGGCGTATTTTTGCAGCCATTTTCGTTACCGGCGGATTTCTTTTTAGTTTTGGTCAATTTGTACCAAGTTGGGATAGTGCTTACTATCCTTTAATGATGAGCCAAAATATTCGCTACAGGGATTACCTCAATGCCAAATGGTGGCTTTTGGTAATGGCCACCATAGTAACAACAATTCTAGCTACCTTTTATATTTATTTCGGGTGGGAAGTGTACCTGGCCATTGTGGTGGGCGCCATTTATAATATTGGTGTAAACTCCCATATGGTTTTATGGGGTGGTGCTTATGTAAAAACTCCGATAGATCTTACCAGTAATAAAAAAGCATTTGGCGATTCTCAGGCATTCAATTCCAAAACACTTTTATTAACACTGCCTAAAATGGTGCTTCCGGTAATTTTATATGCTCTCGGCCATTACACGGTAGGGCCTTTTCTGGGTTATCTATTGGTAGTTTTAATGGGGGTTTTAGGATTTGCCTTCAAGGAAAAAGTTTTTAATAAAATAGAAAACGTTTACAAAACAGAAAAGTACAAAACACTAGCCGCATACAAACAAAAGAAATAAATTATGATTACTATAGAAAACCTCTCTAAAACATACAATGGAAATACCGTTCTCTCCATTGAAAATCTTGAGATTCCAAACGGACAAACATTTGGTCTAGTGGGAAACAACGGCGCAGGAAAAACAACCTTGTTTAGTTTATTGTTAGACCTTATACAACCTAGTAGCGGATTTGTAAAAAACAATGAGGTTCAAGTAAACACCAGCGAAGATTGGAAACCATTTACAGCGGCCTTTATCGATGAAACCTTTTTAATTGGGTATTTAACCCCTGAAGAGTATTTCTACTTTATCGGGGAATTACGTGGTCAAAACAAAGAAGATATCGATGTTTTTTTAGCGGATTTTGAAGAGTTTTTTCACGGGGAGATTTTAGGTGGTAAAAAATACTTGAGGGATTTGTCCAAAGGAAATCAGAAAAAAGTTGGTATTGTCGCTTCTTTTATAGGGCTGCCGAAGGTGATTATTCTAGATGAACCTTTTGCTAATCTAGACCCATCCACGCAGTTTCGTTTGAAGAAATTGATAAACACCTTTAAGAACAATCCAGAGGTAACCGTTCTTATATCCAGTCACGATCTTTTACATGTAACCGAAGTTTGCGAGCGTATCGTGGTTTTAGAAAAAGGACAGGTAGTAAAAGATATAAAAACATCTCAAGCCACGTTAAAAGAATTGGAAACTTTCTTTTCTGAAGAGATTTTAAACGAAACAACAGCCTTGAGCTCCGAAAGCTAATTGTGGAGAGCTTTCAAAAAGCAATATTTCAATGAAGATAAATTCATTAGTTATTTCCTTTTTAATTCTGTTTTGCAATCATGCTTTTGCACAAAAAGAAGTTGCCGGAAAGGTTTTAGATGCCGAAACGAAAGAGGTGCTTCCATTTGTGAATATCGGGATTAAGGAAACCAATAACGGCACCATTTCTATGGAAGATGGCAGCTTTAGTTTAGAGGTGCCATCAGGGATGGAGAAAAATACAGTTACTTTTTCCTGCATTGGGTATCAACAAAAAGGGGTTTCAGTTTTAAAAATGGGAAGCAATGAAATTATTCTACTTCAAAAGGAAATCTATAAACTCGAAGAGGTAGTGGTTACCGATACCTTCGAGCAGCTCAAAGAAGAGAAACTGGGAAGCTATAGAAAATCTAGATACAACACGGGCGAATCGAATACAGGGGGGTACGGCGTTGGGAAAGAATATGGTATAAAAATAGCATCTCCTGGGCGTAATTATGTAGTAAAGAAAGTAAACTTCTCGCTAAAATTTAATACCCTGGATAGTGTTTTGTTTCGCATTAATATATACGATATTTCCAAAACGGGATGGCCAACCGAATCCATTTTGCCAAGGCAACTCTTTGTTAAAACCTATAAAAAACAGCAGTTGGTTACTTTAGATGTTTCCAATCTTAATCTGCGTCTTGATCAAGACGTTATAGTTACGCTCGAGCCGGTGCGCCTCTGGTATGATCCAAAAAACGACAATCAACTATTTTATGCGCAAGCCAAGGGATATCGTGGAGAAACATTCCTTAGGAAATCAAGTTTATCTTCTTGGCTAAAAAATGAACTCCCGCCATTTGCAATTTATTTTGACGTGGCCTATCTACAATAGCGCCAGTAAATACAATTCACAAGTGCTTAAAGAGGATGATCTTATACTGGTTTTATACACATTCCGCTTCAACTTCACTCCCAATTTTTATGGGGCAAGCTTATAAATTCCGACAGAAAACTGGAAGAAATAAAAAATAATGTATTTTTACCCTGTATCAGCAATAAATAGCTAACTTGAAAGTTACTATTGAAATACTATTGGTTTTTTGATTAAATACCTTAAAATACCTGCTTATCTCCTTCTTTTGGTGCTCCTCGCTATGGCCTGTTCCACCAAGAAAGATACCGTTGTTAATAGAAATTTCCATGCCCTCAACACTAAATTCAATATTCTCTATAACGGGCAATTGGCTTTGGAGGAAGGGCAGGAGAAACTCGCAGAAACTTATGTAGATAATTATTGGGAGATACTTCCTGTGGAACGTATGGAAATACGTGAGGAAATTATCATCGATACTTCTAAATTGAACCCAAATTTTCAAAGAGCCGAAGAAAAAGCGACCAAAGCCATACAAAAACATGGAATGAATATTGGCGGACAGGAGCGAAACCCTCAAATAGATGAAGCTTATTTATTGCTAGGGAAAGCCCGATATTACGATCAGCGTTTTGTACCCGCTTTAGAAGCCTTTAATTACATATTGTTAAAATACACCGATAGCGATATCATTCACCAGGCCGGTATTTGGAGGGAAAAAACCAATATAAGGATGGAAAATGAAGAAGTGGCAATTACCAACTTCAAAAAAATCCTTCAGCTAGATATTTCTCAACAGCAGTATGCAGATGCCTCTGCAATGATGGCACAAGCTTATATCAACTTAAAACAAAAAGACAGCGCCATATTCCGATTAAAACTTGCTGCAAATGCCACTAAGAAAAATGAAGAAAAGGGACGCTACAATTATATTATTGGGCAGCTTTACGACGAAAAGGGAGAGTTAGACAGTGCTAATATAGCTTTTGATAAAGTGATAGCATTAAATAGAAAGTCGCCACGTATTTATATGATGAATGCATATGTGGAAAAAATAAAAAACCAATACCAAAGGGATGAAGAAGACTCTACGTTGTTGGAGTTTTTAGATAAACTGGAAAGAAACCGTGAAAACCGTCCTTACCTTGGCAAGTTGTACCGCCTTAATGCAGCTTATTATTTAAAGAACGATAGCATTGCTTTAGCGCAGTACTATTTAAATCAATCGCTGCGAAACACAGAAAACGATCCTAATTTAAATGCCCTAAATTATGAAGATTTGGCAACCATGTATTTCGATAATGCATATTATAAAGATGCAGGGGCATATTACGACAGTACTTTAACCAATGTCGATCCGAACTCGAAAAAATTTAGAACACTTAGCCGTAAACGTGAAAACTTAGAAAGTGTAATAAAATACGAGGAGATTGCCCGTAGAAATGATAGCATTTTAACGGTGTTGGCAATGACCGATGAGGAAATGACGGCATACTATCAAAACTATATAGATTCTATTAAATCTATTGAAGAAGAAAAAAGGGAGAAAGAAAAAATTGCACTTCTTCAGCAAAATACTTTTGGCGACTTGGGAGCCATTGGCAAAAACCAAAAAAGAACTGCAGCTGATTTTTATTTTTACAATCCTGTAAGCGTGCAGTATGGTATACAAGAGTTTAGAAAGCTTTGGGGAAATCGTGGTCTGGAAGATAATTGGCGTTTAAACAACAGCGCAGTGGCCAATAAACAGCAACAGGAAATTGTAGATGTTGCGGTGCCCGAAGATTCTAATTTATACAAAGTGGAATTCTATACCAGCCAGCTTCCCACCGAACCCGATGCTATCGATAGCATTCATCAAGAGAATAATTTTGCTTATTATCAATTGGGACTTATTTATAAAGAAAAGTTTCAGGAATATGGGTTGGCGGCCAATAAATTGGAAACACTTTTAAAAAATGATCCCGAAGAACGTTTGGTACTTCCCGCTAAGTACAACTTGTATAAGATATATCAGCAAATCGGTTCGCCGTTGGCAGACCAATACAAGGCAGATATCATTTCCAATCATTCTGGGTCGCGTTATGCAAACATTCTGGAAAATCCAACTGCAGCACTTTCAGAAGATGGCTCCAGTCCTAATGCGGTATATGCAGCACTGTATAAGGACTTTGAAAATCAGCGTTACCAGAAGGTCATTACAGAGGCAGATGAGAACATCTCTAAATACAATGGGGAAGAAGTCATGCTGAAGTTTGAAATGCTAAAAGCTTCCGCTAGAGCCCGCTTGTATGGTTTGGATGCGTACAAAGAGTCGCTCAACTATATTGCCTTAAACTATCCTAACGATGAAGAAGGAGAGGAGGCACAGAATATTTTGGATACTACCATTCCTATGGTAGCAGATTCTACATTTAATATGGACCCGATGGCTTCCGATAAATGGAAAGTAATTTATCCCTTCAAAACCAGTTCAGAAAAAGAAATGGATAAGCTTTCCAAAACAATAGACAAATCTTTAAAAGACTTAAAATACAACTTTGTTACTGTTTCCAAAGATATTTACAGCCCTACCACAATATTTTTAGTGGTTCATGGTTTTGATAGTAAGTTAAGGGCAGAAGGCTATGCAGAGCTTTTAAACATTAACAAAGATTATTTGGTTGAGAATGAGAAATTTGTAATTTCGTCTCCCAATTATAAAAAAGTACAAATTCACAAGAATTTGCCTTCTTATTTAGCTGAATATAAAACAATTAACCCAAATCTAAATAACTAAAGAGATGTTTGCAGAATCTAAAAAAAACCGAATAGAACCCGTAGCGGGCCAAACCAATAGAATAGTAGAAAACACTAAAATTAAAGGAGATTTAATTTCTGAAGCAGATATTCGTATTGATGGAGATCTAGAGGGCAGTATTACAGCAAAAGGAAAAGTTGTAATTGGAAGGGCCGGAAAAGTTGTTGGAAAGATCGAATGTATGAATGCCGATGTAGAAGGAACTTTTGATGGTGATTTAAAGGTGGAAAACGTGTTAAGTTTAAAAGGAACTGCGGTTATAGAAGGCGATGTTATTGTAGGTAAATTGGCAGTGGAGCCAGGTGCTACTTTTAACGCTTCTTGTTCTATGAAAGGCGCTTCTTTAAAATCTGTAAAAGAAGATGAGCAAAAGCAACAAAAATCAAACGAAAAATCAGCTTAATTCCTGGATTAAGTTTACCAATATTGGTCTCCAAATGGGCATTATTATTGCTGCGGGAGTATTTTTAGGGGTTTGGTTGGATGAAAAGTATTCTAATAAAACCTCCACATTTACTATAATTTTTTCTTTAGTAGGGGTTTTTGCCGCACTATATAATGTCTACAGGCAAGTAAAAGATCTGGGAAAAGATTCGTAAAATTTATTGATGAAAAAACAGTTACTTTCTTTCTTTAAGATTTTAGTGCCTATTACCATTGTGTTGATTGGGCTTCAGTATTATTTCCAAGCAAAGATTTATACAGAAACAGAGTTTTTCTATTCCGTTTGGAGCATTTATGCATTCCATGTGGTAATTACTATAGTCTTATACATTGCCATACTTTCCATTCATAAAATATTACCGCATAACACAGGTTTTGTCTTCTTGGGTTTTAGCGGACTCAAAATGTTGGCTGCCATTGTTTTTCTTATTCCGCTTTTTCAAGCGTCTCTAGAGAATCCTATTCCAACGGTGTTCAGTTTTTTTATTCCCTATTTCGTTTATTTATTTTTAGAGGCATTCTTTGTTATAAAACTCTTGAAATGAGTCTTTTTTGATAAAAAATATTCTTTTTCTTACCTAGCGAAAAAAAAATAGTTGTTAACTTCTTAATGTGAATAAAAAATGTACCTTTGCACCAAATTTTTGAGGACCGTTTATTTTATCAACAAGAGGTATGATGATAGCACAGAAATCTTTAAAGAGATTTTTTCTTTTAGTAATGTTTTTTATTTCTTTAGGAGCTTTCGCTCAAGAACACGAAAACACTCATAATGAGGAGGCTGCCGATGAAGCTTTTAATGCAACAGAATTAATAGATCATCACATTAATGATTCTCACGAATTCCATATCGCAGATTGGGAAGGTCGTGCAATTTCTATGCCACTTCCTGTGATTTTATGGACGGAAAACGGGTTAGTTACGTTTATGTCTTCAGAATTTCATCACGATGAAGAAGGGGAAGTAATCGTAGAGAAAAACGGTATGAAGTTTGCCCGTGTTCACGATCAAATATACTACGCAGATGGAGGATTGAGTTTTGATGAAGAGCATCATGTAACCAACAGTCGTCCGTTAGACTTTTCCATAACCAAAAATGTTTTCACTTTAATACTAACAGCAATAATAATGTTGTTGGTGTTTATTCCGGTGGCAAATTCATACAAAAAGAATGGAAAAGCACCGAGAGGGATCGCTGGGTTTATGGAGCCATTGATTGTTTTTGTTCGCGACGATATTGCAAGACCAAATATTGGGGAGAAAAAATATAAAAAGTACATGCCTTACTTGTTAACGGTGTTCTTTTTAATATGGATTGCAAACCTTTTTGGGTTAATTCCTTTCTTTCCATTTCAAGGAACGCTTACCAACAACATTGTATTTACGGGAGTTTTAGCAACCTTTACTTTTTTAATTACCATATTTAGTGGGAATAAAAGTTATTGGGGTCATATTTTTGCAACACCAGGGGTTCCAAAATGGTTATTACCAATTATGATTCCCGTAGAGGTTTTAGGGATGTTTACCAAGCCATTTGCTTTAATGGTACGTTTGTTTGCCAACATTACGGCAGGGCACATTATCATTTTAAGTTTAATGGCGTTAATATTTATATTTGAAACAGCTTGGGTTTCACCAGTTTCCATAGCATTTTCATTATTTATGTATTTTCTAGAATTATTGGTGGCGGCTTTACAAGCCTATGTATTTACCTTGCTTTCTGCCTTGTTTATTGGACAAGCGGTAGAGGAGCATCATTAAAATTGAGTTTTATTTAATAACTATTATAAATTTTTAATTATGATTTTAGCTGGAATAGGAGCTGGATTAGCTGCCATCGGTGCAGGAGTAGGTATCGGTAAAATTGGAGGATCTGCAATGGATGCTATTGCACGTCAACCAGAGGCGGCTGCAAAAATTCAAACTGCTATGATTATTGCTGCGGCACTTATTGAGGGTGTGGCACTTTTCGCAGTGGTTGTTGCGTTAATTACTAACGGATAATTTTTGACAACAAAAATCAAGCTATAACGGTTGGTTGTAGCTTGATTTTACCTAACAAAAGAACAACGTTTTTTAATATTTTTTATAATGAATATTACACATCCTGAAAGTTTAATTTTTTGGTCTATAATCGTTTTCGTAATTCTATTCATATTATTACGCAAATATGCTTGGAAACCTATCTTGGGAGCGGTAAGCAGCAGGGAAGAATCTATCAACAAGGCTTTGAGCGCGGCAGACGATGCCCGTAAGGAGTTACAGAATCTTCAAGCTGATAACGAAAAGCTATTACAGGAGGCGCGTGCAGAAAGAGATGCTATGATTAAGGAAGCTCGTGAAATTAAAGATAAAATGATTTCCGAAGCAAAGGGAGAAGCACAAGTGCAGGCCGATAAAATGATTAAGCAAGCCCAGCAGACTATTCAAAGTGAAAAGCAAGCTGCGGTTGCAGAGCTTAAAAATCAGGTAGCTGCTTTATCTGTGGAAATAGCAGAGAAGGTTGTAAAGTCGGAACTTTCGTCTAAAGACAAGCAGTTAAAGCTGGTAGACGATATGTTGAACGAAGTTACTTTAAACTAATTTGTAAGTAGGAACACCATGACAGGTACCAGAGCAGGACAAAGATACGCAAAGGCTGTTTTAGACTATGCAAAAGAGCAAAATGCTCTTGAAGTGGTAAATGCAGATATGAAAGATATTTTTGCTACTATAAATGGGAGTAAGGAGTTGCAAAATGTAATTCAAAGTCCTATTATAAAGCTTTCCAATAAAAAGGCGGCTTTAATGGAAATTTTTTCCCGGATAAATACAGTTTCTCAAGGTCTAATTGATGTGCTTATTGAAAACAACCGTATCGATTTACTAAAAGTGGTTGCAGAAAAGTATATCATCCTTTATGATAAAATGAGAGGAGAAGAAGTTGCTGTGGTAACAACGGCTGTTCCATTATCTGGAGAGCTCGAGAAAAAAGTACTGGCTAAGGTAAACGAGCTTACCGGAAATAAAGCAACTATAGAAAATAAAGTTGATGAAAGCATTATAGGCGGTTTTATATTACGTGTAGGAGATCTACAGTACAACGCAAGTATAGCTTATCAATTAAATAATCTCAAAAGAGATTTACACAATAACACATACGTTTCTTAAATATAAAATTAAAGGTAAGGTGCTTTAATTATAGAGCATCTAAAATCTAAATACTAAATAAGATGGCTGAAGTTAAAGCGGCTGAGGTATCAGCAATATTAAAAAAGCAACTATCAGGATTTGAAGCAAAAGCTTCATTAGACGAAGTGGGAACTGTACTCCAGATAGGGGATGGTATTGCCCGTGTTTACGGATTGTCGAATGCACAATACGGAGAGTTAGTGCAATTTGAATCTGGACTGGAAGGGATTGTACTTAACCTAGAGGAAGACAATGTTGGTATTGTACTTTTAGGACCTTCAAAAGAGATTAAAGAGGGTGATACTGTAAAGCGTACACAGCGTATCGCATCTATTAAGGTAGGTGAGGAAATGGTAGGCCGTGTAGTAGATACTTTAGGAAACCCTATCGATGGTAAAGGTCCAATTGGTGGTGAGCTTTTTGAAATGCCACTAGAGCGTAAGGCTCCTGGGGTAATCTTCCGTCAGCCAGTAAACGAGCCAATGCAAACAGGAATCAAATCTATCGATGCGATGATCCCTGTGGGTAGAGGACAACGTGAATTGGTTATTGGTGACCGTCAAACGGGTAAAACTACCGTTTGTATCGATACCATTATCAATCAGAAAGAATTTTACGATGCTGGAAAACCAGTATTTTGTATATATGTTGCTGTCGGGCAAAAAGCCTCTACGGTAGCAGCAATCGCTAAGACTTTAGAAGATAAAGGAGCCTTGGCTTACACAGTAATTGTTGCGGCAAATGCATCAGATCCTGCTCCTATGCAGGTGTATGCTCCATTTGCAGGTGCGGCAATTGGTGAATATTTTAGAGATACAGGACGTCCTGCATTAATTGTTTACGATGATTTATCTAAGCAAGCGGTGGCTTATCGTGAGGTATCTTTATTACTTCGTCGTCCACCGGGACGTGAGGCGTATCCTGGAGACGTTTTCTTCTTGCACTCTAGATTATTGGAGCGCGCTGCAAAAGTGATTGCAGACGATGATATTGCAAAGGAAATGAACGATCTTCCAGAGTCTCTTAAACCAATTGTAAAGGGTGGCGGTTCTTTAACGGCGTTACCAATTATCGAAACACAGGCGGGAGACGTTTCAGCATATATCCCAACCAACGTAATTTCCATTACAGATGGTCAGATTTTCTTGGAGTCAGATTTATTCAACTCTGGGGTACGTCCAGCAATTAACGTAGGTATTTCGGTATCTCGTGTTGGGGGTAATGCGCAAATAAAATCCATGAAAAAAGTAGCGGGTACTTTAAAGTTAGACCAAGCACAATACCGGGAACTAGAAGCGTTTGCGAAGTTTGGTTCTGATCTTGATGCGGCTACCATGAATGTTATTAGCAAAGGTAAGAGAAACGTAGAGATATTAAAGCAAGCTCAAAACGATCCTTATACTGTAGAAGATCAAATTGCTATAATCTATGCAGGATCTAAGAATTTGTTAAGAGAAGTTCCTGTGGAGAAAGTAAAAGAATTTGAAAGAGATTATTTAGAGTTCTTGAATGCTAAACACAGAGGTGTTTTAGATACTTTAAAAGCTGGTAAACTTACCGATGAGGTTACAGACACGCTAACCAAAGTGGCAAAAGAAGTTTCAGCAAAATATAAATAGGCCCCACTCGGTCTCCCCAAAGGGGAGAAGATTGGATTAAAATAACTTTACTAATTTAAAATCATTAAGTCCTCTCCTTTGGAGAGGATTTAGGAGAGGCTAGAATGGCAAATTTAAAAGAAATACGTAGCAGAATTTCATCGGTTGGATCAACGATGCAGATTACCAGTGCCATGAAAATGGTATCGGCAGCAAAGTTGAAAAAAGCGCAAGATGCAATTACAGCGATGCGTCCATATTCCGATAAACTTACCGAGCTTTTACAAAGTCTTAGTGCAACCTTGGAAGGTGATGCTGGAAGCGTTTTTGCTGAACAAAGAGAAGTTAAAAAGGTATTGGTAGTTGCCATTACATCCAATAGAGGTTTGTGTGGTGCATTTAACACCAATGTTATTAAAGCTTCTAATCGTCTTGCAACCACAACGTATACTGATAAGAAAGTGAGCTTTGTAACTATTGGTAAAAAAGGGAACGATATCCTTAAAAAAAACCATTACGTTACCCATAACAATAATGAGATTTTTGAGGATTTGACATTTGATAACGTTTCTGTTATTGCAGAACGTTTAATGATGCTTTTTAAAGAAGGAACCTACGATAAAATCGTTTTGGTATACAATCACTTTAAAAATGCAGCGACGCAAATAGTTAAAACAGAAGATTTTTTGCCAATTAAGCCTATTGAAAGTGAAGAACCTACGGCTGTGGCAGATTATATTTTTGAGCCTTCAAAAGAAGAAATTATTGAAACGTTAATCCCGAAGTCATTAAAAACGCAGTTGTATAAAGCGATTCGCGATTCATTCGCCTCTGAACACGGAGCACGTATGACGGCGATGCATAAAGCAACAGACAATGCGGCGGATTTAAAAGCGGAGTTGACACTTACGTATAACAAAGCACGACAAGCTGCCATCACCAACGAAATTTTAGAAATTGTTGGAGGTGCTGAGGCATTGAACAATTAGCGACCAGTCGGGAGCAAATTCTCACAAGGCAGAAGCATTGAACAATTAGCGACCAGTCGGGAGCAAATTCTCACAAAGCCGAAGCATTGAACAATTAGCGACCAGGTGGGAGCATTTAACAATTAGATAATTACACGATACATTATACAATGAGCCTTGCAATTTTGCAGGGCTTTTTGTTTTCCTAGGAATAGGGATCAAAAAAAAAACCGGCAGCGATTTAAATCCACTACCGGTTTTTAACCTAAAACTTAACTATATTTTTAACGCCTACCTCGTTTTATTCAAAGGTTGGCTCAGGCTCTACCATCATAGGGCCCTGAGTGTAAGTAAAAGTCAAATCCACTTCCTGGCGCTGTCCATTTGCATCGGTTACAATTCCTCTACTTGCTACGGTATAAGAAGTTCTATCTTCGCTAAAAGAAATTTCTTCGATACTTTCAAAACAGTTAGTAATTAGCCCAAGAGTGTTTCCACCTAATTTCCAAGTTCCTGTAAATTGTTCGCTGCGGTTGCAATCCGCTGTGTTTTTACCTTGGTCATAAGTAAAAGTTCTGTCCGTGTTGTATTCGTAAACAATATCTGTAAGACAAGAATCTTCTTGGGCAAAAATATCAGTGCTTGGGTTGTCTACATCATCATCCGTAAGGTCAATCGCTTCGCTAGATTCTATTCCCGTTAGTGTCCATGTTCCGGCAAAAGATGCTTCTTGCTCAGATAATGCTCCTGTATAATCTTGGGCACAGCTAGCTCCATCGTCGTCGTTACAGCCAATAAATAGTCCAGATAAAGCCACAAATAAAGAAGCGGCTATTAATTTTCTTGTTTTCATTTAAAATCTTTACTTTAAGTTTAACCTTTTATAGTAGAGGGTGAAAAACAAAAAAGGTTGCGTGCAGAACTAAAGATTTTTAAAATTTTATAAGATGGAAAGAATTTTAGCGCTGGTTGCTCTAAAAGTAATGGTGTTGCCGAGTTCTTTTCCAAGGAGCAAATTACCTATTGGGGACTGGGGAGAGATACAGTAAACAGTTTTTTTATCGATGGTAATCACGCCCAAAGAAACAGATATGAAATAAAAACCATTTTCAGTTTCAACAAGGCTTCCGGTGCGGATTTTTTTCTGACCTACTTCGGAAGTACTTTGTAATTTTATTATAGAAAATGCTTGAAACATGGCTTCGATTTCCTTTAAACGATTACCGGCTTTTTCACGTTCCAGTTGAAGCATAGCCCGCCCTGTTTCGTGTTTATCGCCCGCACTGCTTTTAGTTTCTGAAGTTAAAGATTCTTCTATGGCAGCTATGGATTTTTGAATCTGATAATGACGTTCATTTAATAGTTCTTGGCATTTGCTTATAATATGTTTCTTTAAACTCTTTTCCATGGTTTAAAATTAAAGAGATCCAACTCTTTGGTATATCTGTACAAATGCAAAAATACAGCATAGCAGATTGCTAGAAAAACTGATTATTTGTTTAATAAAATAGTTTTTAGGGATGTATATTGGAAATAAAAGCCTTTTAAGATTACTGCGATCAATCCCTCAGAATTCGAAGAATAATTCTAAGGACAATAAATATAACACCGATAGCTATGGCTACTTGGGCTTTGTTGGATTTTTGTACTTCCATTCGTTCCGATTTTTTTAGCTGTTTTTCATCTTGCGCAAAATCTGAGCAGTTGTCTATAAAATTTGGTTTTTGTTGAGTTACTGAGCAGAAGATTCCGGTTGAAGAATCGAAAGATCTTTTTTCGCACTGCTTGCAGAAGGCTAATTGTTCTTGTAGTCTCATGGATATTTAGATTAGGATTATTATCCCAATATATAGAATAATTTACAAAAAATTTCGTTTTTAGGTTAATTTGTAAAGATTCTAATTATCTAATTTTACTTGGAAAACTGAAGAGGCCCATAGAAGCCCATTTGCCGAACGATCCAGTTTTTACGTGTTTGTATATAGCCGGAGGCAGGAGAGGCTTTAAAACGCAAAGGATTTGGCAAAATAGCCGCTATGGCCGCGGCTTCCTGTGGAGATAATGTTTTAGCGGTTTTACGGAACCAAAATTGGGAAGCCGCTTCCGCTCCATAAACACCATCTCCCATTTCAATGCTGTTTAAATATACTTCCAAAATTCGCTCTTTGCTCCATAGCAATTCTATTAAAAACGTGAAATAGACTTCAAAACCTTTACGCACCCAACTTCTTCCTGGCCAGAGAAAAACATTTTTGGCTGTTTGTTGACTTATGGTGCTGGCGCCACGTAATTTTTTACCCTTTTTATTGGATTCAATGACTTTTTCTATAGCTTCAACATCGAAACCATTGTGCTGTAAGAATTTTTGGTCTTCGCTGCAAATAACGGCCAATTGTAAATTTTTTGAAATGTGATCCATGGAGACCCAGTCGTGCTTCCAGGTAATAGCTTTACCGTCCTGCTTTTGTTGTACACTTCTTATTACCATAAGTGGAGTGGCGGGAACAGGAACCCATTTATAAAAAAGCACTAGTCCGGTAGATATAATTATAAACCAGACCAAGATTTTAAAAATAAAGCGTAGAAATTTTTTCAGCATACGTAAAAATAAAAAACCCGTATCAAATGTATAAAATGATACGGGTATATATTTAAAAAGAAAAAACTTTATTCTTCTTCTACTGGAGGCTTCATTTTGAAAGTCTCCATAAATTTGGTTGTGTAGTTTCCAGAAACATAATCTGGCTCGTCCATTAATTGTCTGTGGAATGGAATCGTGGTTTTAATCCCTTCGATAACAAATTCATCCAGAGCGCGCTTCATTTTATTTATGGCCTCTTCCCTAGTTTGGGCAGTGGTAATTAATTTGGCGATCATCGAATCGTAATTAGGCGGTATAATGTAACCACTATACACATGGGTGTCTAAACGTACACCATGCCCTCCAGGCGCGTGTAAAGTAGTAATTCTACCTGGAGACGGCCTAAAGTCGTTGTATGGGTCTTCGGCATTAATCCTACACTCAATAGAATGTAATTTTGGATAATAATTTTTTCCTGAAATTGGCACACCGGCAGCGACTAGAATTTGCTCACGAATTAAATCGTAATCAATAACCTGTTCTGTTATAGGGTGCTCTACTTGTATACGGGTGTTCATTTCCATAAAGTAGAAGTTTCTGTGCTTATCCACTAGAAACTCAACGGTTCCAGCTCCTTCATACTTAATATATTCGGCAGCTTTTACAGCGGCTTTACCCATTTTCTCCCGTAACTCATCGGTCATAAATGGAGAAGGTGTTTCTTCGGTAAGTTTTTGGTGACGTCTTTGTACAGAACAATCTCTTTCAGAAAGGTGACATGCTTTCCCAAATTGGTCTCCTACCACTTGAATTTCAATGTGGCGTGGTTCCTCAATAAGTTTTTCCATATACATACCATCGTTACCAAAAGACGCACCAGCTTCTTGTTTGGCACTTTCGTATGCTTTTTGAAGGTCTTCTTCTTTCCAAACGGCACGCATCCCTTTACCACCACCACCAGCAGTTGCTTTAAGCATAACTGGATAACCCATTTCCTTGGCTATTTTTTTGGCGTCTTCAATGGACTTCAATAAACCTTCGGATCCTGGGACTGTAGGCACTTTTGCTGCTCTCATGGTAGCTTTGGCTGTAGCCTTATCTCCCATTTTTTCAATCATTTCGGGACCAGCGCCAATAAATTTGATACCGTGCTCCTTACAAATTCTTGAAAAATTAGCATTTTCAGATAGAAACCCATAACCAGGGTGAATGGCGTCTGCATTGGTAATTTCTGCAGCAGCTATAATATTTGCGATTTTGAGATAAGAGTCTTTACTTGGCGGTGGACCAATACAAACGGCTTCATCAGCAAACCTCACGTGCAAACTCTCTTCGTCTGCCTTGGAGTACACAGCTACCGTTTTTATACCCATCTCTTTACAGGTTCTAATAACGCGCAGCGCTATTTCCCCTCTATTTGCGATCAATATTTTTTTAAACATCTCTGAAATTTTAAATTTTGAAATCTAAATTTTGAATCCCTCCTAGAGGGTTTGATTTATTTTAAACAATGAACTTGGTAGTTACATTATTTAAACGGTCTATTCAAAATTTCTATGATGGGTCTACCAAAAATAATGGTTGATCAAATTCTACAGGAGAAGATTCATCAACCAACACTTTTACGATTTTACCAGAAACTTCTGATTCAATTTCATTGAAAAGTTTCATAGCTTCAATAATACAAAGCACATCGCCCTTAGAAATACTATCGCCTACTTCCACGAAATTGGGTTTGTCTGGTGATGGTTTTCTATAGAAGGTTCCTATAATAGGAGATTTTACGGTAATGTATTTGCTGTCTTCGTCTGCGGCAGATTTAGCAGGAGTAGCTTCTACTTCTCCTTGAGCTGCTGCAGGTTGTGGAGCTGGAGCTCCCTGTTGTGGCATTGGTTGGTTTACAGGAATTTGCTGAACGTAAGTAGTACTTTCGCCCTTCTTGTCCTCAGACCCTGTTCTAATTGTAATTTTTACATCCTCCATTTCAAGCTTTACTTCGCTTGCACCGGATTTTGCCACGAATTTGATTAAACTTTGAATCTCTTTTAAATCCATGATTGAGTTTTATTAGTGATGAGTTCTGTTGTTATGCATTATATGCCCATTTTAAATAAATGGATCCCCAAGTAAATCCACCTCCAAAAGCAGCGAACACTAAGTTATCACCTTTTTTTAATTGCTTTTCGTAATCGGCAAGAAGTAAAGGAAGTGTTGCTGAAGTGGTGTTACCATATTTTTGAATATTAACCATTACCTTCGATGGATCCAGCTGTACCCTATTGGCGGTAGCGTCTATAATGCGCTTGTTAGCCTGGTGTGGTACCAACCATTGTACATCATCGTTTGTTAGGTTATTGCGTGTCATAATTTTTTCTGCCACATCTGCCATATTGGATACGGCAAATTTGAAAACTGTTTTACCATCTTGAAAAACAAAATGCTGTTTGTTTTTTACAGTTTCTTCAGAAGCCGGTAGTATAGAGCCTCCAGCTTCAATTTTTAAGAAATCCCTGCCTATTCCATCGCTTCTTAAATATTCGTCCTGTAGTCCTAGTCCCTCTTCATTGGGTTCGAACAAAGTTGCGCCAGCACCATCTCCAAAAATAATACAGGTAGTTCTATCTGTGTAATCTATAATAGAAGACATTTTATCGGCTCCTATAAGCAAAACCTTTTTGTAACGTCCAGATTCTATATAACTGGATGCCGTAGACATTCCGTATAAAAAACTGGAACAAGCGGCTTGTAAATCGTAAGCGAATGCGTTAACGGCTCCAATTTGAGAAGCTACATAGGCCGCTGTGGCAGCTACGGGAAGATCGGGAGTTGCTGTAGCAACAATTACCATATCTATTTCTTCTGGGTTGGCCCCGCTTTTGTTCAGCAGGTCTTCTGCTGCTTTTATAGCTAAGTAAGAAGTGCCTTTGCCTTCTTCTTTTAAAATATGCCTTTGTTTAATGCCTGTCCTACTGGTAATCCAGTCATCGTTCGTATCAACCATTGTTTCCAATATTTGGTTGGTAAGTACATACTCGGGCACATATGCTCCTACAGCTGTAATAGCTGCTTTAAGTCTATTCATAATTCGCTTTATTTTTATCAAAAACGGGCAAAATTCGACGAAAATTAAGTGAAATTACTAATTTTAATTCGAATAGTGGTGCAAAATAGGGTGTTTTTGACTTATAGAAAAATTTTGAATAAAAAAACTCTCACTTCATGTGAGAGTTTTAACTTTTAACTAAAATGTCGCCTTAGGCTACTTCTTCCGTTGTGTTATCGATAAGAACTTGCCCGCGGTAGTATAGTTTACCTTCGTGCCAATGAGCTCTGTGATACACATGCGCTTCACCCGTTGTTGGGTCGGTAGCGATTTGAGGAGTCGTAGCTTTGTAGTGCGTTCTTCTCTTATCTCTTCTAGTGCTAGACTGTCTTCTTTTAGGATGTGCCATTTTTAATCTTATTTATCCGTTAATAGTTTTTTCAATTGATCCCATCTTGGATCTGTTTCTCCGTCGTTATTTTCTTTTTCTTCTTTTGGTTGAAACGCTTCCAGTTTCTCTAAAATTTCTGTTGATAAAGTGCCATCCTTAACTCCAGGATGAATTCTTTTATTAGGAACCGAAAGTACAATCATCTCATAAATGTATTGTGCCACATTTATTTGATATTCCCCATGGGGAATTATAAGAACCTCTTCGTTCTCATCGTTGTATTCGTCTCCAAACTTTACCAATAGATGAAGTTTACCTTTTATTTCTTGATCGTAAGGCTCATTGGACAAGTCGCAATAAACATTTACGGTGCCTTTACTTTTAAAAGTCAACTCCAACATACTGCTTTTTTTGTCCAGAACTAAGTCCACATGCACATTGGCATCGTTAAACTCTTCAAACTCAAAAGCATCAAAGAACTTTTTGTTAATTTCAAAGTCGAACTGGTGTTTTCCTTGTTTTAATCCTACAAAAGGGATGTCAAACTCCTTAAACTTCTTCATTGTAAACATCAGTTTTAAAAGCCTATACCTCAAGTATAAGGCGGGTGCAAAGATATAAATTTTTATTTACGATTATAATGTTATTAACTTTTTTTTGTTTATAACTATTAATCGGCGAAAACACTGTAATATTCGGCAGTAGAAAGGTAATTAAATAGTGTCTTATAACATAAAATATGAAGCCTTTTTTTAATTTTTAATGTCCATTTTGTTTCATTTCGACGTTTGGGTTCAAAACTTCTTTATGGAAATAGGTTGCTTACAAACTAACTTATTTTTATTTCTACCTTATATAAAGGGTGTAAAAAATAAAAACAAACAATGCTTATCTTTATGTTTCGTAAAAACAGATGTTAATGGACGTTTTATTGGTAACCATAGGTTTTGTATGTATTATAATTGGGTTTTTTGGCAGCTTTTTACCTATTTTACCGGGTGCCCCCATAAGTTGGGTTGGTTTATTATTGCTGTACCTTACCAAGGCAATTCCCACTAACTGGTGGATGTTGGGGATTACTTTGTTTGTAGCCATAGCCATTATAGTTTTAGATTACCTCATCCCCATTGCCGGCACCAAGCGTTTTGGTGGAAGCCGGGCGGGAATTATTGGCACCACGGTAGGATTGGTCGTTTCCATTATATTTCCTGTTTTGGGACTTTTTGGGGTAGTCGTTTGGCCATTTGTGGGAGCATTCGTAGGTGAGCTTATTAATAAAGCTGATAGAAAAACCGCGCTACGTGCAGCTTTTGGATCATTTCTTGGTTTCCTAACAGGAACTTTTTTAAAGTTTGTAGTTGCTGTTATCTTTTCTATTATTTTTATGTTTAAAGTTTGGGAGTACAGGTCCGTTTTGTTTCTTTAAATGGCTTTTTTATAACTATAAATAACATCCTAGTTTTATATTTCAACTTATATTGTTTGGGTTTCTCTTCAGTAATTCGTTATCTTTGAGCTAGTAAACTTTAGGGGTGCTGTTAAATCAGCTGAGATAAAACCCTTAGAACCTGATCACGTTAGTACGTGCGAAGGGAAAAGTTGATAGACTACCCACAAAGTAGCTATAAAACGGTATTTTTAACGTTCGTTCGTTAAATTTCCGTCATCTTCTTTTTTAGGACTCTTCCTAAGGTTTGCAGTAAAATATAGTTTTTATGATCACTGTAAACGTAAACAACACCGAACATACTTTTGAAAAAGAATTGAATGCAAAAGAACTTTTGGCATATTTAAATATTTCTGCCAACGGAGTAGCTGTAGCACTTAATAATAGCGTTTTGCCCAAATCTAAATGGGAAGAACCGCTGGAAAACAATGCTAACATTCTAATAATTAAAGCAACCCAAGGTGGATGATATGGGTGTTCCCCTCGGTCAGGTCTGCCTTTGTCGGCAGACAGGCTTTACGCTATATCTTTTAAATTGTCATTCTGAGCTTGTCGAAGAACAATTTAAAAGGATGCCGCTTCAATCCCTAACGCAATAAAATTCTAACAACAATACAAATTATGAAAACTGAAAATTCTGCATCAAACACACACATCAGCAGGGAACCTTTTCCCAATTCCAATAAAATTTATGTCTATGGAAACATCCATAAAGATGTAAAAGTGCCTATGCGCCAAATTACGCTTAGCGATACTGTAGATAAATTTAACGGCACCACTGAAAAAAACGAACCGGTTCTCGTTTATGATACCAGTGGCCCTTACACCGATCCAAATGCTGAAATAGATGTTCGAAAAGGATTAAAACCCATTCGCGCCAAATGGATTGAGGAGCGCGGCGATGTAGAACAGTTAAGCGGACTATCATCAGCGTACGGAAACGAGCGATTAAACAACAAAAAACTGGACGAATTGCGTTTTAAGCACACGAAAAATCCGATGCGTGCCAAAGCGGGTAAAAATGTAACCCAAATGCATTACGCTCGAAAGGGGATTATCACGCCGGAAATGGAATTTATTGCCATTCGTGAAAATCAAAAGTTGCAACAGATAAAGGAAATTGCTCCCCAACATGCGGGTGAAAGTTTTGGAGCTTCTATTCCGAAAGAAATTACTCCCGAATTCGTGCGACAGGAAGTGGCCAGTGGTCGCGCGGTAATTCCGTGTAACATCAATCACCCCGAAAGCGAACCCATGATAATTGGGCGCAACTTTTTGGTGAAAATTAATGCTAATATTGGGAATTCTGCGGTTACCTCTTCCATTGAAGAAGAAGTAGAAAAAGCTGTTTGGGCTTGCCGTTGGGGCGCCGATAATATTATGGATCTTTCCACAGGAAAAAACATCCATGAAACCCGCGAATGGATTTTAAGAAATTCACCTGTTCCTATTGGTACTGTTCCTATTTATCAAGCGTTGGAAAAAGTAAACGGTAAGGCCGAAGACCTAACTTGGGAAATTTTTAGGGACACACTTATCGAGCAAGCCGAACAAGGAGTCGATTATTTTACCATTCATGCAGGGGTTCGCTTGCAATACGTACCGCATACCGCCAAACGTGTTACAGGAATTGTTTCCCGTGGCGGTTCCATTATGGCAAAATGGTGTTTGGCACATCACAAAGAGAGCTTTTTATATACTCATTTTGAAGAAATCTGCGAAATTATGAAAGCCTACGACGTGTCTTTTTCGTTAGGCGACGGACTCCGTCCAGGAAGTATCGCCGATGCCAATGATTATGCACAGTTTGCAGAATTGGAAACCTTAGGTGAGCTCACTAAAATTGCGTGGAAACACGACGTACAAACATTTATCGAAGGTCCAGGGCACATCCCCATGCACATGATCAAGGAAAATATGGACAAACAGTTAAAAGAATGTGGCGAAGCACCTTTTTATACACTCGGGCCGTTAACCACCGATATCGCCCCTGGCTATGACCATATTACCAGCGGAATAGGTGCCGCCATGATTGGTTGGTACGGTTGCGCCATGCTTTGCTATGTAACTCCAAAGGAACATTTAGGTTTACCAAACAAAGAAGATGTAAAAACAGGTGTTATTACCTATAAAATAGCTGCTCACGCTGCCGATTTGGCGAAGGGACACCCAGGTGCTCAACATCGTGATAATGCTATGAGTAAGGCTCGTTTTGAATTCCGATGGGAAGATCAATTTAATTTGGCGCTTGACCCTGATACGGCGCGTGCTTACCACGACGAAACACTCCCTTCGGACAACGCAAAAGTGGCTCATTTTTGCTCCATGTGTGGTCCAAATTTCTGTTCGATGAAAATCACGCAGGATGTACGGAATTACGCCAAAGAAAACGGATTGGATTCCCATGAGGCAATTGAAGAAGGAATGAAGAAAAAAGCAGAGGAATTCAAAGAAAAAGGAAGCGAAGTGTATTTATAAAAATTTTTGTGGGTCATGCTGATCGTAATCACTCGGGAAGAAAACACGGAAGATGAAGTTGCTGTTTTGAAGTCGCTTTTTGAAAATGGCTTGCAAACCCTACATGTTCGTAAACCTTTTATGAGCAAAACTGACCTAGAAAAGTGGTTATTGAATTTCAGTGAAATGCATCATCAAAAAATGATGCTGCATCAACATCATGAACTGTGCGAAATTTTTAAGATTAAAGGAGTCCATTTAACCGAAAAACAAAGAAGCACGCTGGAGAACCGTAAAGTTTATATTGAAAAGTTTCAGAAGAAAGGAAAAATGGTGAGCACGGGTTTTCATACAGTTGCTGAATTAGAAAAAGAAGGAAGCATATATGATTACTGTTTTTTGAGTCCGATTTTCAATTCCATTTCCAAGGAAAATTATGTAGGAAAGCAATTCAACATAAACGGTTTGCATCAAAAAATTGTAGCGCTTGGAGGCATCGATAGTTCCAAAATAACGGAAGTCAAAAAACTTGGGTTTAGCGGTGTCGCCGTGCTGGGACATATTTGGAAATCAAAAAATGCAGTAAAATCATATGTTCAAATGAAGAAAAAATATGAGGAAGTCTTTAAAATATGAAATTATTCAATGTCACCCTGAGCTTGTCGAAGGGGATACTTTAAAAGTTATTACTATTCGATAATGAGATTTTCAATCAACAATAAGCCATTTGTACTTACTATCGCCGGTTTTGATCCCTGCGGAGGCGCCGGATTGTTAGCCGACATCAAAACTATTGAGGCCAATGGTTGCTACGGATTGGCGGTACAAACAGCCAATACCATTCAAACGGAGGATTCTTTTTTGGAGTGCCTTTGGGAGGATAATTCGTTTATCTTAAAACAACTTAAAACATTGTTAGAACGATATGAAATTTCAGCGGTTAAAATTGGTATTGTTCAAAACAAGACCATTTTACTTGAAATTCTTCAGTTGTTAAAAACGTATATCCAAAACGCTCCTGTTGTTTTAGATCCAGTTTTAAAATCGAGTAGTGGATACGATTTTCATTATGAAGCTTTACTTTCCGAAGAAATACTGAAAAACATAACTGTTCTAACTCCAAATTATGATGAAATACTTCAGCTTTCAGAAGAAGAAAATTTAAATATAAAAATTACATCAATAGTAAAACATACCAATCTTTTTCTGAAAGGCGGGCATCACCCATCTGAAAAAGGAAAAGATACTTTGTATTTGTTTAACGGGCAAAAATTTGATTTTTATCCTTCCGAAGAAAAGATATATGAAAAACATGGGAGTGGGTGCATTTTATCAGCGGCTATGGCAAGCTATTTAGCCAACGGTGAAACACTGGAAAATGCTTGTGAAAAGGCTAAAAAATATACCGAAAAGGCATTACGCTCTAATTTTACGAAACTAGCATATCATTTATGAGCATCAGCAAATTACATTATATAACGCAAGGGGCGACACCCGAAAAACATCTTGAAAACCTAGAAAAAGTATGCGCGAATGGAGGTAAATGGATTCAGCTACGTTTAAAAAATGAAACCCAAAAAAAAATGCTAGAAACCTCTTTAGAGGCAAAGGCCATTTGTAAGCGCTACGGAGCCACACTTTTGATAAACGATCACGTTGAAGTAGCCAAAGAAGTAGATGCCGATGGTGTGCATTTGGGAAAAGAAGATTTGCACCCTACAGTAGCAAGAAAAATTTTAGGAGCTCACAAAATCATTGGTGGCACCGCAAATACATGGCAGGACATTGAAAATTTGACGACAAAAAAAGTAGATTACATTGGTTTGGGTCCGTTTCGATTTACAAAAACGAAAGAAAAATTGAGTCCGATTCTAGGCCTAAAAGGTTACAATGAGATTTTTAAAAAATATCATTCAAAAAATCTACAGACTCCAATAATAGCTATTGGTGGAATTAAAGAGGAAGACCTCTTGAGCCTTTCGGAAACAGGGCTACACGGCGTAGCGATGTCTGGCTGGCTAACCGAAAACGAACACCTAAAAGAACGAATTGCAGCAATAGAAACTGCGATGAACCAAGAAATAACAAAAGAATGAATATTACAGACACCTTAAAAATAGCGGATACAGAATTTACCTCCCGACTGTTTGTGGGAACTGGTAAATTCAGCTCCACTAAAGTGATGAGGGAGGCAGTTTTGGCCAGTGAAAGTGAACTGGTAACTGTGGCTTTAAAACGTGTGGACGCTAACGATGAAGAAGACAATATGTTAGTCGGACTAGACCACGAACGTATAAGTTTACTCCCTAACACCTCTGGAGTTAGAAATGCGAAAGAGGCCATTTTTGCTGCGGAATTGGCTCGGGAAGCGCTGGATACGAATTGGATAAAACTGGAAATCCATCCCGACCCCAATTACTTGTTACCCGACCCTATTGAAACACTTCAAGCTGCGGAAGAATTGGTAAAAAAAGGTTTTGTAGTAATGCCTTACATTCATGCCGATCCCGTCTTATGCAAGCGACTAGAGGATGTTGGCGTGCAGTGTGTCATGCCTTTGGGAGCTCCCATTGGCACCAATAAAGGACTAAAAACATTGGATTTTCTGGAAATCATTATCGAACAAAGTAACGTTCCGGTAATTGTAGATGCTGGTATTGGCACGCCTTCCCATGCTGCCGCCGCAATGGAAATGGGTGCAGATGCCGTTTTGGTAAACACCGCCATGGCTGTTTCTAAAAATCCTATTATGATGGCCAAGGCTTTTAAAAAAGGAGTAGAAGCTGGACGCGAAGCCTTTTTGGCAAGCTTGGCTACTATAAATAAAAATGCGGAAGCTAGCAGTCCGCTAACAAGTTTTTTATATGAAATGAGCCATATTAATAAAATTGATACCCCACCGGAATAATCAATGGCGAATTCCATCTGACAAATTAAAAAATAAAAAAGAACAGATGAATAGTTTTCAGGACACATTTTTACAATATTCTTGGGATGAAATACATCAAAGCATCCTTGCCAAAACCGAAAATGACGTAATCCGTGCATTGGAAAGGCCGAAAAGGGATTTAGAGGATTTCAAAGCTTTGATTTCTCCTTCTGCCAAACCTTTTTTAGAACGGATGGCTCAAGAGAGTAGACGCATTACCAAGCGGCGGTTTGGAAACACCATGCAGATGTTTGCACCCATGTATTTAAGCAACGAATGCCAAAATATCTGTACGTACTGTGGTTTTAGTTTTACCAATAAAATCCCACGAAAAACCTTAATGGATGCGGAAATTTTAAAGGAAGTTGACTTTATCAAAAGTAAAGGTTTCGATCATATTTTGTTGGTGACTGGAGAGGCGAATACCACGGTTGGAGTTCAATATCTAAACAATGCTATTCAATTAATTCGGAGGCATTTTTCCAATATTAGTATTGAGGTTCAACCTTTGGATCAAGATGAATATGAATTGCTAAAAAAAAGTGGCCTTTACGGAGTGTTGGTGTATCAGGAAACGTACCATGAGGAGGAGTATAAAAAGCATCATCCGAAAGGGAAAAAATCAAATTTCTTCTACCGATTGGAAACTCCAGACAGATTGGGGCGTGCTGGAATTCATAAAATTGGTCTCGGGGCTTTATTCGGTTTGGAAGACTGGAGAACCGATAGTTTTTTTACGGCTTTGCACCTACACTATTTAAAGAAAACGTATTGGCAGACTAAGTTTTCCATTTCTTTTCCTCGTTTACGACCATTTTCAGGGGGATTAGATCCAAAAGTGGAAATGACAGATCCCGATTTAGTACAACTTATTTGTGCCTACAGAATGCTAGAAGAAGATGTTGAATTGACCATTTCCACCCGTGAAAGTGAAACGTTTAGAAACAACATTGTTAATTTGGGTATTACCTCCATGAGTGCTGAATCTAAAACCAATCCCGGCGGATATGTGGTCGATAAACAATCGCTGGATCAATTTGAAATCTCTGACGAACGCTCTACGGAAGTCATCACAAAAATGCTAAAAGAACAAGGCATAGAAGTGGTCTGGAAAGACTGGGCTAACAATTGGGAATGAGTTGAGCAGTGGACAGTATTTAATGTTCAGTAGGCAGTGCTCATCTGGTTTTTTCTCAGTGTCATATCGACCGTAGGGAGATATCCCATTATTTGTTTCCAATAGATGATGCGGTGTCTCCCGTTGGTCGACAAGACTTGTGATTCTGTCTTCCCGTATCTAATCTACTGAACCTAAACATCGGTGCGAAAGGAACCACGCGTTGTGTGGCAGTCTCCCAGTAATTTGCATAGCTACTGTTTTATATCGGGAGATGGCCACGTCGCTTTTCGATTCTCGCCAGGACAGCACTTAAAAGCGTCAAATACCCATACATCAAAAGCCGTTATTCGTAGATTTTTGAATTTGCAAAGCTGCAAGATAGTAAAACGGTAATGTCGGTTCTGCGGTCATATCGACCGTAGGGAGATATCCCATTATTTGTTTCCAATAGGTGATGCGGTGTCTCCCGTTGGTCGACAAGGCTTGTGCTTCTGTCTTCCCGCATCTGATCTACTGACCCTAAACGTCACTGCGAACGGAACCACGTGCAGTGTGGCAGTCTCCCAGCAATTTTTATAGCTACTTCATTATATCGGGAGATGGCCACGTCGCTTTTCGCTTCTCGCCAGGACGGCACTTAAAAGCGTCAAGTACCCATACATCAAAAGCCGTTATTCATAGATTTCTGGTAACCCATTTTAGTCTTATTCAATTAAACTATACTTTTGTAATTATAAAACAGGACAATTTTGGGAATAATAAAAGTAACCAATATTCAAGTGTATGCTTACCATGGATGTTTGGTAGAGGAAGGTAAAATAGGTAGCGATTACCGAGTTGATGTGGAGGTAAAAGCCAATTTACAACCCTCTGCGGAAAGTGACCAATTAAAAGATACGGTAGATTATGTGCAAATAAACCGCATTGTAAAAGAGGAAATGGCCATACGCTCTAAATTGTTGGAGCATGTGGCAAAAAGAATTATCGACCGAATCTTAAAGGAGATTGAAATTGCGAATGAAGTAACCGTAGAAGTTTCTAAAATCAATCCGCCTATAGGTGGTAATGTAGAGCAGGTAACCATACAGATGACCCTAAATAGATAATTTAAAAACCTTTTTGGATAAAGAGCAATATTTTTATTACATTTGCCCTCCGCAAAAGGGCATCGTGGCCGAGTGGCTAGGCAGAGGTCTGCAAAACCTTGTACAGCGGTTCGAATCCGCTCGATGCCTCAAAAAAATCCATCTTTAATGAGATGGATTTTTTTATGCTATCTCTTCAAAGATAATTTCAAATACTTACAGGATTTTTTCATTTTAACAAAAAATAGATCTTCAAATAAAACATATCCAATACAGCGAGGTATATTTATCGACCAATGTGTCGTTAGGATGATTTTATAAAGATAAGACAATGAAAAGACGAAATGTTCTAAAAAGCCTGGGGATTATCACAGGTGGATTAATACTCATGCCTTCCTGTAACTTTTTAGATAAACGTACGCCCATCGCCCTAAACAATCTTCAGGTCACCATTGAAGAAGAAGAGCTTTTAGAAGCGATTGTGGCGGTTATTCTTCCGGAAGGGGAAACAAAAGGAGGGGTTTCTTTAAAAGTTCAAAACTTTGTTTGGGTAATGTTGGATGATTGTGCAGAAAAGGAAAAACAAGACTCTTTTTTAAAAGGACTCCGACTGTTCAATCCAACAGTGAAAGAAAATAATGGAGATGAGTTTGAGGATTTATCTTCCGAAGAAAAATATACCGTACTTACAAGTATGTTGCATAATGACACTTTAGACAAAGACCTTTCCAATTTTCTCCATACCACCAAACACACGGCAATTTGGGGCTATAAAAACAGTGAGTATTACCTTACGGAACTAATGCCCTACAATTTAATACCCGGTGCGTTTTCTTATAAAACGTGTAAGACGATAGATCCTAACGAAAAAATAAATATCAATGCCTAATTTCAATATAGATAGCACTAAAAAAAATACTTTTGACGCCATTGTAATTGGTTCTGGAATGAGCGGAGGTTGGGCAGCAAAGGAATTTACAGAAAAAGGACTGAAAACTTTGGTGTTGGAACGTGGTAGGGAAGTAACGCATGTGGAGAACTATCCTACTACCAATTTAATGCCATGGGAGCTGGATCATGCCAATGTAGTTCCCGAAAACATAAAAAATGAAAACCCAATTGCCGCAAAATGCTATAATTTTCATGAAGATTCCTATCATTTTTTTACTAAGGATAAGGAGCAGCCCTACGTGCAAGAAAAACCTTTTGACTGGATTCGCGGCTATCAAACGGGTGGAAAATCTTTGTTATGGGCACGCCAAACCCAAAGGATGAGCGATTACGACTTCGAAGGGCCGGCCCGTGATGGATTTGCAGTAGATTGGCCTATTCGTTATAAAGATATAGCTCCTTGGTACAGTTATGTAGAAAAGTTTGTTGGTATTTCTGGTGAATATGATGGCTTAGATACTTTGCCGGATGGAGAATTTCTAAAATCGATGGGACTTAATTGCACCGAAGAACATTTTAAAAAGGTGGTCGCCGAAAAATATAAAAATCAGCGTCATGTAATCTACGGTCGCTGTGCCCATATTACTGAAACCAAGGATATATTTATTGAACAGGGGCGCGGAATGTGTCAAACACGCGATTTATGCCGACGTGGTTGTCCTTTTGGAGGTTATTTTAGCAGTAACTCTAGCACAATTCCCTGGGCACAAAAAACAGGGAATCTCACCATGAAGCACCATGCGGTGGTACATTCCATAATTTACGATGATAAGAAGGAAAAAGCTACCGGGGTAAGGGTTATAGATGCTCAAACAAAAGAAATCACCGAGTTCTATGCACCAGTCATTTTTGTGAATGCCAGTGCTTTTAACACGAATATGATTTTGCTGAACTCAAAATCCAACCGTTTTCCGAATGGTTTAGGTAATGATAATGGCCTTTTAGGGAAGTATATCGCTTTTCACAATTATAGGGTTAGTATTCATGCAGAATATGAAGGAAATTTAGATAAAATTACCACCGGTAGAAGGCCAACTGCTGCTTACATTCCACGGTTTAGAAATGTGGAAAAACAAGAAACAGACTTCTTGAGGGGGTACGCCGCTGGTTTTGGGGCTTCAAGGCAAATAATCCAACCGTCCGATGGAATAGGGGAAGAACTAAAAAACAATCTCTTGAATCCGAAATATGGAAATTGGCGCGTAGGGTCTCATATGATGGGGGAAACCATTCCAAAAGAGGAAAGTACGCTAAAGTTAGACCCCGAAAAAAACGACGATTACGGAATTCCGCTCTTACGAATAAATGTGGGTTACGATGAGAATGATGAAAAAATGATAAAAGATTATGTTGCAGAATTTACCGAGATGTTTGAGGCTGCAGGATTTAAGAATATTCAAGCTGTGGATATTCCAGACAAAGCTCCGGGATTAGACATACACGAGATGGGCGGAGTACGTATGGGACACGATCCTAATACTTCCCTTTTGAATAAATGGAACCAGTTGCATGCTTGTAAAAATGTATATGTTACCGATGGTGCTTGTATGACCTCTACCGCCACGCAAAATCCATCCCTAACCTATATGGCGTTAACTGCCCGAGCTTGTTATCACGCCATCAAAGAGTCGAAACAAGGTTGATTGAATTGCTTGATTGATTCTGGAATGACCTTAGGTACTACCTAAAATAAATTATTTTAGTTCTTTTTTTAACTCTGCTAAAGACGGAACAAAATGTAAACTTCGTTCTTCATCCGTTATTTTTGTTGTATCCAGATCATAGAGCCTGGTAACAGCTTTTCCTGATGTATCTTTAACTGTAATGTGTTGTGTGCCGTAAATTTGAGGTTTTCCCTTTCTCATCAAATTTCTATCAACTGCCGCCGCATACCACCATCTGTTTAATGTGGAATCTTTGTAAAATGCCCTCTTAAAGCAAGTAACAACCATTTCAGAAGAAATAGTGTCGTTGCCGTGATGAAATATAATTCCAGCGTTGTAATAATCTTTTGCGGTGTTCAGTTTATTGTCCCTCATCATTTCAAGAACTTTTATGCGCCGAATACTATCTTGTTTCCGTAAAAGATCCCAATCCGTGATGCCTCCAATTCTCGAGTTTTGATCGTCATCAGCCATTCTTTGCAACATAAAATTACTTTGTGCATTGATAGCTGAAATCGTAAAAAATATGATAATGGTAAATACAATATTAATTCTCATGATATCCTATTTGAAAGTTTTCTCTGAAAAATTAAAGTTTTAAATTAAATCCTCAAAATAAATAGATAAAAGTCTAAGAGTTGCTTGTGAATACCAATGGGATTGTAGCGAATTCTGAACAGACTTTTTATCTTTGTGGCAAATACATTACATGAAACTGGAAATACATACCAAAACATTCGACCAACTCACAAAAAAAGAACTCTATGAAATTTTACAGTTGCGTAGTGAAGTTTTTGTGGTGGAACAGAATTGTGTTTACCAGGATATAGATGGAAAAGACAATAAAGCGTTACATGTTTTAGGAAAGCATGATGGCGAATTGGTTGCCTATACGCGCATTTTTAATGCTGGAGATTATTTTGAAAATCCAAGTATTGGGAGGGTTGTGGTGAGAAAGAGTGAACGAAAGTATGGTCTTGGTCATGAATTGATGAGAGCATCTATTGAAGCTACCCATGTAAACTATGGAAAACAAAACATAGAAATCTCAGCCCAACGCTATTTGGAGAAGTTCTACGAAGCGCACGGTTTTATACAAAAAGGGAAAGGTTATTTAGAGGATGGGATCCCACACATAAAAATGATCAAGAGTTGATCTTGATCATCTTTTTATCCATGTTTAAATCGTCAAGCATGGTATTTGTAAACTTATAGTGCCCCTTGGTACTGATGATTTTAAATCGGTACGATTTCATTTTACTCAGCACATCCAAGAACATCCATTTCGATTTCAACAAATGCGGTTTTTCAGATTTCACGCTGATTTCAAAAAAATGTTTAATCCCTTTCTTATCAGCAACAATATCGGGTGTAATAGTAATATCACTCCCTTTTTTGATAAAGGATTTTGGGGTTTCATAACCCTCAAGGTCCGCTTTAATATTATTAAAACCTCTATTCTCTAAATAACTTACCGATCTGCTTAAAAAGTCGGTATGATTTTCTTTGTCTATACTTACCATACTGTAGTATACATAATATATTCTAAATATCCAATTATCAGGTAGTTAAATAGTGTTAATTTAGAATTTATACATCGTTTATATGCTTAACTTTAATAAAAGAAGCAATATTATGATTTCTCAACTTAAAACATTCGATAACAATGTCTTGGCCGTTGAAGTCTACGATGGCTTTACTAAGGAAGATGAAAAGACTCTTGAGAAACTTTTTGAGGCTAAACTGGACCAAGGTTTCGCTCAAGTAAATGTTTTAATAAAGTTGGATGAGGCCAAAATATCCAAAAGTAGTACAAAAGCCTTTTTTGAAGACATTTTATGGTCACTTCGAAACTATAAAAAAATGGGGCACTTGGCAATTGTGGCACATTCCAATATTGTAAAATCGCTCGTTCCTCTGGATAACTTGTTTTTTCAACGGGCTTCCAAAGGGCGTTATGAACGCTACTTCGATATTTCCCAGATGGAAGAAGCTATGATGTTTGTAAATTCTTCCGTTTAATACATTTTTATTTCGTCACTCTTTTTCCAATACACTGGCTTCATGTAAACTTTTGCGTATGGTATTAAGCACCAGTTCGTATGTTTTTCTTTGGTAGAACAAACGAAAACCGAAACTCAATAAGGAACTTCCTGAAATACTGCGCACCAAGAAACGGATTCTCTTTTTTAAGATTGATTTATATTGTTTTTCAAAGCTACTTAAGCTCACTTTTGGATAATTTGGGTAGGTAAGCACAGCATCTGTACCATAGCCTTCCAAATCAAATTCTCCAGAAAAAGCTTTTAAGGTTTTCATATCTGGGATAATGGGGAAAAGTATCGATCCGCTTTTATCTTCCGATGGTTCAGAAAAGTAGAACCTGTCAATAGCTTGCTGGGGCAATTTAATACCCAATCGTTTTTCTATATTTTTTTCTTCTACCGAGAAATGGTACCGTAAAAAATCTTGGCAATTTTTTCTGCCCAATTCAAAGTCATGTTTTCTTAGACGCTTGTCCATAAATCCGGCAAAACCGCTTAAGGGGGAGGACGCTAAATGGTGCTGTTCCCTTATTGCTTTTCCATTTACCATTGTTTTTCTACTGGGTGCTACCAGAAATTTGGTACGGTCGCTTAAAGAAAGTGCATCGAAAATGCCATCTTGATTAAACATTACTTGGTTACGCAAAGCCTTAAACATGCCTTTGGCAATACTCCAAATGTTTCTGTCTGGATTAAACAGCGAAGGATCGTTGTCTTGGTTGGGAAAAGGATCTACCATCACTACGGCGTAGTTATCACTCTCTTTTAGGTCGGCATTCTTTTCATTCAACACTTTAATTCCTATTCCATAAGGCTCGTTATTTATGAGTCCGCCATCTATAGAATTAAACTTGTAACTTTCTTCGTTATCTAGAATTAGGGGGGTTATGCCTTTTCGCCTTCCAAATAAATAAGTAGGGTAGCGTTCTATATATTTTTTAGAAATTTCTATTTCCCTAGATTTTAGTCCGATAGGGAATGCGGCGGTACTTAGGGTGGCATCTTTTAAATAGCTTATATCTTCTTCTTCTTTAAGGTCGAGCACGTAAAATAAAGCATTCTCTTCTTCGGGAACGCCCCTCTGGTATAATTGATTTTCAACCTTGTACCTAAAAAAACCTCCATGATTTGTAATAATATTGGCAGAATTGGTTTTACTGCCGCCGCTAAAGTCTACTTTAAAATTGAGCCCACGTAAGTTCGTAGTAGTTAGAATAAGATCTAAGTTTGAAGAAACATAGGGCGGATAATACACCGCATTGTTTAATCTAAGGGCTTCATTGGCTATTCTTTCAATGGCCGTGCTGTTCAGCAAAGATTCCGGGGTTTTGTTTTTAGAAAGATCTGAAGTGTCCAAAAGCTTAGCTAAAGTTTCGCTTTTTTCATCGTCGGCCATTTCAACCCAACACTTGTAAAATAAATTATCTTCTCCTTTCGGATTAAATCTATTTACAGGTTTGTGATTTTTATTCAGCAAACTCATCAACGTAAGTGTGCCGGTAATACCTCCCGCAGAAGCACCGCTTAGAACATCTATTTCCACATCGTGCATAGGGACAGAATGGTTGTAATCTGGATGGCCGACACCCAATTCTCTATTTTTCTCTTTGGCTTCTTCCCATATCAATAACGTTTCTATTAAATAATCGAGCACCCCGGCAGTGTAAGATCCCGCAGAAACTGCACCAGCCATAGTTAAGCATAATTTAAAAGATTTGGGCATTTTTTATATGGTTTAAGTGGCAAATAGTATAAAGGTACAGAATTATTAAAAATTACTTAAGTTTTGAGGGAGGACTACAAAAGCTATCACAATTTGTCGTGAAACTTCTGTTAAACAGGTGTGTGAGGCTATGGAAATAAAATATATTGCTGTGCCTAATACTTTTTACATGTGATAAAACTACAAAACAACCTTTTGGCTTTAAGCCTTTTACTTTTCTCGGCGAATAGCTTATTATCCCAAGAAGTTACTCCCATCAAGGTTTTTGTTTATATAAATGACAAGGCCGTGGAAAACTTTGGAATCGCTAATTTGACTACTAAGACAGAGGGGGTTTACGAAAACGGATTTCATGTTATTAGTGCTTCGGAAGGAGACCAAATATTTATGGCATCCCCGGAATTTAAAAATTTCTATAAAATAATAACTACGGAAGATGTTCTTACCGGTAAAATTGTAGTCTATACGGAAGACGGAATCATACAATTGGAGGAAGTTGTTTTAACCGATAAGAAATTATCTTATGGAACATTTACAGATTATGTCCCTAAAACACATACGCCTGCTGAACGACGCTTAAATGCAGCTACTTCTGGGCTGTCTTTAGATCCCATCATCAATATGATTATTGGTCGAACCAAAAACCTGAAAAAATTAGTAAAAGCCGAAACCAAAAGTCTAATTGTGGAATTTTTAGAGGACAATTACATAGATTACATAAGGGATGAACTTGAGGTTCCAGGGGAGCATATCGGACTATTTTGTTATTTTGTATCTGATAAATACAAAGCAATTAATAAGGTCGCAGATAGAAAACGGGTAGAATACCTTCTCAGAAAAGCTTATTTTGATTTTGTAAGTGATCCAGCTGAAAATTAAAACCATACCACTTGAAAAACATACAATACCATATTACTTCTATCCTGCTATGTCTTTTAGGATATAACACTATGTTTGCCCAACAAGAGAAGCAATTAAAAGTATTGATTTTTCAAGAAGACGTTATTTTTAAAAATTATTCCATTATTAATTTTGCCAACAGCAAAGAAGGTTGGATGCAAGGAAACTATTATTTAATTAATGTAATGGTTGGAGACGAGCTCTTAGTTTCTTCCAATGAATTTGACAATTTTTATATGATGGTTACTTCAGAGGAATTCAATAAAGGAGTCGTAGAAGTAAATATTGATAAAGAAGTAATCCAACTGGAAGAAGTGGTGCTAACAGGCCAAAAACTATCCTATGGAACGTTTACCGATTATGTGCCGAAAGTACATACCCCTGCCGAAAGACGCTTAAAGGCGGCTACAAAAATGTATTATCCGGGCAGTGGTTTGTCTTTAAGCCTAGACCCTATTTTAAACGCCATTAGTGGCCGAACTAAAAAACTTAAAAAACGGCTTAAGGGAGAAACAACCTCTTTCGATGTTAGTTTTTTAGAAAACAACTACAAGGAATTTATACTAAAAGAGCTTAATGTACCTCCCAACGAGATTGGTACTTTCGCCTATTTTGTGGCAGATCACAATGAAAAAATCTATACGATAGAAGACTCTAAAAAAGTCGAACTTATTTTAAGGCAAAGCTATCTTCAATACCTCTCTCAAACCTTGGAAGAAGATTGATGTACATTTTTAAAAAGCACTTTATGTAAGCTTTAAAAAGCTATCGAAGTGGCAACCACTTCCCGCATATGTTCTGGCAATGTAAGTTTTTCCCATGGATGTTGTCCTCCAAATACATGATCTGCGCCATCAATTACCAAAATTTTACTATTTGCATTCCAGCTGTGCAGCGCTTTGGCTTCTTTTAAATCGACTGTTGGGTCCTCCGTGCCATGAACTATAAGAAAAGGGATGGAGAGTGCCTGTACGGCCCTTTTAATAGTAAGGCGCTCCTCATTCGCCATAAAATCTTCATAGAATTGATAAAAATGTGGCATTTGCTGCTTAGTTCGGCTATTTTCCATATAAATAACCCCTTGGTTTTTCCAGAAAGCACGAGCTTCCTCATCGGCAAAGCGCGCTTTAAAATCGCAGACACTGGCCCAAGTTACCAATTTGGTAATCCTGGAATCTTCGGCCGCCTTGATAGCTGCTATTCCACCGCCACGGGAATGACCTATCAATGTTATGCTCTTAACGTCTACACTTTCAGAGAAGTCAAATTCATCAGAGGAAACCCAATTGATAACCGTATCCAAATCATCCAATTCAATGGTAAAATTATTGAGAGCAAAAGCTTCCAAATCTGGAAAATCGATTGGTTGATCAACTGTGCCGCCGTTATGGGAAAAATTAAACTTCACGAAGCAATATCCGTTTTTAGCAAACTCCTTTGCTACCAAATCCCAATATCCCCAATCTTTGAAGCCTTTGTAGCCATGTGCGAATAAAGCCAAAGGTAAATTGGTCGAATTTTCCTCTAAGTAAATATCAGCTAGAATTGGTCGATGGTGTTTTCCCTCGAGAACAATGTTTCTTTTAATATGCATTTTTCTTTATTTCTTTTTCTTGAAATGGAATTTCTTGATCAAAAATTTCCAAAATCAAATGTTCTAATTGTTGTTTAAAAGCGGATTGGATTTCTGTGTCGATGTCAAATTTTTTATCCGTTTTTTTATTTCCCGTCTTTTCGGCAAATTGAAGAATTCCCCCTTTAAGGTTTTTAAAGGAAACAATTCCTCCTTTAAAAGTATTATATGCCGAGGCAGTCTGCATCATGTAGGCATAGCAAAGTATTTGGAATGATTTACTGTATTTATAATCTTCGGTAAGTATTTCCCAATCTTTAATTTCTACTTCTTTCTGCTCGACTTTACCGGTTTTGTAATCTATAATGTTTACGGTTCCATCCACTTCTTCTACCCTGTCTACTTTTCCACGGATGTAAATTGGGAATTTGAGGCTTTCTATGGGAACTTGTACTTTAAGGTTGTTTTCGATTTGTAGTATTTTAATTTTTTGTCCTTTTTGAAGTCGTCTTTCTTCAAAATCCAAAAAGTTCTCAATATAACGCTTCGCTACATTAAAGGCAATCAAGTTTTTTCCTCTCAAATCCTTGGTAAGGCCATACGATTTAGTGAAGTGGATGTTTACCTGTTCATCCAAGGCGGCTCTCATGGCTTTAAGATGCGATAGTGTAATGAATTGACCTTCCAAAGGCTTGTAAAAGAACTCTAAAGTATCGTGAACAATGGTTCCTAAAGTATTTGCGGCAATGGTTTCTTCAACTTCTTCAATTTCCTTAATGCCCAGTACCGATTTCATATAAAAATCAATGGGATTTCTAATATAATTGCTCAAAGAAGTTGGAGAGAATCCCTTTTCTCCAACAATTTTTAATTTTTCAAATACAGGAAGCGTTTTATGGATGGTAGCGAGCTTAAGTTGATTGTTTTGAATTATTGGACTGGCAATAATCTCCTGAATATAATGGTTCTTTTCCTTTAACATTAAAAGTTGTTGCAATAACCTGCTTTTCTCACCGCCTTCCAGCGCATCAGGTTCGGTATTGTACAACAGGTATATGTTTTTTGCCTTTTGCAAAAGCCTATAAAAGTGATACGAATAAATGGCATCTTTTTCTTTGTAGGTGGGCAGGCCGAAAGCTATTTTAAGGTCAAAAGGGATAAACGAGCTATTTGTTTTACCAGCTGGTAGGATGCCCTCGTTAACTGATGTTAAAATTACATTCTCAAAATCCAGATTTCTGCTTTCCAGCATCCCCATTATTTGTAAACCTTCCAATGGCTCTCCCTTAAAGTCTACAGTTTCGTTGGCGAGAAGTTCCACATATATTTTTTTAAGGGACTTTACCGAAGAAATCGATTTATATTCAGTATTGAAAGTTTTTAGTTGATTGAATATTTCATAAAAGCGGTATAAATATTCCAGAAATAAAGGGTTCTTAACTTCATCTTCATTGTAGGCTTTCTTTAATTCTAAAGTTGTTTCTAGGCAATGGTTTATAATGGAATTTACATTTCTTTCATCTTTTTCTAAAAATAGCGGCATCTCAACTTCATTTATATCTGTTAACGTATCATGGGAAATATAGATGAGGTTTTGTTTGTTTATTTTTTCTAAAATTTCATTGATATGCGATACATTATGCCTTAAGAGTGTTTGCGTGATTGGGGCGGACAGGATATGAATAACATCTTGGTAATACCAATTATTATCTGAAGTCTTCTCCCAAACATCAAGTAAATTCTCGAAGTAAGAAGCAAATGGCGATAAATTTAATGGAAATCCACTTGTAATGTTGGCTTTGGATATTTCGGCAGGAATACTGTTTAAAATGGCGCCTAAAAGATTTTCATTGCCTAATACCACAGCCGTATTTTTAATGGTTTTATTGGTAGAATGAAGAATTTCACCAACGTATTTGGCTTGCCCTACGTTTTTTGGCACTCCAACAATCTTGATGTTTTTTTCTTCGGAAAAATTATCACTAACAACCTTGAATGGATGGTCCTTAAAATAAGGCCAATCCTTTTTATATTTTCTAAGGAATAATCCCGCATCGTGTTCTGGGTTGTTCATAAAAGTTTCATCAATATCCCAGTAGATATCGGACGTGGTATTAGTGAGAAATTCTTGAAAGATATTTTTTTCGGCTTCGTTGAGGGCATTAAAACCAATAAAAACATGCGTTTTGTAGGTGTTGTTTTGTACGTAGAATTCTACATTCTCGTTGGCTTCTCGGTAGATCATCCCTTGGTAACCGATGCCTTTGTTTATTAAATGACTTTTAAGCTGGTGGTAATATTCGTGTAATTGTTCCCAGAATTTGAGATAGTTTTTCTGTATTTCTGTTTTTTCTTCGGTGTTGGTCCAATGAAACTGGTCGAGCTCTTTAATATTAAAAAGATGGGTAAAAAAGCTTTGGGTATCGAGAAGGTATCGGTCTACTTCGTTAAAATCTTGCAATACAGTTTGAGACCAACTGGTAAATGTAAAAAAGTCTTCTTGCTGGTCTTGTGGGGTTAGTTTTTTATAAACCTCATAAAACTCAAAAGATAATTGAATATTCGAGGCTAACTTTAGGCTTGCCAAATCTTGTATAAACTCTTCAATACTTAAAATTGTAGGAGAAACCGTGGTTTGGGTAACTATTTTTAAAAACTCGTTTTTAAGAAAGGTTACAGCCCTTTTACTTGGTAAAACCAGTACTAGGTTTTTTAAGTCTTGTGGGTGTTTTAAGTATATTTCTTTGGCTACTTGTGCAAGAAAGGAATTCATAAGGATAGTTTACCGATGCACTAAATTACCAAAATAGGAGGTAGTATAAAATAAAAAGTGCTCCGAATTTCGGAGCACTTTCTTAATATATGTTGTGAAATAATTAGTCTTTAACTAAGTTAATTTCAACTCTTCTGTTTTGAGCTCTACCATCTCTTGTAGAGTTAGAAGCGATTGGCTTAGTTTCACCGTAACCAGCAGAAGATAATCTAAATCCGTCGATACCATGATCAACTAAGTACTCCTTCACAGAAAGTGCTCTAGACTCAGAAAGTCTTTGGTTTAATTGATCACTACCAGTACTATCTGTGTGACCATCTACAGTAAACTTAGCATTAGGATACTCGTTAAGAATACCAATAATGTCTTCTAATACTTGCTTAGACTGAGGCTTGATAGTTGCTTTACCTGTATCGAATAAGATTGTTTTAGCATAGTTATTCAATGCTTTTTGAACCTCAGCAGATAATTCAGGACAACCGTTGTTAGCTACAGTTCCAGGAGTTTCAGGACACTCGTCATCTTTGTCAAGTACACCGTCTCCATCTTTATCTGGACAACCGTTTGTAGCAGCAGGACCTGCAACGTCTGGACACTGATCATCTTTGTCAGCAACACCGTCACCGTCAGAATCAGGACATCCAGCTAATTCTTTAAGACCTGGAGTTTCAGGACACTCATCTTGAGGATCAGCAACACCGTCACCGTCAGAATCAGGACAACCATTCATTTCAGCAGTACCAGCTTCGTTAGGACAAGCATCTTTAGAATCTTCGATACCGTCACCATCAGAATCAGGACAACCGTTGAAAGCTTTTAAACCAGGTACTTCTGGACAAGCATCATCTTTATCGTAAATACCATCTCCATCAGAATCAGTTCCACCGAACTTAATTGCTAAACCAGCCATGTGCTGGAAGTGAGGAGTACTGTAATCTTCGAATACGTGCTTGTAAGTAGACTGTAAAGTAAGACCTAAGTTGTCTGTAAACCATACGTTGAAACCAACACCTCCGTTAAGAGTACCAGCTCCAATCTCGTCAACCCAAGTGTAACCCCCACCAATTTCTAAGAAAGGATCGAAAACACGATCTTGTAAGAAATTGTACTTGATAGTACCATCAACACCGTAGTAAGACCAATCATCTACTTCAGTATCTCCAAGTTTATCAATTTTGTTAAGCGATCCACGAACTCCTACCGAAATTCCACTACCTACGTATTTAGAAACGCCAACGTAAGAAATAGAAGGAAGGATGTTCCAGTGATCTGATGCATTAAAATACTCGTCAAACCATGCTTCCGAAGCATAAGGTCTATCAGAATTGGTAGGATATGCATCTACTGCATTCACCCCAAAACTAATTTGCCATGGATTGTTCTGGTCTTGAGCATTCATGTTGCTAATCCCTACAAATAGGAACGCAGCAACTAGTAATTTGCTAAGATGTTTCATGTTCAATTATTTAATTTTAAGTGTTAATTTAAAGACAAATGTAAGTTGTTACAACTTATTAACAAAAACAAATATATAATTTTTTAGTTAAAATGAAAAGATATCTTACTTAAACCACTCCAAGTTTCTGTCCGACTTCTGTAAATGCGGCAATGGCCGTATCTAAGTGTTCACGGGTGTGGGCAGCCGATAATTGTACCCTAATTCGCGCTTTTTCCTTAGGAACAACAGGATAGAAAAATCCTATAACATAGATACCTTTTTCTAGAAGTGCATCGGCCATATTCTGCGATAATTTGGCGTCGTAAAGCATTACAGGCACTATGGCAGAGTCTCCATCGATGATGTCGAAGCCTGCTTTTTTCATGCCTTCTTTAAAGTATTTGGTGTTTTCTGCCAGTTGATCCCTTAATGCAGTACTTTCCGTTAACATTTCAAAAACTTTGATGGATGCCCCCACAATATTTGGTGCAAGTGAGTTGGAAAACAAATATGGGCGTGAACGCTGGCGCAATAATTCTATGATCTCTTTTTTACCAGTGGTATATCCTCCCATGGCGCCGCCAAGTGCTTTTCCTAAGGTGCCGGTAATAATATCGATACGGTCCATCACTCCTTTTTCTTCGAGGGTTCCTCTTCCTGTTTCGCCTATGAAACCTGTTGCATGGCATTCGTCTATCATAACCATAGCATCATATTTGTCGGCGAGATCGCATATTTTATCCAATGGCGCTACAAGTCCGTCCATAGAAAAGACCCCATCGGTTACAATAATTTTAAATCGGGCATTGTCTTCATTGGCTTGTTTTAGTTGTTTTTCCAAATCTGCCATATCACTATTTTGGTAGCGATAGCGTTTGGCCTTACAGAGCCTAACACCGTCTATTATGGAAGCGTGATTCAAAGAATCAGAAATTATGGCGTCCTCTGCGGAGAGCAGCGGCTCAAAAACCCCTCCATTGGCATCGAAGGCGGCTGCGTACAAAATAGTGTCTTCAGTACCGTAAAAATCGGCTATTTTTTGCTCTAGTTCTTTATGAATGTCTTGTGTGCCACATATAAAACGCACCGAAGACATTCCAAACCCATGTGAGTCCAGCGTATCTTTTGCCGCCTTAATTACCTCTGGATGCGATGAAAGCCCTAAATAATTATTGGCACAAAAATTAATTACTTTTTCTCCCGTGCTTATCGTAATTTCTGCTCCTTGCTGCGAAGTGATAATGCGTTCTTTTTTGTAAAGACCGGCTTCTTTAATGTCTTCTAATTCCTGCTGTAAATGTTCTTTTATTTTTCCGTACATCTGTCCTGTTTTTTACAAAGTTATGCAGGATTGTTATAATTACACATTTATAAGCTGAATATTATCATTTATATAGACCAATAATTTTTTGTTTACCGTGTATCCCATTTGTTCCAAAGCCTTTACATAACCTTCTATTTGGTAGGCATGTCTTTCAGATGGGATGCCTGTTTTGTAATCTATAATTACTGCATTTCCTTCCTGTACTACAAAGCGGTCTGGACGCAGTAAGTTTCCTTCGGAAGTTATAATTTCCCGTTCATTGTAAATTTCGTATTCTTGAGTAAAGTATTGTTGAAGCTCGGTATGGTTAATTAGTTTTTCAAGGTAACCGGAGTACTCTTCTTTTTCTGAGGAGGCGATTAAACCGTTGTTAATGGCATTTTCTATGGTTATTTCAATATCGTGCTCATACACAATAGAAGCCAGCAAATGGTGGTAAACATTTCCCTTATCAATAGCTTTTTGTTGCTTGGTGTCCCAAAGGGAACCTGCTTTGGTAACAAACTGAAATGAATTTCCAAACGACGAATTGCTAATAAAAGGTATGTTGGCAGATTTTTTCTGAAGGCTTCTTGTTTTTAAAAACTCGGTTTTTGGAGTTCCAATAGTGTAATGATTCTCTGTTTCCCTCCACTTCCCTTGGTCCCTCAAAAAACTTATAAAAAGTCCGCTAAACGTTTTAACGTTTTCAACTTCTTTGGCGTTAATATCCCTTTTACAAATAATGTACAATTGCGATACCGCTCGTGTTAAGGCAACATACAGGATATTTAGTTGGTCTAGTTCCTGTTTTTGTTCGTATGCTTCAATGAGGTTTTTTCCTGTTTCATTTATGTTTTGTATTACTTTTTTTCTGCTGAAAAGGGCTTGCTCGATCCCAAAAAGTTCTTTGGCCACGGGAAACCATATTTTAAAGTTTTTTTCCTTGTAGATATCAGTATCGGCAAAAGGGTAGATAACCACAGGAAATTCCAATCCTTTCGATTTGTGAATCGTCATTATTTGCACGGCATTTAGCGAGGCTGGTGCTACAATACTCAAAGAATCTTTTTTCTGTTCCCAATGGTTTAAAAAGTCAAAAATGCTATCGGTGTTTTTCTGGGAAAAATCTAAAATCTCATCTAAAAAGAACTGAAGGGCCGCTTCCGATTCTTCTGCTAGCTTAAAACAATTTATAGCGTATTCTATGGCGTTGTAGAAAGGTAATTGCAGGAAATACGTCGGATTGAATCCTTCCTCCGTAAATAATGAATCCATCTTGGAGAGGTAAGTCCGAAAAAAAGCATCGTAGTTAGGAACACTATTTTTGTCCGCCATGAACCTTAAAATACGCAATTGTATCTCTAAATCTTTAGGTTGATTGAAATACATAAGCAGATCTACTATAAAAGCCACTTTTTTATCGTTTTTCAATAAAAGTGTTTCCGATGAAATGATAGGGATTTTATGTTCAGAAAGAAAATTGGCAATCTGTATTCCATCTGCCTTTTTACGGGTAAGAATGCAAATATCTTCGTAAGAAAAACCGTTTTCAATAGTGTTTTTTATCTTCTCAAGCGTTTCAACGCAGTAGAGGTCTTCGTCGTTTTCATCATTTTCAGATTTGTCTATAAAAGTGAAATCGATATAACCACCTTTGTTTCCATTTAACTCTTGTTGACTGTGGTTTTCGAATAAATCGCGATAGGTTTTATTGTTTAAAAACTGGGAAATATGCTGAAAAAAGTGGTTGTTAAAGCTTACAATTTCGTCATTACTACGGTAATTTTTCGGTAGATTTTCAACTGTTAATTTAGCTTGAAACGGACTCTTCTCGTTGTAGAGATCTATAAATTGTTCTGCCTTGCCTCCGCGCCACCTATAGATGGCTTGTTTGGCATCTCCCACAATCATTAGCGTCCCTGTTTTTCCTCCGGGAAGCTCGGTATCCAGAGCGTTGGAAACCAAAGGCTGTATGTTTTCCCATTGCATGGTAGAGGTATCTTGAAACTCATCGATAAAATAATTCTTGTATTTTTCTCCTATACGCTCGTAAATAAAAGGGGCCGGTTGTTTGGCGATAGCAGAGGAAATAAGCTGGTTGAAGTCGGAAATCAGTAATAAATTACGGTCTTGTTTTATTTTTTGAACTTCGGAATTGATTGCGTTTAACAACGACAACGGCACCAAATTCTGATAGAAATTTTGCAGAAATTCAAGTTGACTAATTTCATTTTTTATTTTGATAATTTCTGAAGCTATCTGTGGCCGAAGAGCATCCATTACCTCAGCCTTATCTGGATGGTTTTTTGAAATTTTAGCCGCATAAAGAGGTTCTGAATCTATGTTTGTAAACCAACCTGCATCCCAACTATGGTCGAATTTTCCTGCGACTATATTTTTTAATCGGTCGTAGAGCCAACCACTTTTAAAATCGAGTCTTTCCAACCCTTTTCCTTCAAAGGTTTTCAAAAGATTTTCGGCACAGTTTAGAATAATTTTTTCTTGTTGAGCGATCATTTTTTTTAAATTGTTCCCCAATTTCTTCAAATCTTCCAAGCTTTTATTTTCCAAAGCCTTTACGTGGTCGAGATATTCTTCTTTAGAGAATAGTTTTGCTATTTCCCGTAACTCCCGTGTTATGTCCCAACTCCTATCCTCATCGGCCTTTTCAAGGGCAAAATTAATTAGCACCTCGGTGAGAAGCTCATTTTCTCCCGCTTGGTAGACAAGGTTGTCCACCGCTTCGTTGTAGAGCGCTTCTTCATCTAGGGATACCTCAAAGTTGGTGGGCAATTTTAAATCGAAAGCAAATGTTCTAAGCAGTCGATGGTTAAATTTATCTATGGTAACAATATCGAAAAAGGCATAGTTATGAAGAATTCTAGTGAGCACTTTTTTAGATCGTCTGTGTAATTCTTCAGAGGGGATTTGTAATTCTTCAGTAATTATGGAAAAAAGAGGAGTGGGTTCCGCTAAAATACCTTCATTGGAAAATTCATGCAGGTTTTTTAAAATTCTTTCTTTCATTTCGTTTACAGCCTTGTTTGTAAAGGTAATAGCCAAAACTTGCTTAAAAGCATCGAGATTGTTGCTCCCCAAAAGAATGGACAGGTATTTTTTTACAAGGGTAAAGGTTTTACCAGAACCTGCTGAAGCATTGAAAATTTGAAAAGGTGCAGAATTCAACATAAAAAGTTTATTGCAAAATAGGGAAAGTCTATCAGTTATTAACAAATTATTATCATGTTTTCGCCTGCTTTTACTTAAATTTGGATAACTAAAATTATTAACTAAAAAAAGATATACAAATGGCTTTTGAATTACCAAAATTACCGTATGCATACGATGCCTTAGAACCAAGCATTGATGCGCGTACTATGGAAATACATCATACAAAGCACCACCAAGGATATACAACAAAACTTAACGGTGCTATTGAAGGAACAAATCTTGAAGGGAAATCTATTGAAGATATCCTTGCAAATTTAGATATGAGCAACAGTGCAGTTAGAAATAACGGTGGAGGTTTTTACAACCACAGTTTATTTTGGGAAGTAATGTCTCCAGATGGAGGCGGAAAACCAAGTGGAGAATTGGCTTCTGCTATTGATACTGCTTTCGGTTCTTTCGATAAATTTAAAGAAGAGTTTACAGCTGCTGCCGGAAGCCGTTTTGGTTCTGGATGGGCATGGTTGTGCGTACATAAAGGTGGAAAAGTGGAAGTATGCTCCACTCCAAATCAAGATAACCCTTTAATGCCGAGCACGGGATGTGGAGGAACTCCAATTCTTGGTCTTGATGTATGGGAGCATGCATATTACTTAAACTATCAAAACAAGCGTCCAGATTACATTTCTGCATTTTTTAATGTAATTAACTGGGATAAGGTATCAGAATTATACGCTGAAAATAAATAATGCGAATTTTATAGGTAAAATGCATTATTGTAAAAACAGCTGCTTCTTGAAGTAGCTGTTTTTTTATGTAAGACCTTGTGATTATTTCTTTATTAAATTTTCCAGTTGGTTTGTTTTCTCTATTAGTTTCTTGGGTGCTTTAAAACGGTAGCCAATATGAAATTCTAAAAAGCTGTGCTGATCTTTAAGATCATAATTTTCTGAGGTATTATGGTAAAATGCCCTGTAATTGGCGTTTATTCCCGTAAAAAAGCCGGCGATGTTGTACCCAAGGCCTAAAGTTAGCCCCGTTTGATAATTTGCGCCCCCAGAGCTATCACCTTCACTGGGATTTATGTGGCTGTAACCTATACCTACCAAGGCGCCAGAAGTAATAATAAACCTCTTGTTTAATACCCAGTTGTAAAAATAAGCAGGCCCAATGGTAATGTCGAATACTTTATCTTTTGCTGAAGTGCCGTTGGATATCCTAGAATAAAAATAACTTAAGGTAGGCACAAAGCTCCCGGCACTTAACTGCTGCCATTCGTTTTGTTTAAAAATGGTTCTAAAGGAAAAGTTTTCATTAAAGATATAGGAAGTGTTACCGCCGACACGGGTAACCTTAAAATCGGGAAAAAGAATATTATCATTCGTTTGTGGATCATTATCCGGTAAATTGACATAAAATCCCTGTGTTTTTGTCCATTCAAAATCCTGCATCCACTTCTTGATGTAAAAACGTGTCCCTAAATTAAAATAGGTTGTTTTTCCTTTTTGCTCATTATCGTCGTTAAACTTTAAAAATGGCGGTGTGTAGCCGATGTTTATTTCCACAAAGCGGAACAGGAGCGAGAAATTAGAACGCAACTCTTGATTGGGAAGTAATAAAATATCGAAATTAGTTGCTGGGTCAGAAATTTCATAGGAATTAAAATCATCGGTAAGACCCATTCGAATGGTTATTCTGTCTGGATATTGAATTTTGTATCCCGTTAATTTTGCTACAGAATCGGTATCTTTTTCTTGCGCCCATACGCTGTAAAAGCAATTGGTGAGAAAGAATAAAATTAGATATTTACAGGTTTTCAATAATAAAGACATATTTCATAAACTTGATCAAAAATTTTAAACGATCATTAAACGGGTATAAAAAATGAAGTTACCTTATTAAAATGAAATTTTCTAAATTATTTTATTTTTAATATTTCCGAATGCCAATCTTCTGTTAAGCTTCAGGATAAATTGTTAACGCATTGCTAATCAATATTTATTTTTTCTTCCAATTTCTGTATCTTTAAAAACCTGCTCTAGCGTAAGGCTAAACCATCAAATACCAAGATCACCTAAAAACGGTTATTTGAAATTAGTATGCATTACAATTATGAGTGTAAATTTTTTAAAAAGGAATGTGTTTTTTTTGTTGCTTATTTTGGTAGCAACTGCTTGTGGCGTTTCAAAATCAGCCCAAGATAATTCCTTTACTTCATCAGAAGTTGCCTCCATCGATAAAGTAATACCGAGCGATGCAACCGTCCAAAAGGGTCTTTTTAAAGTATACAAAGTTGGAGATAAATTCTTTTTTGAAATCGCAGACTCCCTGTTGAACCGTGAAATGTTGGTAGTTTCCAGATTTGTGAAAACTCCAGGAGGTGCTGGAAATTACGGTGGAGAAGAGATTGGGGAGAAAACCATTTTTTTTGAAAAAGGTCCTTCCAATAAACTTTTTTTGCGAGTTTCCACCTTTGTAAGCGAAGCTGGAGAAGATGATGCTATTGCCAAAGCGGTAAACAATTCTAATGTTACCCCCATTTTAGAAGCTTTTGAAGTTAAGGCACGAAATAAAGAAGGAAATGCTTCGGTAATCGAGGTAACAGATTTTATAAATGGGGAAAACAATTTGTTGTCTTTAAGTTCTTCACAAAAAGATATGTACGGCCTCACCACTTTGGAAAAGGACAGGTCGTACATTCAAGAGATAAAAACCTACCCAATAAATACAGAAATTAAAACGGTAAAAACGTTCAATGCGAAGGTGTCTAAAGACCATAAGAAAAGCTTACCGGCGGCAATGCTTTCTGGCGTAGTTACGGTGGAGCTTAACAATTCGTTTATACTGTTGCCTAAAGAACCTATGAAAAAGCGGTTTTATGATCCGCGGGTGGGATATTTTGCAAGTTCTTACTATTTGTATGAAGACGATCAACAAAAAGTAGATAAAAACATTTACATACATCGCTGGAGAATGGAACCAAAAGAAGAGGATTTGGAGAAATGGAAGCGTGGAGTATTGGTGGAGCCAAAAAAGCAAATAGTTTATTATATAGATCCTGCAACCCCAAAAAAGTGGCGTAAATATTTAATACAGGGAATTAACGATTGGCAAGTAGCTTTTGAACAAGCGGGCTTTAAAAATGCCATTGTAGGAAAAGAGTGGCCAGAAGATAACGATAGCATGAGTTTGGAAGACGCCCGCTATTCGGTCTTGAGGTATTTTGCGTCTCCGTCTAAAAACGCTTACGGCCCTAATATTATCGATCCCCGGAGTGGAGAAATACTGGAAAGTCATATGGGCTGGTACCACAACCTTATGAATTTGCTGCACAACTGGTACATGATTCAAGCAGGGGCAGTAGACGAACGCGCGCGAAAAATGACCTTTGATGATGAATTAATGGGGGAGCTCATTCGGTTTGTGTCTTCTCACGAAGTTGGCCACACCTTAGGCCTTAGGCATAATATAGGAGCGAGCCATGCCACGCCAGTGGAACGCTTAAGGGATAACGACTGGCTTACCGAGAACGGACATACCAGTTCGATTATGGATTATGCCCGTTTTAATTATGTGGCTCAACCAGAAGACAGTGTTTCCGTAGAAAATTTAATGCCCCGCATCAACGATTACGACAAGTGGGCAATACAATGGGGTTATTCAGCATTTCCAGATAGTTTGTCTTCAGAAGAAGAAAAAGAAATTCTCAATAAATGGGTAGCGGATAGTGTACGAACTAATCCCAGGCTTTGGTTCGGGGGGGAGGGTAAAGATTTCGATCCGCGGTCTCAAACCGAAGATTTAGGGGATAACGCTATGGTGGCCTCTTATTATGGGATAGAAAATTTAAAACGGGTAATCCCCAACTTGGAAGCCTGGACAGAAACCAGTCCCGATGGAGATTATAAAGATTTGGATGAGATTTACAAAAATCTTTTAAAGCAATACAGCAATTACCTATTTCATGTTGCCAAGAATATTGGGGGAATTTATGTAACCCCCAAATCAAGAAGCGACGAAGGCGATGTGTACAGAGCCGTTTCCAAAGGAAAACAAAAGGAAGCATTAACGTTTTTAAATACCTATCTCTTTGAGGAACCCGAATGGCTTCTGGAAAGCAGCATTCTTAATAAAATAGAAGAACCCAATAGCAAAGCGCCCACAACCGAGCTTATGGAAAGTTTAATGATGACGCTGCTGGGGGGTAGCAGGATGAGTAGGATTTCTTTTGTGGCAGATCGCTATAGTTTTACTGATCCGTACACTCCCGAAGAATACTTAAGCGACATAAGTAATTACATATGGAGCGATTTGGATGTTTTTTACAACCCCACCGATTACCAGCGGCGGCTTCAAAAAACATATGTTGCTGATATGATTGCCTTGTACAAGCCCAATGAAGCTGAAAGCGCGATGGTTGGACTTATGGCACAATTATCCAAGGAAAAAACGTACAATACCGACATACGGTCATTGGCGCTCAATAACCTAATTAACCTTAAGCGGAGGATTACGAATGTCTTGCCCAGCGTGTCCGACGATATAGCAAGAGCGCATTTGCAATACATTTTAAAAGAAATTGAAGACGTTGTGGGTGATACTAAAGCCATAGAACCTATCTACCGGCCCATTCGGGACTAATGGTTTTTTACACTTTAATTTGTAAGTAAAGAAGGTTGAAACCGACTTCTTTTTATACACTTTTCAATACAAAATAGAAATAGTAATGTCTCAACATATAGCACAAAACACAAAATTTTCAGTTTTAGATTTAGTCCCAGTAACACAAGGGAGTTCCCCGCTGCAAGCTATGCAAAACAGCTTAGATTTGGCACGTCGTACAGAAGAATTAGGCTACTATAGATTTTGGGTGTCCGAACACCATAATATGGAAAGTCTGGTAAGTTCTGCTACTGTGGTTTTACTGGGGTATTTGGCACAAGGCACTTCTAAAATGAGAATAGGTTCTGGTGGGGTTATGTTGCCCAACCACGCTCCTTTAATTGTGGCAGAACAATTTGGAACCTTGGCCACTTTGTACCCCAATAGAATTGATTTAGGATTGGGAAGGGCTCCAGGAACCGACCAATTAACGGCGCAAGCATTAAGAAGGGGAAAGCAAGAAAGCGTACAGGATTTTCCTAACGACATTGAGGAATTACAGAGTTATTTTTCTTCGGAAAATGAAGATTCCAAGGTTCGGGCAATTCCCGGGGAAGGCTTGGATATTCCTATTTACTTATTAGGGTCGAGTACTTTTAGTGCAGATTTGGCGGCGAAAAAAGGTCTTCCATATGCTTTTGCGAGCCATTTTGCACCAGCACAATTATTCAACGCACTCGATATTTATAAAAATGAATTTAAACCTTCTGAAAAGCTTAAAGATCCCTATGCCATGGCCTGTGTAAATATAATTGCGGCCGATACAGATGAAGAAGCACATCGTCTAGCTACCAGCCTTTATCAATTTGCAATGGGAATTATAACCAATACACGCCGCCCATTACCGCCGCCTATAGATACCATGGATGAGGTTTGGACCCCCGACCAAGAGGCTATGATTAAAAATATGATGTACTTTACTTTTATAGGCTCAAAGGAAACTATAGAAAAAGAGCTTTCTAAGTTTATTAAAGCTACAGAGGTAAAAGAAATCATCGCGGTGTCTCATATTTACGATCATGGGGCACGTTTAAAATCTTATGAAATTTTGAGCGGGATTTTCGCTCAACCTTTAAAAGTTACGGCAAAGTAACTTTTAGAGGGTTGTTTACTTTTTGGGCAAAATCGGCTAGATAAGTTTCCCATTCTTTTTGATTTTGAAATTGCTTACTTTTTTTCCATCCAAAACCGGCATAATAGATAACCTCTCCATTTTCCAATTCTAATTCTGCATAAAGGTTGCTTTCGTCTTTTAGCGTGGTATCGTACTTATCGAAAGCTATGATGTTTTTTGGTTTGGTAACAATGCCTAGTCCCAATTCAGAACCGTCATGAGGCTCCCAGTAGCTCATCCATCCGTTTTCTTTATTGGTAGTCGTAACCCCTTTTTTTTCGTGCAGTGTAATTCCCGTAGAGATGGAAGAAACACCGTTAATTTTAAGCTCAAATTTTGATAGATTCTGACCGCGGTCTAGGGAAATATGTTTTTCTTCGGAAATAGATTTTCCAGAAGCGTCCCAATCAGCATATTGCAAAACAAAACTTGTACGTAATGGTCCGGTAGTAATTGTTTTCCAAGAGGTAAAGTTTTTGGAGTAGTAATAGGTCGTGTCTGCTTTTTTGGCAATACCGCCAATACCTCTACTTTTTCCAACATGAAAATTATCGAGGCCTTCTCCCGTATCTTCGTGATACGTCCCCGTTCCAGAAACATATTTTTCGTACCATTTATTGATAATGGGATACTCGACTCTTTTCAACCAAGCATCCATTCCGCTTGATAAAGTTCCACCTGGCACGCTATCTTCAATCATTTTCTGAGCTTTTGGGCCATAGGTTCTAAAGGCGACCCGGTCGTTTTCCCATGCGTAATCATCGGTACGTTCGGGCACAAAGCGGGAGTAGCACGTAGGAACGCTATCTGTTTGATAAGCTTCTTTCTTCGGAAAGATCTCAAAATCCATTTTTGAAGAAGCTTTTACCTCTGGCTGAAAAATGAGCAAGTCCCAATTGCCATCGCCGTCTTGATCTATTAATTGAGAGACGAGTTCTTTTTCTGTTACAACGTCGTTAACGCCCCAGTTGGTATATGCTTTTTGTACCTCGGTAAGCTGAAGATCGGCAAGTTTAATTTCAACCGTTTCGTTGGAACGATCTACTGGCAGCGGGTTTTCAACTTTTACAATAATGCTTTCACTTTTTTTATTGCAAGAAGTAAACGCTAAAGCAAAGCACAAAATGGAAGAGAAAAAGATTTTCATCAGTATAAATTTTGATTGGTTAAGAAATATGGTGGTTAAAAGGGGAAAAGTGATGTTTCTTCCCTTTTAACCATGCTCTTTCTAAATGTTATTAATCTTCGTTTGAGGGTTTACCTATGGTGGCTAAAATACCGCCATCCACATATAAAATATGTCCGTTTACAAAATTACTAGCTGCGGAAGCCAAAAAGATAGCGGCACCACCGAGATCTTCGGGATCACCCCACTTGGCGGCTGGAGTTCTGTTCACTATGAAATCGTTAAATGGGTGTCCATCCACACGGATTGGTGCCGTTTGGGAAGTTGCAAAATACCCCGGACCAATGCCATTAACCTGAATATTGTGTTTCGCCCATTCTGTAGCCATGTTTTTGGTAAGCATTTTTAGTCCGCCCTTAGCAGCTGCATAAGCCCCCACGGTATTTCTGCCTAGCTCCGTCATCATGGAACAGATATTGATTATTTTACCGCTTTTTCTGGCTATCATTCCTTTTACAACGTGTTTCGACACTATAAAAGGAGCTACCAAATCAACATCTATCACCTCTTTAAAATCGTCTACTTCCATGGTTTCAAGCGGAATACGTTTAATAATCCCGGCATTGTTAACCAAAATATCGATATTGCCCACTTCTTTTTCAATAGCTGTAATGGCCTTGGCGACTTCTGCTTCATTAGTAACGTCGAACTTATAACCGTGAACGGTTACATTTTCCTTTTTATATTCGGTTATAGCATCGTCTATTTTTTGTTGGGATGAATTCCCATTTATGACAATGGTAGCGCCTGCTTTTCCCAATTGCATGGCCATAGCCATTCCCAGTCCATGGGTTGCCCCCGTAACCAATGCAATTTTTCCTTCTAAATTAAATAGTGATAAACTCATGTATTTCGATTGTTTTATCTCAATTCTTTAATTGCTGCTTTATCCATATCGGCATAATCCAAGTTTTCGCCGGCCATTCCCCATATAAAACTATAGTTGGAAGTTCCCGACCCTGCGTGGATAGACCAAGGTGGCGAAATAATGGCTTGGTGATTATGCATCCAAACATGCCTTGTTTCTTGCGGTTGCCCCATAAAATGACAAACAGCTTGGTCTTCTGGCACATCCAGATAAAAATACACTTCCATTCTTCGGTCGTGTACATGGGCTGGCATGGTGTTCCAAACACTTCCTTTTTTCAGCTCGGTAAGTCCCATTTGCAATTGGCAAGTTTCTACAATGCCCCCAATAATAAGTTGGTTTACGGTACGGTCGTTTGCCGTTTCTAATGATCCTAGCTCCAATTTGTTTGCTTCTTTCATACCAACTTTTTTAGTTGGATATTCCTTGTGGGCAGGAGCAGAGTTTAAATAAAATTTTGCCAGATTTTTGGGGTCAGTACTTTTAAAAATAATTTCCTTTTTGCCTCTCCCAACGTAAAGTGCTTCTTTATGTTCTAAGATGTAAACTTCTCCATCTACAGTCACTTCACCTTTGGCACCAACATTTATAATACCAAGCTCCCTTCTCTCTAGAAAGAAATCGGCTTTAAGCGGATCTATAGGTTCTAGTTTTAAAGGTTTTTTGGGTACGGCAGAACCGGCGATGTACCTATCGTAATGGGAGTACGTAAGGTTGATTTCATCCGTAGTCATTAAATCGTCAATTAGAAAAGTCTCGCGAAGCGCCGAAGTGTCCATTTGTTTTACTTCATTCGGACTGGAAGCATATCTGCTGTTATATATCATAATATGGTTTTATTCAAAATTCAATTATCTATAGTGCAATGTAAACAAAATTATATATTTTTACAATCGATTGTATAATTTATAACATTTATTAAGTGTGAATAATTTAAGAAATTGATAATTGAGAGCTTTTTTTTGTTGTAATTATACAAATACAATAAACTTAAAAGAAATATTTATCTTTAGTGCCAATTAGGTAAATTACTACCATTTGTAAATTAGTTCCCGTTAATGAAAAAAAATAAGCCTACGATTCATGAGATTGCCAAGCTCTTGAAAATAGATAGTTCTACCGTCTCGAGAGCTTTAAATGATAGTAATTTAGTCACTCAGAAAACAAAGGATAAAGTTCTTAAAAAGGCAAAAGAGATTGGATATCAACGCAATTTATTGGCTTCGAACCTTAGAAAAAGCAAATCCAATACTATAGGCGTTATTGTCCCTAGGATTAGCCGACACTTTTTTTCTTCCACCATTGCTGGGATTGAGGAAGCAGCTTACGCTCATGGTTACAACGTGGTAATAGCACAATCCATGGAGAAGTTGGAGCGGGAAAAAAGAATTGTGGGAAATTTAATATCCAATAGAGTGGATGGCGTTTTGATCTCTGTGTCTATGGAAACAGTCGATTCGGAACACCTAAAAAAATTCGATGAAAGTAATATTCCATTGGTTTTCTTTGATAGAAGCTTGTCTGATATTGACTCTAGCAAAGTTTTAATCGATGATTATAAAGCATCTTTAGAGGCTACAGAACATCTCATAAATATAGGTTGTAGAAATATTGCTCACCTTTCTGGCCCAAAGAATCTGAATATCTATAAAAACCGATTAAAAGGTTATAAAGCTGCATTGAAACTCAATGATATTCCTTTCGATAGAGATTTGGTGTTTACTTCTACGCTAAACCAAGAGGACGGTTATGAGTTGGCAGGAAAGATTTTGAACTACAAAAAGAAGGTTGATGGGATTGTCTCGGCAAATGACTTGGCTGCTATTGGGGCTATGAAAAAAATAAAAGAGGCTGGGAAGAGTGTTCCAAAGGATGTGGCTGTTGTAGGTTTTAGTAATGAGCCCATGTCTGCGGTAATAGAGCCAGCGCTCTCCACGGTGGATCAGTCCGGTTATGATATCGGTAAAATTGCATGTAATTTATTGATTGATAGCTTAAAGGAAGGTAAATCTAATGTCACCGCAAAAACAGTTACGCTGAGTCCAACCTTGATAAAAAGACAGTCCACTTCGAGGTGATGTGATTTCTCAAGGCCTTGAATGCTAATTTGCTTACAAAACACTTCTTATTTTGACGATTGCATGTTCTAGCGCACATTTTTTTATCAATTATTTATTACAATCGATTGTATTTTAAATTATGGTTTTGTATTATTGTGAAGAATTAACTAACATTTCACAATTAATCAATATGAAAAAACAATGGCTACTTAAAATTTTGACGCCGGACGAAACCTACTTATTACTGTGTTTTTGTATGCTGTCATTATTCGTAAAAGCATCTAATCTCGACATGTTGTCGTTCCAAGAGACGGTATCTGGTGTTGTTGCCACAGTAGACGGAACTCCATTACCAGGAGTTGCGGTGACCTTGAAAGGGACCTCTACTGGTGTTGTTACCGATTTTGACGGGAACTATCAAATAAATGTAAATAGCGACAATCCGACCTTGGTATTCAGTTATATCGGTTTTACCACAAAAGAAATCTCCGTAAACAACCAAACAACCATTAATGTAACACTTCAAGAAGACGTATCCCAATTGGATGAAGTGGTTGTTGTAGGCTATGGAACACAGAAGAAAAGTGATATCACTGGCGCTGTATCTTCAGTTAAGTCGGAAGACCTTGTAGCATACCCTGTTCAAAATGCGGAACAAGCGTTACAAGGGCGTGTTGCCGGGGTGAATATTCAAACAAATAATGGTGGAGAGCCTGGTGCGCCCCTAAAAATAAGAATTCGTGGTGGTACGTCCATCAACGCTGGGAGCGATCCATTAATAGTTGTAGATGGTTTTGTTGGAGCCCAAATGCCTCCTGCGGAAGATATTGCTTCCATGGAAGTATTAAAAGACGCATCTGCTACCGCTATCTACGGTTCTCGTGGTGCAAACGGTGTAATTATGGTAACTACCAAGAAAGGAAAGGTAGGAAAAGTATCCATCGAACTAAACTCTTCTTACTCGCTTCAAGAAGTGACCAACGAGCTAGATATGCTAAACGCCGAACAATTCGCTCAATATAGAAGCTCTTACAGTTCTAGCTATGTGCAAGGTCCCGCCAATACCGACTGGCAAGATGAAATTTACAGAGCTGGTGCAATTGCCAACCACCAGGTATCTGTTTCTGGTGCCACTGAAGATGTAAATTATTACGTTTCTGGAACTTTTTTCGACCAAGAAGGGGTTGTGCTGGGTTCTGATTTAAATCGTTTTTCTTTCTTGAGTAACGTAAATGTTCAGGCAACCGATAAATTAAAAGTTGGGATGAATCTTTTCGGTAATAGAATTTCAAAAGATGGGGTTCCCACACAAACAGGAAGCGGAGGAACAGGACAGGCAGATGTTATTTCTTCCATTTATAGATTCGCACCAGATTTGGGCATCTATGATGCGAATGGTGACTTAACTATCAATTCTCTAGGTGATGACATCGACAACCCGTTTGCTGTTGCAACTTTGAATGTAAACGAAAGAACTTCCGATTTATTTAGAGCTAACCTTTTTGCTGAATTGGAAATCTTTAAAGGACTTTCCTTTAAAACTACTTTCGGTTTTAATACAGGAAATACTATGGAGGGAAGGTTTGTGCCTTCAACCCTATTGGCCGGTGCCGGTGTAGGCGGAGAAGCCAATATTACAACTAGCAAGTCAACAGATATTATTTCTGAAAATTATTTAACATACGACCGCACTTTCGGAAATCATGCTTTAACGATTTTAGGTGGTTATTCTTACCAAAAGAATAAAAATGAATTTTCCTATGCTGCATCACAAGGTTTCGTAACCGATAACGTTTCCTATAGAAATCTTTCTGGAGGTGCTGTGTACCTAAGACCTAATTCGGGATTAAGCGAAATCGAGTTGGTTTCTATGTTTGGGAGATTGAATTATGGTTTCGACGATCGCTATTTGATTACCTTTACAGCAAGACGCGATGGTTCGTCTAACTTCAGTAAAAACAACAAATACGCATTCTTTCCATCTGGAGCACTTGCTTGGAACATGAGCAATGAAAGCTTTTTGGAGAACAGCAACACGATTTCCAATTGGAAGTGGAGAGGTAGTTACGGATTAACCGGTAATCAAGCGATTCCTGCATACGGAACTTTGGCCAGATTTTCTGAAATCTATACCGTAATTGGCGAGAATATCGTGAACTCCGTAGCCGTTACAGATTTCGCAAATGATAATCTGAAATGGGAAACTTCTTACCAATTAAATGTTGGGGTAGACTTAGGCTTTTTCGGAAACCGATTAAACACTTCTTTTGATTACTACAATATTGAAACCAAAGATTTATTGTTCTCTAGACCGCTTCCTGAATACAGCGGATTGGAAAACCCTACACAAACACAAAACATCGGTTCTTTAGTAAATAAAGGGTTTGAAATCTTCATCAGCAGTAAAAACATCTTGAACGAAAACTTTACGTGGACGACAGATTTTAACATCTCCAAAAACACCAATGAAATTACCAAACTTCCAGATGGGGAAGATATCATTTATTCTTCTGCTCCAGGACACTTTTTACAAGGGGAGTCGCAAATTCTTAGAGAAGGAGAACCTGTTGGGGCATTCTTCGGTTACATTTACGATGGTGTAATTCAAGCTGGTAATAACATTCCACAAGGGTTTGAAAACCAACCTGGAGGTGAACTTCTAAGGGATATTGCTGGTAGAAATGCCGATGGGGAAATTATAGACACTCCAGATGGTATGGTAAATTCTGATGATAAAACTATCATTGGCGATCCAAATCCTGACTTTACAGGAGGTTTAAATAATACATTTACTTACAAAGGTTTGGATTTAAATATTTTCTTTCAAACAGCCATCGGAGGCGATATTTTGGACTATACGCTGTTAGAACTTGGTTCTGGGGATTCTAATGCTACTACGGAGGTTCTGAATGCTTGGACTCCGACAAACACCAACACCAATGTTCCTTCTGCGGCTGTTAGGGAAAAAAGGATTACATCCAGATACATCTACGACGGAAGCTATGTGCGACTTAAAAACGTATCCTTAGGCTACAGCCTTCCTTCTCAAGTTGTTGAACGTTTAGGGGTTCAAAACCTAAGATTTTACATCAGTGGTCAAAACTTGTTAACCTTTACCGATTATCCAGGTCTGGACCCAGAAACTAGCTATCGAAGCAACGGAGGTCAAGGAGCTAATACAAATTTAGGATTGGCCTACGGAAACTACCCGAATGTAAGGTCGTTTACTTTAGGAATGAACTTGAAGTTTTAAAACGGATTAATCACTAAACGTTTATAAGCTATAATCTAGATACAGAGGATAACATTAAAACATACACAATGAAAAATATAATTTCAACATTCATCATAGGATTGCTTCTCATAGGTTGTTCCGACCTTGAGGAAGAGCCAGTAGGGCTACTGTCTCCCAATTCTTTTATAAAAACCCCACAGGATTTGCAAACTGCTGTTAACGGCAGCTTTGGGTACATGGCTTCCGAAAAATATTGGGGAAGAAAATTAAGCCTTTCCATCATGCTTCGCGGCGATATGGTGGAAATAGGAGACTTAGGAACTCCTGCTAGAAGACAGGATATTAATAATTTTACAGCGAGAGACGATAACGGAATGGTTACAGCCTTTTGGCCACAATCGTATGCCATTATTGGTGCTGCCAACCAAGCGCTGGACGGCGCAAAACAGATAGATGGCGAGCAAGCTGTTATAAATGCAATCGCTGCACAAGCGAATTTTTCCAGAGCTTTTGCTTATTACCATTTGGTGCGCATATTTGGGGACATTCCTTACATAGACGAAGCTGTTACAGACGTAAAGACTATAGAAACCATTTCCAAAACTCCGGAAGCAGAGGTGTATCAAAACATCATAGCTGATTTAGAGTTTGCAAAACAGTGGCTGCCAGATACCCAACCAACGCGCTCGTTGCCTTCCAACGCCACAGCAATGGCATACTTGGCCTCTGTGTATCTAACTTTGGGAGAACATCAAAAAGCGTATGATGAGGCCAATGCTATTATCACTAACGCAGGAAAACATAACCTAGGCCTGGAAGCTGACTTTCAAGATCTTTTTGATGCTGAAAAGGCGGGAGCTTTAAAAGAACCTTTATTTACTATTAATTATATCGGTCAAAATAGCCAAGGGGATTTAGGAGATGATTTAATTATACCATTAACCGCCATTCGGGAGGATGAAAAAGGAGTTCCTAATGGTGGATGGACTGTCGCCGTACCGAGTCTAAAAGTTTTTGAAACTTGGGATGAAAAGGATTATAGAAGATCTGTAAGTTTTGATACAATAGGGGTTTTCAATGGCAACGTTGAACCTTACACCCGCTTTGCCGAGTTTTCCGATCGTGGTGTTAACAGACCACATATTGCAAAATACTCCAGGTTTCCAGGGCTAACAGCTTCCAATGGGCGTCAATCTAGTCATCATTATATAACTATGCGTTATGCTGAAGTTTTATTAATTGCTGCGGAAGCTTTAAACCAATTACAGCCAGGAAGCAGTCGTGCCGTAGATTTGGTAAACCAAGTTCGAGCAAGGGCAAGAAACAAAGGTGGGGTAATGTCTAATTTTCCTGAAAATTTACCAAGCGGCTTGTCGCAACAAGCTCTACACGATGCCATCATTGAAGAGCGTAGGCTAGAATTGGCTTTCGAGTTTAAAAGATGGTACGATATTAAGCGATTGCAAATAGGTCCTTCAGTTTTTGATGCTAACGGATTGGAACCACATTCCAATTTTGATGAAGGAAGAGATTATCTATTCCCACTTCCAGGAGATGAACTTGCAAGAAATCCTAACTTATTACCAAATAACCCTGGTTATTAAACTACTAGTATGATCAAATTAGTAAACTATTTTTTAGCAGGCGCTGTACTCGTTTCAGCCTTAAGTTGTAAACAAAAATGGGAAATTAAAGAGGTAGCTTCAGATGAAGTTACCTCCCTTTCTTCTGATTCCTTACTGAAAGTACGATATCAAAAGTTATTGGACTATGCTCCCGATTCATTGGCTTTTCCAAGAAGTTATTCCGAAGAAAAAGGTGTCCGTAAGGTAAATTCAAGGGATTGGACTGCGGGATTTTTTCCTGGTAGTCTTTGGAAAATATATCAACTAACCAACAATCCGGCTTATAAAAAACAAGCCGCTGTTTGGACGGATTTCATGGAGAAGGAGAAATATGACACTCATATCCATGATACAGGTTTCAAAGTTTTTTGCAGTTTCGGAAGCGGACTACAAACGGAAGAGAATGAGGCTTACGAAGATGTAGTTGTCCAAACCGCTAAAACGCTAAGTACTCGTTTTAATGAAAATGTGGGTTGCATCCGTTCATGGGATTTTAACGCCAAAGAATGGGAGTTCCCTGTGATTATTGACAACATGATGAACCTCGAACTTTTGTTCGAAGCTACTAAAATTTCTGGGGACAGTAGCTACTATAAAATTGCTGAAAAGCATGCCAACACTACTCTAGAAAACCATTTTAGAAGCGACAACAGCACTTATCACGTGGTGGTTTATGACACCATAAACGGCTCTGTAAAAGACAAGGTAACACACCAAGGATTTAACGACGAGTCGGCTTGGGCGCGTGGACAAGCTTGGGCAATTTATGGGTACACCATGACGTACCGTTATACAAAAGATCCTAAACACTTAGATATTGCTAAAGCTGTATTGGATTACTACTTAAACCATGATAACCTTCCAAAAGATAGGATTCCCTATTGGGATTTTAACGACCCGGACATCCCGAATGCCCCTCGGGATGTATCGGCTGCTACGATTGTGGCCTCCGCTTGTTTAGAATTACATTCTTACACTGAAAGCGACATTTATTTAAACTATGCCACTAAGGTTTTAGAAAATTTAAAGAGCGAGGAATACCTATTAAATCCAGAAGTGGAAGCGCCTTTTGTTCTAAAACACAGCACAGGAAATTGGCCTAAAAACGATGAAATAGATGAACCTATAAATTACGGCGATTACTATTTCTTGGAGGCATTGGTTAGACAAAAAGGTTCCCCCAGCCCCAATTAACCAACCAAAACTTTAAAAAGATGAAAACTTTACTTATTTCTTTTTTACTCATGACAAGCATTTCGCTTGTTGCACAAACCACCGTTCTGAATCCGATTTCTGACGGATTTGTAAATAGCAAACACCCAACCAATAACTACGGAAGTCAGTCGAACTACACCATTCAACCTAAAGCTTCCGAGACACGCGAATATTTCGTTAAATTCGATGTTAGCGGAATAAGCTCAACAGCCAATAGTGTTACCCTTGATCTATATAACACCGAATGGAATAACAGTGTTACCAACGTTGTTTTTGCCGTGCAAGATGTACAAAGTGATTCTTGGAGCGAATCCAGTTTGACTTGGAACAATAGACCTTCATCCTCTGGCAATAATTTAGATTCGGGAACGGAAGCTAATGGAGGTTACACCTCTTTTGATGTCACCAATTTTGTAAACAACCAAATTAATGGAGACGGCGTAGTTTCCTTCTACGTTTACGTGGATATGTACTGGGGAAGTAATGGCGTTTGGGATCAACGAGTGGATATTCATTCAAAAGAAAGTTCGAATCCTCCTAAGCTAACAATCAGTAATTCAGATAGTTCAGCACCATCCACACCCGGAAATTTGGTAGCTTCCAATATTACTGAAACCTCTGTAGATTTAAGTTGGAGTGCATCCACAGATAATATTGGGGTCACAAAATATGAAGTTCTTAAAAATTCAGGTTGGGATCAATCTGTATTTGGCAATCCTCCATCTACTTCTGCAACCGTTACTGGCCTAACACCAAGGACAACCTATATTTTTTATGTTAAAGCCGCTGATGCAGCAGGAAACTTTTCTGGAAACAGCAGTGCAATTACGGTGAAAACTGCCGGAACTTTATCTTCTTACACCCAAATACGTGAGGACAATTTTGAAAATTATGCTGATGGAACCGAAACCATCGATTACTATTACGAGCAAAATTGTGATGTTGGTCCGAGCTGTGGAACACCATGCAGTTCGTCTCCTTTGAAGGTTTCTGATAATTTATCCAGATGCGGATCCAAATCCTTACGATTTACACGGTCTTATGAAGAAAAAGTACTTACCGGCGGAAGCTACTGCAGCGCAAGAAACGAAATAGGAAATTATGAAGATGCATTTGCGAGCTACGGCGATGATGTGTGGATTGGCTTTAGCGTTTACATAAAAGACAATTATTTGCAGGACAAATGGTCGAGTGAGAATGTTCATATTTTTCAGTTTAAAAACATAGACGCGGGAGGGGGCGGAAATCAGTACGGCTCTATTATTACCCATAAAGTGGATGGGGTTTATAAATACGATGTAGCCGGTTATGGCGATGTGTCGGATGTTGTCTTAAACCAGTGGACAGATATTGTAGTGCATTTAAAGTATGGAACCAACAACGATGGTGTAATTGAAGTTTGGATTGGGGACGATTATGTTAAAAAAACAAACGTAGATTTTCCTGAAAAACAAAGTTGCTATGTAAAATTTGGAACCTACAGCGATGTTCTAAAAAACACCGACCCCATGCATGAGGTTTATTATGATGAAATTAAATTTGGATTGGCTCCCGATGGCGGCAACTACAAAAATGAGGTAGATTGCGACTGTTCACAAACTGGTCAAAGCTCACAAACCATTGAAAAATCCAATAAGAATGTATTGGTATACCCTAATCCTTCTGGCGGAAAGGTTATGCATATTAACAACTTAGAAGAAAAACCAAACCAAATATCGCTTTATACCTTTATTGGCGATGAAGTACCCATTGAAATCGATATTATTGACCAAGAAAAAATAAATTTAAACATCAATAAGGAAGTGTCGCCAGGTACCTACGTATTGAAATTACAATATGACGGACAAAAAACCGTCAACAAGACCATTATTATTAAATAATGCATTCGGTTAGATTAAATTTAGTTAGTTGCAGGGCCATTTCGAGAGAAGTGGCTTTTGCTTTTTAACTCAATTCCTGTTAGAAAGAACCGGAATAAGGCTAAAGCATTTCAAGAATTTCTTCGGAAGTATAGTACTCAAACACCCTTTTTTTTACCTTAAAATCTTTGGTTAAAATAACTGTCGCAGGAAGTGAAAATGGAATATCATTCCGCGATGCTAACAAAAGCGGAATTTCATGAATACCATTTCGTTGGGTTTTTGCCTGTTCATTTGAAAATGTTTTACCGTCAAAAGCAATCCTTTCTTTACTCTCTGCATCCATCATTACGGCGTAATAATCGGTATTGAGTTTCTCAATTACTTGAGGATTGGTAAAGACCTGCCTTTTTATCTTTTTACAATACGCACACCAATCGGCATAAAAGAAAATGAATACTGGTTTCTGCTCCTCTTTTAGTGCCTCTTCAAGTGCTGGAAATGTTTTCCAGTGGATTTCTTCCTTTTGTTGTGCCAACGAAACCGTTGTGATAACAATGAAGATGAGGCTTAAAAAAGTTGATTTTTTCATAATAGAAATATTTAAAAATCCCCAAATTTGAGTCCGATGAAAAATGTTCTCGGGCGATTAGGTCCATAAATATAGTTGGAATCCCTGAGGGCACCTTCATCAAAATCGTCCTGATAGCTGTTAAAGATATTTTGAACGCCGCCGCTTACTTCCATGTGAAACGTTTCCTTGAGATCAACATGGTAGGTGAGTTTTCCTGTCATATCAAAAAAAGAATCGGTGTCCACGAGTTCGATAAATCCGGATTCGCTTACTACGTGCGGTACAATCATTGAGCCGGTATAGCTTCCGGTAAGGTCTAATTTTAAAGCATTATTTATCTGCCAATTGCTGTTTAAGAATCCGTAAAGGTTAGGAGACCTTAAAAATTCTTTGGCGCTAACACTGGTCTCTTCAGGATTGGACCCATCCGCTTCAAATAAAATTTGGGCTTCCTTATAAATTGATTTTTGGAAAGTCATTCCCGCTTGAAAAAATAGATTAGAATTTGGGGACACACTCAATTCCATATTCGTTCCCGCAACGTACGCACCGGTGCCATTTCGGCTTTCATCTAAAAAAGCGCCGTTGGGCAAGGAAGCGCCTGTGCTCACGATGGTAAAAGGATTTTGAAGGTCGGTATAAAATCCTTCCAGCAAGAAATTGGTTTGTGTTTTGTTGAAATCCTTGGTGAAATTAAAAGAGGCTGTGTAGGCATTTGAGAATTCACTTTCCAGATCTTCGGAAAGAATAACGAAACGTTGTTCCCCGCCCACGGAAGAGATGTGCAGGTCTTCGTTAAACGCCTGTGGAGCTCGAAAACCTCTTGCATATCCACCCCTAAATTGAAGTGCTTCGGTAATATCGTATAAAATAGTAAAACGCGGACTCAATACTGTTTGGCTTACTTGTGAGCTACGTTCCACGTTCTCGATGGTATAGAACCCATCTACATCGACATGATCGAGCCTAGCGCCTAAAAGTGCTGTAAATTTATCGGTGGGCTTCCATTCGTATTGACTATAGATTCCGAAATTATTTACCCTTTGATCTACCAAGCGGTTGTAACCTGCAATGGTATCTTCGGTATCGTTAAGCTGGTATTCTATTCCAGAGGTGATAACGTCATCGTTTTTAAAATGATGGGAGAATTTTCCACCTCCTACCAAGGCAAAGTCTGCAGTGTTTCCAAAAGCATTGTTGGCCGCTATAGAATCTGCTGCCGTTCTTCCTCCGCCTAAACCGCCATAATAACTATCTCTATTGGTATGTTGTGCAGAAACATAAGCGGTGAAATCGCTGGTACGAGCATCGTTGAACCATTCGTAGTCGGCCCCTGTGAAAACTGTATTATGGTCTAATTCTTCGGTAACATCGGTAAACTGAGGGGCCAGGTCCAATCTATCGCCACCACGTCTATATTCACGAATTCCGGTAAAATCCAATCCAATCCTGCTATTGTCATTAGGCCTGAAAAATGCTTTGGCGCCAAGGGAATTATTGGTGAGTTTTGTAATCTCACTAAAGCCATCGCCATTGGCATCGTAGGCATCCCTGTTTCGATACATCCCAAAAACTGTAACACCACTTGTGAGATCCTCGCTAACTATGGATCCATTTAGGTTTACACTTCTATCTGGCGTACTTCCATCGATAAGGGCGAAGTTTGAGTTTACATCCCAGGTGTTATAAACAGGCTCCTTGGTAATTACATTCACCGTTCCAGCAATGGCATTAGAGCCAAAAAGCGCAGAACCTCCACTTCTCACCACTTCTACCCGGTCTATTATACTTACAGGTATTTGTTCTAATCCATATACCCCATTAAGTGCACTAAAAACAGGACGACTGTTTACAAGTATTTGTGTGTATTGACCCTGTAATCCATTAAGGCGAACCTGCGTAAAACCACAATTTTGACAATTGGTTTCCACACGCACCCCAGGTTGATAGTTTAATCCATCGGCTAAAGAAATGGATTGTGTGGCCTGAAAAAGCTTTGGGCCTACAATATTTACAATAACCGGTGCTTCTTTTTTACTGATGTTGTTTCGGGTGGCGCTTACTACTACCTGATCCAACCCTAAAGCATCTTCTACGATGTTGAAGTTAATGGTTTGATCTATGCCTGCAACTACAGTAATGGCTTTTGTTTGGGGGCGGTAGCCTTGAAACTGAACTGCCAAGGTATGGGATCCCGGCGGAACTTCGAGCCGATATATTCCGTATTCATTGGCATCTGTTCCTTGCGAACCATTTTTTAGGTATACACTAGCAAAAGGTACAGGGTTGCCTTCAGAAGTAATGGTACCCGAAATTACAGCGGTATTGTTTTGTGCCGAAGCAATAAAACTGAAAATTAGAAAGCAAACAACAGATAATTTCATTTAGCCAATTAAATTATTTAAACAGTTTAAATTAATTTTTAGACAAACCTAATAATTTATTTTGATTAAAAAAAATAGGATAGTATAGCATTGTAAAATCATATTCGGTAAATGAGTACGCAAACGGGTTGCTTTGTTTGAATTGAATAACAACGGTACCCGTCTAAATTTGATAGAAAAGTTGATGAAGAAAAAATTACTCTGCAGAAGTGGAGAGTACTAAATTTTCATTGGGATTGATGAGTATGATCTCAGGACAGAAGACTTAAAACCAAAAAAGCCACTCAATTTCTTGAATGGCTTTCTGTTATTAAGCTCCCCCTCTTGGGCTCGAACCAAGGACCCTCTGATTAACAGAAAGAAAACTTTCCTTTCTTATGTTTTCATAAAGATTCTTGTGTATTAATAATCAAAATATTATACAAAAATAGTTTATATGTGTTTGCAAAATTAGTACCTTTAGCTGATAATTTGTTGTACCTATGTTGTACCCATCATTAAAAATTGTATGGCAAGTATTAAGGTAATATTACGGAAAAAACAACTCTCAGATGGAACATATCCAGTTTGCTTACGAGTAACAAAATATAGAAAATCGAAATATTTTAAAACCATTTATAATACTCTTCCCAAGCACTGGGACGAATCGGTAGGTATATTTAATAAAAGCTATCCCAATTATATCCAAAGTAATCGTCTTTTACTCAAATTTAAGGCTAGAGCCTTAAAAGTATATTCTGAGCTTGAAATTGAAAAGGACAATTTTTCTTTAGAAGATTTTGAAAGTCGCTTTAGGATAGAGACAAACCCTGTATTACAGAATGTGTATAATTTTTGGGATGAAATTATTAATGAAATGATCCATGCCGGACGTACCGGAAATGCTAGGGCTAATAGGGACTCCTATAATTCGATTAAAAAATTCCACCCCTCCAAATCTCTAAATTTTAAAGATATAACCCCTACATTCTTAAACAAGTATGAAGTGTTTTTAAGATCAAGGGGCGGAACAGATGGTGGAATAGGTGTTCGTATGCGTGCTATAAGAGCTTTATATAACTTTGCCATTAAAAGGAACATCATTAAAAAAGAATTTTATCCTTTTGATTCTTATAAAGTCTCTAAATTGAAGGGGAAAGGGATAAAAAAAGCATTAGATATTAACGAGGTACAAAGAATAATTAATCTGGATGTCTCCAAGTATCCGCATTTAACTGATAGTAAAAACTACTTTGTTTTTAGTTTTTATACAAGGGGAATGAATTTTGCAGATATGTTAAAGCTAAAATGGGAGGATATTTCGGTGGATAGAATATTTTATACCAGAGCTAAGACAAAGGGAAATTTTATTATAAAAATATTGCCGCCAGTAAAAACTATATTGAATTATTACAGTAAAGTAAGTACAACTAAATATGTTTTCCCTATTCTTTTAAGGGATAAAATGTCTCCAAGCCAGATAGAAAACCGAAAATCCAAAACCCTAAAAAAATACAACAAAGACCTGAAAGAAATCGCAAAGATTTGTAAGATAGACAAGTCTTTAAGCAGTTATGTTGCCAGGCACAGTTTTGCTAATTGTTTAAAACAAAAGGGTATTGCTACCGATATTATAAGTGAGTCCATGGGACATCAAAATGCGTCTATTACCCAAGCCTATCTTAAAGAGCTTGATAGTTCGGTTCTTGATGAAGCATGTGAGTTGTTATTGTAATTAAAATATCTTTCACAAATATTATGCAAGACTAGCCCATGGATTTTATAAATAGAAAATAACGAAGGTCTCCCTCTCGCTAATTTTTAAAAAAGAAAATTTCATCACCCATGGGCTTTAAAACAGTTCAAAACTTTACATAGACTGTAAACTTCTCTAAGTTATGTAGTCTTTAAAGCATAATTTTACAAATTTTGGGTTTAGATTTTATTTCAATTTATCAGCTAAAATTAAAGCATTGTATACATTTACTATTTTACCAGATTTAGAAAGATTATTAAAAGGCACTATACTATCGTCAGATTTTCCTGGAATTATCACATCGATAGAGTAATTCACGCCAGAATTCAGTATAATTTTTTTAATTTGAGAGGGAGCTAAATGAGGATGCTTTGATAATATCAAAGCAGCTACACCAGAAACAATTGCGGAAGATAAAGACGTACCACTGTCTTTTTTGTATTTATTATACGGTAAAGCTGATTCTATTTTAGCTCCGGGAGCAAAAATATCCACATTGCATTTTCCATAATTAGAAAAACTTGCTACTAAGTTCTTATTCAAGTTAGAGGTAGAGGCACCTACTAAAATAAAATTATTTGAAACCTCACTCTTTTTTGTATACGAATAATCATTAGGATAATAATCTTTTACATTATCTAAGTTAAGAGAACCATTCCCAGCGGATGACACAATTAATACATTATGATCTCCAGCATATTTAATAGCGTCAAGTACCCACTCATTATGTAAAGATAACTCTTTGCCAAAACTCATATTTATAACTTTTGCGCCATTGTCGACAGCATACTTTATTCCTAGGGCAATATCTTTATCATTTTCGTTACCATTAGATGAAATGCAAATAGGCATGATAAGGCATGATTCACAAACGCTTATCATTTTATCATTCCCATGACCCGCAATTAAAGCTGCCACTTCAGTTCCGTGATAAAGTTTATTTAAATTGCCATTAACTGTGGGGTTACCATAATTGATATCATTGAGATCATGGGGATCATCCCCTAAAATATCTCGATCATTATACTTTGGATTCAAGGAATTGTTCAAGTCTCCTTGTACACTTCTCTTTAGGTCATCAATCCACTTTTTAGAGAGATCATATTTTATGTAATCACTCATGTAGTAAATTAATTTAGCTAACTCTTTATCTTTCTTGTCATATATTTTGTACAAGCTATCGAGTTGTTCGGTTGTATAATCTTCTTCCGGGAAGAATTTGAGCAGAGCTTTTTTTGATTTAGGATAAGTGTCAGTTAAAAACGTAACATATTTCATATCAGAAATAGCAGCTTTTCTTGACTCATTATAAATTACCAGTGCTTTTTCATAAAGTTTTTTATTCACGAAAGAATTTGAATCATTTTCATAAGTCCTAATGATCCGAAGAGATTCATTATTAGCATAAATTATATTTTCTCCTGATTTATTTCCTATAAAGTTCCATCCATGAAGGTCGTCTACATAACCATTGAAATCATCATCTTTTCCATTCTCCGGGATTTCCTTTTTGTTAGTCCAAATATTTTTTCGTAAGATTTCGTGATTAATATCAACTTCTGTGTCGATAACTGCTACAATGATGGAATCTTCATTCTTAGATTTTAATAATTTATTTTCAATTGCTCTATTTAAGCTAATTCCAGGAATAGTATCCGTTTCAATATCTGCAATTAACCAACCTTTTAATGGATGTTGATTTTTTTTTATAGTAGCATTCTGTATGCCTATTGAATCTAATTTAATTTGATTTTTACATGAGGATAAGGCAATGATCACTAATAAAGGTAGAAGAGTTTTTATCATTTTTAACTAAAAAACAAGAAAGAGGGACAGTTCCCTCTTTTTATTATTTGATTTAATACTAAACTTTAAGCCTGTGTAGGTCTTTCAAGAGTTTTATTAATAATGGTTTCTCCTTGTTCTCCTCCTTCATTTGCGTTCCCGCCATTTATATGCTTTGGATTATCTAATTTTGAAACTTCAAATTTTTCTAAGGTTAAATTACTTTTCTTCTTCATAAATTTAGATTTTTAAAAATTATAAACGAATATAGAGAATTTTTGTTTTTTTGATATCAGTTTCTTTTTTTTTAAGTCTTAATTCATGAATTACGACTGTTTCTGTTTTTCTTCTTTAAGTTTTTTTATAAAATATGATGGGTAAATACCATATAGACCGTAAAACTTTTTGGAATAGGTTTCTGCACTTTTAAAACCGCACTCCTCAGCAATCACCCTGATTTTGTACCTTCTGAATTTAGAATTTTCTTTTAATTTTTGAATTGAATAATTGATTCTTAAAGAGTTCACATAATTGGAGAAATTTTGACCTTTAGAATGATTTATTACTTTAGAAACATAACTAGAATTTGAATTGATTTGTTTGGATAACCTATTTAAGGTTATTTCAGAATCAAGAAATTGATTATTTTCTTCAAATAGCTGAAGCCCATTTTCTATTGATTCAATAACTGACTCAGGAATATTAATGTCTTTGCTATTATTACCTTCTTCAATAATTTTGGTTTTTATATTACTTTTTTCTGATAGTAACTTATAGTTTTTTTTATAGCGGTGGTTTTTCTTTAAGTAAACAATGAAAATTATGACTATAACTATCAATATCGAAATGATAAGGTTCGAGTAATTTCCCGAAGTCTTTAAATTTAATATAAGATCATTTTTTTCTTTTAAAATTCTTGGTACGTCATATTCCTTATAAATTTTAGTACTTAAGTATTTGTAATTATTTGAAATAATGCTATCAACAGACAACAAACGATTAAGATATTTTAATTGGTATACATTATCTTTCTCATTAGAATAATGTTTTATTAATATTTCATAAGTTTCTCTCAAGTCAGGATGAAGGTCATTCAAGTCCATAAAAATTGAATCAATTTTTATTAGATATTTTAAACCTTCATCATTGTTTCCTAATTTCAAATTAGACTTTGCTAGATAGAAATATGCTTCAGAAAGATTTGGGTAATCATTTTGATTCTTTAAAAAATCGATAGTTTTATTTAGACTATCAATTGAAGCATTATATTCTTCTAGTTTATAAGCAACTAAACCTTGATTAAAAATAAAGTACGTCTTATAAAAACTATTATTAATTACTTTTTTAGATATATTAAAGCCTTTTACATTAATAATGCTTGAGGAGTCTACCTTTCCAGCTCTTAAATAGCCGTCTGAAAGGGCAAATAAACCCATTAAATGAGGTTCCGAATTTTTAGAGTTAGAGTTTTGATTTGAATAGAATTCATTCACGTCTTTAAATATCGATAAGGCTTCATCGTAATGTCCTAATCTACTTTTAAGAAGCCCAATTCTGTAATTCAAAGAAACTTCCTTTTCCTTACCATAAATATTCTTCTTAGCATATAAATAGTTGTTTATTGATTTTTTAAAATTTCTTTGTTCGAAATATTCATCTGCCTTAAGTAAATAGCCAAAAAAAGGATAAAATGTATTGTGAATATCTTTCTTTTGGGAATATAAAATTATACTGTCACCATATTTTATTTTATTTTTTGAGTTGCTAATTTCGGCTAGAAAATAAAAACCATTAAGGATTTTTATCGGATCATTTTGTTTTTTGGCTTTCCTCAAATAGGCTGAAGCATATTTAAAAGCGATTTCTGGATTTTTCTCATTCGCATAAAAGGAATTTGTTAAAGTTTTTTCATTTAACAGTTCTAGGGAATCTTCTTTTTGACTAATGGCATTTGAGGTAGAGAGTAATAATTGTATGGTAAAAAATAATTTTAGATACTTAATCATAACTGTCTAAATTTTAATTCTTTTAAATATTGGTAAAGAAAATAGTAACAAATAAATTCATTTATCCTTTGATTTTTATTGAAGGCTCTATTAATACTCATATGAAGAATACTTTGTATATAGGAATTTAGGTCTACTGAACTTTTTTCGATTGAGAAAATAAGGGAATTGATATATGGAGAAATACCGTCCTGGCGCTCTAGAATCAAATTTTCGTTATAAACCTCGATTGATTTTCTGAAATCTGATAGTTCTTGATACTTCTTACTAAATTGTTTAATAGTATACTTGTCAGCTTTAAATTCTTCTCTAAAGGCATAATAACTTTCCTGGATAAGAGATATTTTGGAGTCTATATTCAATCTAAAAGTGTCTAAAATAGCATTTAAACTTTTTACAATAAATAAAGTAAACATTGTTTTATCTTTTATCTCCCCAATTGCTTTTAGAATCATTTGGCTGTCGTAAAAAAAAATAGTTTCGGTATCATCAATGGCGTATTGACCATACCTTTCTATTTCACGATTATATGTTCCTAAAGAAATATTGTGAACAAACCGTTCTCTAATTAATGGAATTAAAATTGTATTTACTTTAGAGAGAACACTTGGAAATGATTCAATACTTATCAATTTAAATCTAATCCTTAAATGGTGACCAATTGGATCGTGATATCTTAAATAAAACCATTTCAAGATAATTTTCTTTTTTATTAATTGGTCTATAATTGGGAATAAATCAGTTAAGACTATGTCTGAAGTCAGTGTGCCAAGATATACTTTATAGTAGATCCATTCCTCTCCCGGAATAAATTTTCTTTTCACCAATGTCATCATTTTTGAGATTTATAAAAAGAGAAAATCATTTGATTTGTATAATTTTCGTCTTGTCTATTTTTAATTATTTTATGATGTTTTATTAAAGACTCTTCTATAACAAAATCTCCTTTTCCTCTAACCATTTCTAATAACGTGTGGACGCAATCTACATTGGTTAAATTTAAAACTAGAATATTGTCTCCTTCAACTAATTGAATCCATTTAGGAATTTTATATTTCAATCGCCATATCTCTAGAGCTTCAAGCAGTTTATCTTCGTTTAAAGTCGAATAATAATCTGTAAAACCCTTAGAATCAAAAATCCACCTCGCTTTTGAAAGTATAAAATCTTTATAAATAACTCTAGGCAAGAATCGGTATATTCTCTTCAAACAGCCCCATTCGAAGGAGATATTATTAGATGTATCCTGAAGATTTAATTCGCATAAGAACTTGTAAATAGGAAGTGTACTAGTTTTAAAATTGTGAGCGGTTGTTAGCATAGGAATTACCTCTTTTCCGATCCTTTTAGAACGAAGTAATATGGTATTATTTTTTATGGAAATCATTAAATCATTTAAAGGGATTTGAAAGTCTTTCTCTAAGTTAGAATGCGCTAAATAAGGAAATTCATAAGCTCTAATCTTTTTAGGCCTATGTAAAATATTTCCAGTTCTCTCCTCTGGGAGATGAGTAATTTCTGCAATTATTTTGTTAGAATTGAGGGTAGCTTCAGTATCGGTAATTTTCAAGATATGATCTTTAATTCTATCATCTCCATGGTGAAATCTGGAAATTAGATTGGCTGCACTACTGCCGCCAATGGCGCCAACAAATAATTTTTCTTCATTACTGATGTTCAATAATTCAGTAAGGGCATACATAGTCTTTGGAAGATTATAATTGTGACTGTATATAGTGGTAAAATCTTCATCTTTTAATTCTAATATAAAGCCATTATGATCCTGAAGTTTACTGTTTAGAATTTGAGTTACTTCGTTCCATAAAAGCGTTTGTTCTGTTTTTTTGAATTGTGAGCATATACTAAGATTATCCATTATATAAGCTTCTTCCTTATTGATTTCTTGAATAGGATAGCCGATCCCAATTTCTACATCTAAAACTTCAGCTAATGGAACCTCTTGAGAATTATATCTTTTTAGAAAAGCTTCCTTAAATACTTTTAATTGTACACTCGATTTTGTTTTTGAGATTTTACTTAAGAAAGGGATTAATTTTTTGAACTTGGATTTCCATTTTTGATTAATTGTAGCATTAGGGATATTCATAAATAAATCTACTTGGAATAAATTTTTTTGGGTCTTAAGACCTAATTTTTTTAAGCTTTTATTTATTATTTCATGGCTATCAATATAGTTCGAACTTGTTTCATTAAGATGAAGAAGTATTTTGTTTATTTTGGCTATTTCTTTGAATCCTGAATTTAAATTTTGACCCTTAGTAATCTCAAATAGCTTTTCCTCTAAGGATTCACCTATTAAGGCAGGTTCATACTCGGAAACTAATATTTGATTAGAAATCAATTTATCAAAAAACTCTTTGGATTCAATTTGACAGAATCCTTTATTAACTAAGAAGTTGACAAAATCATTCAATTTTATGCCTTGAGCAGATTTTTTTAATATTTGTTTAAGGTATGGGTTTTTCTTAATGGCTTCTATTCCGTAGAATCTTTTACCATTGGAATATCCATATTGTATATAGCGTAATTGGTCACCAACAGAATACATTGAGCTATTAGGAAACCACATAATATTATCATTCAGTTCGGAATCTTTTAATAGGTTTTGGGTTAATTTAAAGATTAGTAATGAATCAAGCTTAGTTTTTCTATAATTTTCTTTAGTATATAAAAGTGAAGTTGATGTGTCAAATTCTCCGATTGTACATCCCGCAAATAGTCCGAAGGGAGTACTGCGCAAACACATACGTGATAAATATCTAATTAATGAAGTTTTTACTTTTCTTTTTTTTTGAAACCCACCATTTTTTATACATACTTCAATTTCTTGGAAAAAACTTGGAGAAGCTAAAAAAAGAGCATCTTTAATTTCTTTATTGTCAATAGCGTTTAATAATACGGAATCAGATATTTTTTGAGTCGAAAAAAGATTCAAAATGAAGTTCAATGGTAAAGCGGGCATTCTAATAATGACCTTTGAGAAGCAATTATAGGTGTGATTTGAAGGCAATTTGAGTAAATTTTTTATTTATGTATCACCAAATATAATATTTTATGTTGCCCTTGATGTGAAATAACAAAATTTATAATAAATTATTAGTCAGTGGTTTAATTTGTATAAAGCACGCCTTTTATAAAAGACGAGTGAAGTAAATTGATATTCTAAATATTTTCTCTCAAATTCACACCTTCAAACAATACCGGAATTTATACTTTTTACGATAATAGTAAAAATACTTATCAAGTTAATATTGTTTCTTATTAATAAAATTAATAACCAGTAAGGATGCAGATTTTTCCTAAAGAAATACTTGACAATACAACGGAGGTTTTTAGGTTTAAACATAGTACCAGCAGTAAAATAATATATTCTATTTTACTGCTTGGTATTATAATAATCATTTCGTTATTGCCGATTATAAATGTAGATGTATATACTTCTGCAAGGGGTATACTAAAGCCAAACAAAAATAGGGTGCCTATAAATGTAATAAACACCGGTCAGGTCACTTTATATAATATTGAAAATAATAAAGCGGTAAACAAAGGAGACACTTTGCTTATAATCAATGATGCCATTCTAGATCAAAAGCTTGAGTTATCAAAATATCAAATAAATCAGCTGAAAGAATTCGAAGAAGATTTGAACTTATTAGTTACGGGAAATGGGATCAGTCTAAATAATATTAAATCAGCAAAATATCAAAAGGAGTTCATAGAATTTCAACAAAAACAATTGGAACTCAAAACACGACTGTCTATTAAACAGAAAGATTATAATAGGAATAAAATACTAGTTGAAAAGGGGGTAATTGCCCAATCTGAATTCGACAATATTGAGTTTGAGTATGAATTGGCTAAGAATAACATCTATCAGTATAAAAAGCAACAACAAAACACATGGCAAGCCAATTTAACAGAAGCTGAAAATCAATTAGAAAGCCTATTAAGTGATAAAAATCAGATTATTCAAAACAAATCTCAATATATAGTCACCGCTCCTCTTTCCGGTACTTTATTAAATACAACTCAATTGGAGGTGGGAAGCTATATCAGTATAGGGGCTAAGATTGCGGAAATATCTCCAGCAACAGAAATGATTGCCGAATGCTTTATCTCTCCTGCGGATATTGGTTTCATAAATGATAAAGATAAAGTTTCATTTCAAGTAGATGCCTTTAATTACAACCAATGGGGTTTAGTTGAAGGAAAAATTAAAGAAATAGGCAATGATATTGAAGTAATTAATGACAACCCTGTTTTTAAAATAGTATGTGAAGTAGATCAGGATTATTTGGAATTGAAAAATGGCTTTCAGGGAAAACTAAAAAAAGGAATGACATTGAACGCTCAATTTTTACTGACAAAAAGGACATTATTTGATCTATTATATGATAAAGTAGATGATTGGTTAAATCCATCACAAGTAAAAATATATTAACCCTAAATATGTATGAGTTATGAAGACGATTAAAAATTTAGAACGCCTACAACGATTACACAATTTGATTGAACAGGAATGTACCGGTTCTCCAAAAGAACTGGCAGATAAATTGCATATGAGCGAACGTATGGCTTATAATTTAATAGAGCAGTTAAAAAGCTTGGAAGCCACTATTTTATATAGCCGCAGCCGCAAAACATATTATTATGATAAAGACTTTAAATTGGAAGTCAATATTTCTGTTGTTGTAATGAGCAATAGTGAAGTAACCCAAATTTTCGCAGGTAGTTATTTTTCGAAAAAAAATACTATACTGCAAGGTTTATGCAGTGAACAGATATATATTTACGATATCAAAACAAAGATGTGCGCATAAATTAGTGTTTTGTGAAATCGATTAAAAATAATTGTTTAACTTAAAATTTAATAAGATGAAAAATTTAGAAAGTTTTGGCATTCAGGAGTTGGATGCTAAAGAAACTATCCAGGTTGATGGGGGGTTGCAGGCAAGTCCTTACGGGCTATATGCGGAGTCGCTTCACTCAGCAGCAGATTTTGTTAAAGGGTTTTGGGATAGGTTTACACTTAATATGTCATAAAAAGTTTATGAAAATGGAAAATAAGAATCTAGTTGTTTTAGAAGCCGAAGAGCTTCAAGAGATCAATGGCGGCCATAAGGGATTTTCGTATTACGCTGGAGTGTTGGTTGCTAGTAGTGTATTACGTACTTTAGGAATTCTTACCGGAATTAGTGAAGGACTTTCAGAAACAATTTAAATAATTTTTAAAATTTGTAAGACATGATAAAAAAACTTAGTTTAGAAGAATTAAAGAAATATAATGGAGGTTGCTCAACTAGTCCAGATCCTGATGTACAATCGGGAATTGATCTTGGTTGCAGGATAGGGAGGGTTATTGGCAGCACAATTCATATGTTTAAATCTGTTTTTTCATAAAATTAATGTTATACATTCAATTTTATATTAACAAAATCAAAAGGGTTGTTTCAATTTATGGATTGGAACATACCCTTTGGTATTATTTTAAAAGTATATCCATAATGCTTATAATTAGTTTGATATTCTTATTATATCAAACAGAGTTTTCCCTTAATCAAATTTCTTTTTATGTAAGCAAATTAATCAGCTATAACCACAGTGTTTTTAAGATAGATCAGGATTCTTTTTTTATAGTAAAAATGCTATTCGTTCTGCCTATTTTGGAAGAAATTTCATTTAGGTTATATCTGCAAAGATATAAGAAGAAGTATATAATACTATCTATAGTAGCTACTATTTGTCTTTTCTTATTTCTAGAGTCTTCATTAATACTTATTTTGTATGGACTTTTATTAGTTATTGGATATCTTTTGTTTTTTACAAAAAATAATGGATTTTTTAGACTTTACAAAGGAGATAAATTAGGAATCCTTATAAGTAGTATATTCTTTATACTTAGTCATATTTTTATTTACTACCCATATACAATGTTAAATCAGGGATACTATCTCTTATTTTTGATTCTTATTTTTGTTAAAACATATTTTTTAGTAAGTGTAAGAATTAGGTTAGGCTTTGTATACGCTATTTTACTTCATTTTTTATATAACTTAATGCCACTATTGCAAAGTGTATAAAAAATAATTAACGTGTTTCATCTTTGAAACATTTTACACTATTATCTTGCTTGCCATAAGGAATGGAGTTTATGGTAAAAATTACCATCAAACAACATGATATTACCGATTGTTTGTTAAGGCAATATGGAGAATATGCTGGCCTTGATAAATAGGAGCTAATGTATTAGGCTTACTAGAGGCTTCTAAAAATAATTTTTAAAGCAAAGGGAACATGGTTCTAGTAAATTCCTTTATATTATATGTTTTTTATAATGACCAATAGTGAAGTAGACCAGATTATTGCAGACAACTTCTTCTCACAAAAAGACTCTATACTGTAAGGCTTGTGCAGTGAACGAGAATATATTTACGATAACAAAGCAAGGATATGCGCATAACTATACTGAATCGTGGCACTGAGCTTGTCAAAGTGTTGTTTTAGTATCTTTTAAAAGAAGTGATCAGCTTGATAAAAGTTGTTTTGAAGTTTATTAAAATAAATTTTTAACTTTAAATTTTAACAAAATGAAAAATTTAGAAAATTTGGGTGTTCAGAAGCTGAGTGTACAGGAAATGAATCGAACTGAAGGAGGAATTGTAGGGTTTATTATTGCTGGAGTTATAGGAGGGTATAAAATGGAAGCTATGAAAAATGGTGAGCCATGGTATTGGCCTGCATTTGTGCCTTATAACTAAATTTATTAACAACAAAACTTTTTATTATGAATAATTTAAATAAATTTAATTCTTTAGAATTAAGTAAACATGAATCAGAAGAGTTATCTGGAGGATTTATTGCACAATTAATAATTGCAGCTACTGCTGTTGGAGTTGCTAGTTATATGGCCGGATATACTGTTGGAAAAGATTTATATCATTTAATGAATGATTAAATGGAGTCAAAGAAGAAAATAACGATTTTATTGTGGATACTATTCATAGTTATATTATGTGTAATGATTGGTTACGAGTTCGGTAAGGACATTTATCATATTTTGAATCCATAAGAAATATTTTATTTGAAGTATTGGAGTTATGTTTACAATAGAACATAACTCCAATACTTTTAATTGATTATTGTAGAATTGATTTACTTTATCCTTTTTACATAAAACGCAATCATAAATTTGGATAATTAGTTTTTCTCTGCAATATTTTTGCAGTTTACAATATTATCTTGCTGGCCATAAAGAACAGTACTTATGGCAAAAATTACCATCAAACAACACGACATTACCGATTGTGGCGCTGCATGTTTAGCTTCTGTAGCAGCCCATTATAAATTGCAAATACCCATTTCTCGTATACGCCAATACGCTGGTACCGATAAAAAAGGAACCAATGTTTTAGGCCTGTTGGAAGCTGCCCAAAAACTAGGTTTTGAAGCTAAGGGTGTTCGAGGAGACTTTAACAGTCTTTCTAAAATACCTAAGCCTACTATAGCACATATTGTAGTAAAAGAGCAGCTCCATCACTACATAGTAATTTATGAAGTTACCAAAAGTTATGTGAAAATAATGGATCCTGGGGATGGACGGATTCACAAAAAGACACATGACGAATTCAAAAAAGAGTGGACAGGGATATTGGTATTGCTTTTACCTGATGAAGATTTTTCTATTGGGAATGAAAAGGTGTCAATTTATAAACGTTTTTGGTTTTTACTTAAACCTCATAAGTTTGTGTTACTTCAGGCTTTTGTTGGAGCTTTAATATATACGCTTTTCGGTTTTTCTACTGCTATATATATACAAAAGATTACTGATTTTGTATTAGTCAACGGAAATGCTAATTTGTTAAATTTGTTGAGCGTGGCAATGATTGTTTTGCTATTATTACAAGTTACAATTGGGGTATTCAAGAATATTTTTTTAATTAAAACAGGGCAACAAATTGACGCTAGGCTTATTTTAGGTTATTATAAGCACCTCCTAAAATTACCACAACAGTTTTTCGATACCATGCGTGTTGGAGAAATCATTTCACGAATTAATGATGCCGTAAAAATAAGGGCTTTTATTAATGGAGTTTCATTGGATTTAACTGTAAATGTATTAATCCTTGTATTTTCTTTTGCCTTAATGTTTACCTATTATTGGAAGTTAGCTTTAATTATGTTATTGGTTATTCCTTTTTACGCTGTTGTTTACTTAATAACAAATAAATTAAATAAAAAGGCAGAACGAACAATAATGGAGCGTTCCGCTGATTTGGAAAGCCAATTGGTAGAGTCTCTTAATTCTGTAGGGACTATAAAAAGATTTGGGCTTGAAGAATTTGCTAACATAAAAACAGAAACACGTTTTATAAGTCTATTGCATATTGGATACAAGTCCGCTTTGAATAGTGTGTTTTCTGGTACTGGGTCGGAGTTTATCGCAAGACTTTTTACAATTATCTTATTATGGACGGGCTCATATTTCGTAATTAACCAAGAAATAACTCCAGGAGAATTATTATCTTTTTATGCTATTGTAGGTTACTTTACAGGTCCAGTAGCTAGTTTGATTGGAGCAAATAAGCAGGTTCAAAATGCGATGATTGCTGCAGATAGACTTTTCGAAATTATGGACATAGAAAGAGAGGAGTCCGAAAATAAAATAAAATTAAAGCAAAATCAGATAGGCGATATTCGGTTAAATGACGTAGCTTTTAGATATGGAACACGGATCGAGGTGTTTAAAAATTTGAACCTTGAATTTAAAAAGGGAGAGATTACTGCGATTGTTGGAGAAAGCGGGTCTGGAAAATCTACACTAATATCTTTATTACAAAATATATATCCGATACAAAAAGGGAGTATAACTATTGGAGAAATAAACTTGAAGTATATCGAGAACAGTAGTTTAAGGGATTTGGTTGCTGTTGTTCCCCAAAAAATAGATCTTTTTGCAGGAAATGTTATTGATAATATTGCTGTTGGAGAGTTTGCTCCAGATATGGAAAGAATTATAGGGATTTGTAAAGGAATTGGCATAATGGATTTCATAGAAAGTTTGCCAAATGGTTTCGCTACGTATCTTGGAGAAAATGGAGCAACACTTTCAGGAGGTCAAAAACAGCGAATTGCTATCGCAAGAGCTTTATATAAACAACCAGAAATACTAGTGCTAGATGAGGCTACATCTTCATTAGATAGTACCTCGGAAGACTATATTCAGAAAACAATCCAAAGATTACGAGATCAAGAGAAAACGATTATCATAATTGCTCATCGATTAAGTACTGTAATTAATGCAGATAAAATTGTTGTTTTAGATAAAGGTAACATTATTGAACAGGGAAATCATGAGGATTTATTTGATAAAAGAAAATATTACTTCAAGCTTTGGAAACAACAGATGCCTGTATTACAACAAGTTTAAGTTATACATATATTTATCAATGACACTATCCCGCAAAGTGTGTAAAGTTTAAAAAACAGGGATTAGGCTTATTTAAAGTCTTACCCTTTTTTCAATATATTTAAAAATTGGTTTAAAATAATACCCAAGTTTTAAATATTCATTCTCCATTTTTTTAGCTTCTATTAAGGTTAGATTTATCGTAATTGGGTTACTTTAAAATTCCCAATTCTATTAATAAATCTTTTTGCATTTTGCTTAATGGCCTCCTATCAAATTTTGCCTCTTCATAATGTACTCCAAAAGCAAGTCTATATATTTCTTTCCTATCCAAAGTGATTTGGTTTCCTAAAACCTTCGTTTCTAAAATATCCAGATAGCTCTCAGAATAGGTATCTCTTATTTTTCTTAAATCTTCAATTTCGTCTTCATGTGCTTTATTTATTTACACAATATGTAGATTTCCTTATTTTACAGGGCTTAAAAGATTATGAGGAGTAATTGAGAAACCAAAAAATAATGCTTTTTTAAGCCGGTTATATCTTTTGCATTTATCTGTTCAATATGTAACATTCCTTATTTTATAAGGGTTTACAGGATGTGAGGAGTAAATGAGACACAAAAAAATGCTTCTGTTTTTTTAAGTTGGTAATATCTTTTTCATTTATCGCTTAATAAATTTTGAAGCTACTTATTAACAAAAATTATCCAAAAGTCTCATCTGAATTAATTGTAAGCTCCTTCAAAAATACTTTTAAATTTGCAAAAGGTCTTCCAAAATACGTCTCTTTCCGGTTTTAATTCTCCGGTCATTATTGTTGTGCATTATTATTATTTTATAATATACCAAGTCCCTTCTTTATCAGACCCTTGTCGTTCTATTAATTGTGATTCTTTCAATTTAGCAATATACGTTTCAATGGTTCTTGAAGAAACTCCAAGTATATTACTTGCTCTTTCTGCTGTTGTGGTGCTATCAGCTTCCATAAGCATTAATAGCTTCACTGTGTTAAAGCTGCTACCCTTTAAAAGTTTCTCCGAAGTCTCTCCGAAGTTTTCCCGAAGTTTTAGTTTCGGCTTTGTCTTTTTGGGTATAAAGTTTTAAGATCGTTCCATCAAAACTAATATCATATTCGGGTGCTGTATTGTTGTATCGCTCCCAGTTGGTTTCGATTTTGTCGAATCCATAGCCAGCATTTTCGGCCAAGCGTACCATACGGAACAATTTTGAAATAAGCGGGTTACGAGGCAATGACAAGTCTTTGGCTTTTAACTCTTCCAAGGGTTTAGGCAATCCACCCGGATTGTAAAACTCGATATGGTTAGTGAAAATGCGGATACGCGAGTGCGCCGGTGCAAAGTAATCGGCGTGCATTAGCATATTGACCAAAGATTCCCGAATGGCTTTTAAACCCGGAGAAAGCTCTTGGCCAAAACCCTGATTGGTTATTTGAAACGCTACGTCCACTTTTTGTTTTAAACGCTGGAAACAAGCAAAATAATAGTCCCAAAGGTTTTCGTATTCGTCTAACCGAAAAGTGTAATTGGTAGTGGCATCTCTGATGGTAGCCCCCGGAATTTCTAGCAGGTCGATTCTAAAATCAGGGAAATGCTTTTCAATACTTTCACGTTTTCCTAAAAATAGCAAACCGGCATAGGTTAATTGCTCGTCATCAACAATACGTAGTTTGGTTAAAAATTCGTCTTCGTCATAACGGTTATAGCTTACATCGGGGTTAAAGCGTGCCATATAATCACGGTACTGTTTTAATGATGTAGTGTGCAAGTCTGCTTTAGAGGTTTTAGGTGCTAATTCTGATGTTTTGGTTCCAAAGGTTTGATCGCGGAACATAGCATCAATTTCTTCTTTGGTAGCCCGTTGGTCAGAGCTTCCCCTTCGGATAAAAGTGTTTTGCAGGCTATTGTAATAAACGGGCTTGTCTTTTGATACCGGCACATAAAATGCCAAAACTGTTTTACCATCTATGTTATGTTTAGCTTGTTGGGTGGGAACAAATACATTAAACTTGCCCGATTGAATGTTATTTAAAAAATCCTGTTCAACTTTTTCGGGGCTGTTGAGACCTTCTACTTCAAATTGTTTTCCGTTTTGTTTTATACCAAACAACAGCCATCCCCCGGAGGTATTGGAAAAAGCAGAAACGGTTTCCCATGTGTCTTTTGGCAATCCACCTTTAGCGGCTTTTACTTCAAAGTCTTCCCATTCCAGATCGGCTAATTTTGATATAAGTTGATCTTTGGTCATTTCTATATTATACTTTTAAATACTATTATTCAATTCTCGCTACAGAACTGCCGGCAATGCTGACATAAGAAATTCATATGTTATAGTCATAATCAACTATATCTATATTAGAGTTTATTTTAATTTTTCACCTTTCATATGAAATGTAGGTCTTTTGGTTCTATCTAATGTTCTGGATAAAGTATATGTCAATGGTTTCCAGTTCGAGTGTTTTCTTACTTAACAACTATCTTTTCAGCTGCTTATAATTTTTTTTCATCATCCATTCTTTTACTAAACCTCCAAATTTTTTATCTTCGAAAAATTTCTCAAAAGTGTCTTGATTTTGATCCATAAGGCCTATGAGTTTATCCGTAAACGAATTGTTAAAGATAAACTTAAAGGTGTCCATTTTGTTGACCTTGGCTTACGATTTCAGGATTTGATCTTCCATGAGTTCTGCTTCTATCTGGTCGAAAAACAATTCATCGGCTTCTTCAAACTCGGTACCGAAACTTTCGTTAAGGACGTTTATGATTTCCGATAGCCGAGCATCTTCTTCCTATTTTTTCAGTCCAGCTTCGGTGGCACCACTTAATTCTACCTCCTGGCTTTTCTGCAAGGCAATGGCACTTTCTTTTATTTTCTGCAAACGGTAATATTCTAATGCTACTTCATCATCCAAATACTATAATTCCTAAAGCTCACGTTTTGGCAAACAAGTTTACAATAGCTTGATATAGGCAAAAACCTTTTCAAAATAAGTATCAAAGAAAGGCATGATTTGAGCCAAAAAGCATACAGATTTGTCCAAGTTCTTAAGCCTTTTTTAAATTCGTCTTGTTTTTCATCCTCTAAGTCTTTAAATCGATCTACAGCTGAGTCGGTAAATTAGTATAGATATTTTGTTGCTTTGGGGTTTTTAATTTGGTTCCCAGATAAAATTATACCTTCACAAAAGTTTCTATTTCCTGTGCCCAATATATCTGAAACTCGTCCAATCGTGCTTTCAAATCGTACAGGTGGTTTACATCTACTTCCTCGGTTACGGTGGTTATGCTCATAATCTATTTTGAATCTATATAGTTGATATTTTTTTTACATACTTTATCAACTTCAGTAAATAAGCTAATTAATTTAATAAATAACTCGGGTTTATTTGACTTTATTACCATGTTCTTAAAATTTGATTTGTTGCCTGTTATTTCAAAAACAGATGGTATCGAGGTCTCTTTAACCATATTATACTCCTTAAGAAAATCTATATCGAAATAATGCTCAATCTCAAAGAATTTAAAGGCTTGTTTATCTTGATGGTACGGTTCATATTTTTGATCGTCTGGTATTGGTAATAACATTGCATAAACCTTTGCTCCCTCCAGCTTCTTTAAAATGCCATTAACTGTTTTAAAATTCTCGGGGAGACCATTAAATTCCGCAAAGCCTTTGGCGTCATTATCGAATATACCAATGATTGTTTTTTTCTTGTCAAAATCTGTTTCAATGTTTTTCCCCAACCTTATTAAATATTTTGCCAACTGATGAGCGCCGCCGCCTGTCGTTCCTTGCCCATCTTCAATAGCGGTAATACTCCAATAGGGTTTTTCATTCATGGTTAATGTATTAAAGGCATGTTTTATAATTGAGGCATCGGATTTACCTTCTGTATATATTTCAACTTCTCTTATTGGGTTTAATAGCTCATATGTTGTATTATTTAGGGTTTTAGAGGGGTGATCCAAATAGAATCTGATGCTGTGGATATATTTTCTTTTTTTAGTATCAAGTTTATAATCTTTTATTAATTTCGATTTATCTCCTAGTTCAAGTAAGTCAATCGCCTCATTAAATAAAAAAACAAATAATGACTTTGTCAGTAGCTTGTCTTGATCAAAAAGAATTTCCAATTTTGAGTTGTCTTTTACTCTACCGGTGTTTAATGTAGCCGCAAGGCAAAAAAGCTGATACAATCTTGTGGTTTTATCTTTCTCAAATTGGGTACTATCAAATTGCTTTAATGATCCATGTAATTCATCAAACGCTAATTGTAGGGGATCGCGAAGTGTTAAAGAATTATAATGATTGTAAAACCAAAAAAGGTTCATGATTGCTATATCAAATTCGCCAATTCCTTTAAAAAAGGGATAACCTTTTTCAGCTAATTCCTTAACCTTTGTGTCAGCAAGTATTAATAGGTTTAATGCAGTTATAACAGCATCCTTACGATTTGCAGAATTTGTCATCCATAAGGATTGTAATATATAACCCAGACCTGAAATAGACAAAAGGATATTAGGTAAAGAATTGTACCGTTCAGTACGCTGAGCTAACTTTTTCAAAAACATTTTCATGTTTTTGGTTCTTCCTGCATAAAATATGGCTGTATTTTGCCAATTATATTTACAAAAATTTTCAACAATTTCATCTTCTAGCGTATTCCTGTTTTCATCATTAAAGATCTCTCTAGAAGCATAATATTCCATGAAATGATCATGCTGATAAGTAACATACTTTAAGTCGTCAAGATATAATACGCCTGTTCCGTCAGTTAACCCTTTTATCAATTCAGGAATCGTTCCTTCTTCAATAGTTATACTTTGTTCCCTAAAATAGTCTTTAATGTATTTCACAAATTCGTCTTCTTTTAATCTAGATCTATTTGATGATTTAATTATTTTGAGAGCATACATTTGGAGGATTTTTTCCTTAACATCAATTTTAAGGAAATCTATGCTTGAGTTGACATTTAACCTACCTAACAAAAAGGTGTTGAAATTATCATATACATCCGTAATGGTGGCAGGTACTTCATATCCATTTTCTTCAAATAAAATAGATACTAATGAAATGGTTAATGGTGTAGGTGGAACTTTATCAAGGATTTTATTCTCTTGTAGATTTTGCCATAGTTCTTCAGATTTTTTTAAATCTCGCTTAAAAAATGTGGTTAAATATCTTTGAACTTGATTTAAATCAAAATTGGAAAGTAATGTGTTAATATGATCGCATACTTCACACTCTTTTGTTAAGCTTTCATAATTTCGAGTTGCTAGAATAAAATTTAAACTATGCTGTTCAGATAACTCCCTTAATTCATGAAATATTTCTCGTTGTTTTAATCTTTCTAATTCATCTATCGAATCAATTAAAAGTAAAATTCTATAATCTTTATATACTTTATCCACACCTTCTTCGCTAACAAAGCTAACTACCTCACTTTCGATTGCTTTAACGATTGAATAATCAGAATTTGCGATTAATGTGGTTTTAATCTTTATCGGTAAGATTTTGTTGGTAGAGTTTTGGTTTTTTTGAATAGCTATCTTGCCAATTTCTTTTAACAATGTAGTTTTACCTGTCCCTGCATCTCCCGAGATAAAATAATTTTTTCCATCCAAATATTTATCCTTATTAAAACGTGAATGTATTTGTCTTCCAGTTTTTTCATCTTCCTTTATATAGTATATCTTAGGTTCAATAAAGAAATTTAATAGCTCTTCAAATTTTTCATCAAGCTTTAAAACCCTTTGAAGCTCTCCATTTGATTCTAAGCGCTCAATAAAAGCATCTTCAAAACTTTTTAAAAACACATCATTATGTCCCCAGTATTCAGGCAGGTGCTTATCAACCAATTTGATTAAATCAGATTCTTCCCAAAAATGAACCTTATCTGTTTTAAGCTCACTTCTTAGCCAACTTTGAAAATATTTAGAAATTTTCTTTCCGTGTGAACTAACTACAATTATTTCATCATTTTCTTTAATACAATCTTTAAGTTGTGTTTTAATTAATTCAACTTTCCCGCTCAATTCACTCAAAGTGCAAATTATTTTTAAATCTCTATGCCCTAATGCCGAATCTGGACTACCTAATAAATTTGGTACTATTTTATGCTACGTTATACATCTTTTTAATTTTTAGTTCCAACTCCTTTTCAGCTGGTGTTTTAAAGTCCAAGGCTGAATGTATCCTGACGTTGTTGTACCATTGGATGTAATTCTCAATAATTTGGTAAGCCTGCAGGTACGATTTGAAGCTATGCCTATAGATGCATTCGTATTTTATGGTCTTAAAGAAGCTTTCCGCCACGGCATTGTCCCAGCAGTTTCCCTTCCTGCTCATGCTCTGGGTTATTTTAGGGCTCATGTAAAAAAGGGACACCATTCTGTGGCAGGCGTACTGGCTCCCTTGGTCCGAATGGAAAAGATGGTTGTCCGTTATTTCCCTTCTTTTTCTGGCCAGGCTCCATGCTTTGTAAACGGTGTTCTCTACGGTCATATCTTCGCTTAAGACCCATGAAAGCACTTTTCTGTCCGCCAAATCCAATATTGTTGTCAGGTAATTCCAGCCATTCCCTATTTTGATGTATGTGATGTCCGATACCCATTTCTCGCCGAGGCTATCGCTGGTAAAGTCCCTTCCCAGTAGGTTTTCTGCAATCGGGAACGAATGCCCCGAATCGGTCGTGGTCACCCTGAACTTCCTGCTTAAAATACTTTTAAGCCCCATTTTTTTCATCAAAAGGGCAATGTAGGACTTGCTATAAAACACACCCTGCCTTTCCAGTACTTTCTGGATTCTTGAACTGCCATATATCCGGTTACTGCCATGGTATACTTCCCGGATCCTTTCTTTTAAGCCATCCAGGCCACTATTGGGTCTGCAGCCCTGGCCTGCCCTTAGCCAAGTGTAGTAGGCATTCTTGCTCACCCGCATGCATTTGCACATCTTTCCAACAGGGAATCTGCCTCTATGGTCTTTAATGAAACCGTATATCACCTGTCGCTCTTGGAAAAGATGCTTACCGCCTTTTTTAGGATATCGCGTTCCAACTTCACATCTTTCAGCTCTTTTTCCAAGGCTTTGATCCTCTGGTTTTCTTCACCTCCCAAAGAAGTATTTATACTGCCCGATGTTTTTGACATCCTTTTCCATCTGCTAATGGAGGCTTGACTGACACCATACTCATCCGATAGGGACTTGACCGTTCTGCCGGTACCCAACAGCTCTAGAATGGTAGCTTTAAATTCTTGGTCGTAATTCTTACTGTTCATAATACAAATCTAAGTTTATCACATAAATCCGTACCAACTAAATTAGACATTCCAATCTTCAGTAGCAGTCAGTATTGATTCATTAATACTTTTAATATCATTTAACCCCAGTTTATCACAAATTTTAATAACTAATGCTGCTAAGCTTTGTATGTCTGATATGTTGGTTAATGTTTTCTTACTCATTATATTTAATTTACTTTTTTCAATAAATTACCTTAATTTTCCCTGTGACGACTTCTGTTATCAACGCCTGCCTATATTCTTCCTACAGTTTTATCAAATTGCTTGATTCTGGCCACCTTGGCATTTATACGAGTCCATTTAGTTTCAATATGGTTGACATTGGATTGTTGTTCTTCCACTGGAGGTGTTGAAACATCCAAAAATGAATATTTATCGGCTCCAATATTTTGTATGGTTGCTTGATTAAAAATACTCCTTTTCCAATTTTCATGAGAACCTGATCTCATGAAAAAGTAGAGAAAATCCGAGATTATAATATTAGGTTTTGGGGTAACTTTAATTGAATATCCAGCAAAGCAAGTTACTTTCTCATAATCTTTAAACTGAAAAGTTTTTCCAACAGTTGCACCGCTTCTTGCAAAGAAAACATCACCTCCTTTATGCAAGTAGTTATCTGCTTTTTCTTTAAAGTTGTTCATTAATAGATAGACATTTTGTGATGATAATATTTAGTTCAATTGGGTAATCATCTGACTTCCATAAAATATTTTCCCATAGAAAACTAATTTAATAATGATGTTTGAGGAAAATATACGGAAATCCGTAATAAAGCATTACCTCTTCGGCAATTTCAAATTTCTACAAACTTCCTTTAATAAATCGCCAGGATCTTCATCAATAGCAAGGGCAATTAAGTATAATTCTCTCACCTTTAATTGAGTACTGGCGTTATTGGCAAGTTCACTTAATCGTGTTTTGCTTAATCCAGTTTTACGAGATACATCCGATCTATTTATTGATTTTTTAGCAAAATATAATCCTAATTCCGTCATGCGATTATTCTGTTATTAAGAACATAAAGTTAGTGTTTAGGATAAAATTTTCCGATTTTCTAAATAATTGTTTGTCATTTTGTCATATTGTATGTATATTCGTTCCGATTATAAGAAAAATATATCTGAAATTGTGAACTTTTAAATTGATATAGACATGGAACTAGAAGCGAACATACAAGAACAAGAGGTGAAAGATAAATTAACTTCGCTTTTGGAGGTACAGTATATTTTCCAATCTACAGCGGCAAGTGAGGAATATTCGAGAATTATATGGATAGCGATACTACAAAGTAATTGTTCTTCATTGACCCAAGAGTTGTCCTCAATGGTCGCTAAAATTTTCCAACAGGAAACAGACTTTCTCTACAGGATATTCCCTTTTGAATATGCACGGCAACAATTAGCTGAAGAGAACCTATTCTTTATTCACGGGTTTAACCCTGCAAACCTGATCTATAAAAGTCCCAATGTTGAAAATCAGCTTATCGATAGAGCCATAGATGTGAATACTTTTAACAGGATTGAAAGTGTTTTTCAAATAGAACACAATAAAATTAACGCGTTCCTGGAAGGTGCTAATTTCTTTATTGAAAAAGGGAATCTTTCCCAGGCGGCTTTTATGTTCCATCAATATATAGAACTCTGGTTCCGGTTTGCTGGGTTATTTATCATGGGCAAGGAACGCAAAAGCCATAATATAAAAGAACTGCAAACCTATTTGAAAGCCTTTGCACCGGGACTGGGCAATCTTTTCAATACTGAAATAGAAGAGGAACAGAATCTATTGAAACTGTTGGATGAGGCGTATATAGCCACTCGTTATCATAACAACTATCACATTAATGGGGAGCAAATACAAAAGATACGTGAAAAAGCAAATGACGCGTACGCCCATGTGGAGATGATGTTTAAACTTAAAATGAAAGCCTGCAGAGATGAACTTTCAAAAACTAAAAATTCAAAAAGTGAATCAGACAGAAATCACTCTTTAGAGTTTTTGACAGATTACCAAGAAATAAAGGGAAAGATACAGGACCTTGCAAAAAGAAAACTATGCGAGATAAAACCGGGTTCCAAAAAATTCTACTACAAAGCGAACTTTAAAGTAGGCGGCCTTGCTGATATCCTATTTGATATAGCTGGAATTATGAAGGTGTGCATTATAGCTCTGGAACACGCCGATAGCAGTTATGGAAGGTTAATCCCTCAGCCCCATGTCAACATCCAAACTGCCCTGGATCATATACTGCAATTGCTCCCATTTGAGGAGATAGAGTGTTTGGAAGAAATCATGGAAAAATATATTATGCCTTATGAAAACAAAGAAGAAGAAACAATTGAAAACCCTGCAAGAGCTTAAAGAGCTGGTAGCAAATACAAAAGGGATGTTGGAAAAAACCGACCAGTTTTGGGATGGGGAACCCTTGCAAAAAGCCGAAATCCGCATGTGCAATTATTATGAACTGATGCTGAAAATTGAATCCCTGATCAAAGTATGTGCATTCACCTTGGATGGGAAAGGCACCTATTTTACATCCTCTCTTTTCAGCCAATATACAGACGCCAATACAAAAGACCGAAATACTTCTGTCTGCGTTGTTCTGGAATTAATACTCACCCTGCTACCAAAAAGTGAAATGGTGTGCTATGATAAGATTATAGAAATGCTCTCAGAAGTTAACAATGATAAAAAGGATCAATCTAAAACCTAAAGTGATGAACCCAAACGAACAAAAATTGATAAACAGCTTAAAACAGCATGCAATGGATCATCATCCCACTTTAAGACCACATTCTTTTTATGAGGATAAATTTGAAGTGAGCCTGTTTTATGTAGAAGACCATGCAGAACTATTGCTTACGGTCCGTGCATTGGTGCACCTAGCTATGAGGACCATTGACCCTGAATTGAGTCTGGATACTATCTCCGAAAGAAATGAAAAATACTATGTCCGTCATTTGCTTGCCATTGCCAACCGTTTAATGCCAAAGGGGGAGGAAGCCCTTATGGATCACCTTAATCTTTATTATAGGGAAGAGGGGTTGGGGATAAAAAGGGGTAAGGATCAAAAGTAAAAGGACAAATAGAAAAGCTTATGTATAATTGAAAATTGAGTACCATGAAAAAGAAACAAATCAACAAATTACAAGCATTGGCCAATGATAAATTGAACACCTTGCAGCCTTCCAATTTACGTAAGGGTAAATACAAACCTACCTTTTTGGAATTTGAAGGCTATACCGATTTGTTCATTACCATTGAGGCATTGATCAATGTGAGTATCCTAGCGGCACAGGGGGATACCTTTTCACCTCCAAGGATTAAGGATCATGGTATGGATATCCGTCGGACTTTAGAACTGGCAAACAGTCTTTTGCCCTTTGAAGAAGGCGAGTTTTTGGATGAATCTTACAGGCTTTTTAAAGAAGATCCTAAATCTTCTTTTTAAAAGGAGGAATACCTCCCCTCAAATCTTACCATAACTAATACTATTTTGCGTGGTTTCCATTCGGGTTCACCCAATTAAGATATTGTTCTTCTACTTTGGGGTGTTCCTTTATAAAGCCTTGATAATGGTTTTCCAATTGCAGGATATTGTCTTTTAGCTCCCTGTTCTTATGTCGATAACTAAGAGTGATAAAACCCAGTACCAATAGCAGTACCACGAAGAATGACCCAACCACTACCGACCATTTTGGGAACAACCGTGACCTGTCAAGACTGTTGAGCAGTTCCTTGGTATTCTTTTCCTGTATTGCTTCAAACCGCTCCTGTTTTTTTAGGTGGGTTTCCAAAAGGTACTCAATCTTTGACGCATCCGCTTTGACCTTAACTTCCTTAAGTTTTTTGGATAGCTTTTCCAATTTGGTCACCGATGTATTAAACCCTTCTATCTCTTCTGTCAGCAACGCTGCTATTTCTTCCAATTTTGCCATAACCAATTCATTTTAATAAGCAATACCGATCACTGTATCGATCACTTTTTTAACCACATGTTTCACTATTTTTTTGACCAAGGAAGCCGCCAGGTTGGGATGTAGCGTTACCGCTTGGTTCCATATCTTAAGGGTACTTTCCTTGGACAGTCTGGGCCCATTTTCCCTGTTCTGGGCAATGGCCTGCAATATTTTACCGCCCGATAGTTCCCTGTGTACGGCACTCCCTTTTAGGTTCTGCGACCCATGGGCAAACCGGAACCCTTGCAGTTGATTGGATTTATTGATCACGGGGATCACTTTCACTCCGTTCTTTTCCATCAGTTTGATGTACCTGTCGATTGTCCCCGGCTTTTCCAACAGTGCCCTTTGATGGTGCTCTTTGATGACCGCACGGGTATATAACAGGGACTGTTGTTTTCCCGTTGTACCTCCCTTGCCGTTGTCAACTGCATTTCCTTGGCCACTTTTTCAGCGGCCAATTGACTTTGCTTTCCGATATAGCTGTCATTGTAGGCCTTTCCATCAAACCTAATGCGGTTCACGTACAAATGGACATGGAGGTGGTTTTTGTCCCGGTGCACAAAAGCCATGGCTTGGTGCTCCTGCAGTTTCATCTGTTTTACGAACCTACCGGTAAGTTCTTCCAGCTTCTTAACACTTAACTTCTTGCCATCTTCCACGGTAGGGCTGAGCACGAAACTCAGGGTGTTCTTCTGGCAACGGGCATTGGTATCCTGTACGATCTTGAACTCCTTGGTCACTTCCGATGGGGTTTCCCCAGCCAGATGTGCCCTGTAGACAATTTCTGCATCCTTTTCCTGGTCCATCCCATACTTCATGGAGGCCCTCGTGTGCGCTATGGCCATTCCTTTCCCTATCATTTTTTAAAGTTTTGTAAGTGGTCCTTGATTTCGTCAGCAAGCAGGTACACTTCTTCGGTCAGCTTGGGGTCCCTTTTTTTGAACATGTTCCCAATGCGCTTAAAATGGTGGTGGTACTGAACAAGGGCCTTATAGACCTCGATCTGCTCCTCGGTAAACCGTTCAATGATCTTATCATCCATGGCCGCCATGCGGCAATAGGAACTCAAACTGAGGTTGGCCCTTTTTGCCTTGACCTGCAACAGTCTTTTTTCAAACTGGGTACACCGGAATTTGACGAAAGTGGATTTTATGTTGACTCTGGCTTTTGCCATGGTTTAATTGTTAGAATTAGGAAGTGTTTCTATGTTTGGTACCAAAGGTGCCCAGCACCCTTTGTGACCTCCGGGAGCAAAGCAAGATGGTTTTTGTGGCAACAAAAACACATCTTGAAATTGCTGCGCAATTACCCATCCGGTTTTCCCGTCCACCATGCGTTTATATCCTTAAAGCCCGAATACAATACCGATCTGTCCACGGCTTTTGAATGGGAAGCCAGTAAGAAATCCGTAGCCTTTTTACCGGCACTGTCCCGATCCAAATAAAGTTCTACCGTACTATAATTCTTAAAATAATCAGGGACCCTTTTAATAAATGCGACAGAGTTGAGAACAAGGAAGTCTGCTCCTTTGGATAGGGTAGGGCAATGACTGGCCAATGAGAGCAGATCGAACATCCCCTCGCACACAATCAGGTTAGGGCATTGGTTCCTTAAAAATGTGATGTCCTTTGGGGAAATGCTGCCTTTAAAGAATTTGTTCCTGAGCTCATGACCCCCGGATATATTTTCAAGCCCGATGGCAAAATAGTTTTTACCGTTCAACCTGAAATGTACCTCTTTGCAATAAAGCCTTGCCACTGCAGGTCTAATCTTTCGTGACATTAAATAAGCTAATAGGGCAGGGTGCGTGATGGGTTTTACATCCATAACCTCTATGCCTGGTCCCTTTTTAGAACGGGGCTGCTGCTGAAAAGAAAAAAACAAAGTTTCATTGTCCAAAAACATCAAGGCCTCTTTTACCGAGCATTGTTTTATAAGGCATACCAGGTCGATCACATTGCCGCCTATACCGGCGCCATGGTCGTACCATCGGTTCAATGTTAGGGATACCTTGAAAGAGGCTTGTGTTTCTGACCGGAAGGGGCTCAGAAACCAAGCTTCTTTCTCCGTTTGTCGGGTGGGGAAATGCCCTGGTTTTGCGAGTGCCTGCACGGTGCAAACACTACGGGCTTTTTCACACGATAGTTTGTTTGTTCTCTCCTTTTTCATGGGCTGGATGGTTTTCTGAAAAATTTTGATAAAATGATGAAGAATCCTTCTTAACCCCTATATTTACTGGTACTTCACACTTCATCATTTTTTCATCATTCATCAAACTGTTTTGCTGATCTTCATCATTTTTGATGGAATCTAATTTTGATGAACGTTTGATGAAACTTTGATGAAGGATTATTTTATTGATAATCAATTATTTATACTCTTAATTCATCATTTCATCAAAAATTCCATAGATCTTTTTTCTTTCAACAGCAAAATATCTTCCGACACGGCTGATCTGGACAAACTCACCATAACTGGTATACTCGTACCCCTGATAGGAATTTGAATTGTCTGAAGGGGTAAGCCCCCATTTGTTTTTCAGTATTCTCCGGATGTCGTTCGGTTCGAAGTTTTTACGGCGTACCTTGCCGAGGTTCGAAACGATTTCCCTTGGGGTGACCCTGAGCTCATCCGCACCAGTGGCCTCGAACATTTCGTAGAGCAGGTGCACCATTTCCCTTTCGACCGCATTGTTGTTCAGCCAGACCAGTTTCTTTAGTGCCCTGGTCTTTATCTGTTCCGGGGTGAACCACATCCGTGTTTTCTTTTCAGAGGCATAGGAACGGTCCCTAAGGAACTGCAGAAAGGCCGGTACTTCAGAAATGAGCTTGTGCAGGTATTGGGTGTCCTCGGTATCGAAAGGGGGCACTTTCCTTACCCAAAAACGGATTTCATTGGAATCTATTAGGATAAAAGTATCCTCGTTATTGCTACAGAGAATGAATTTCCCGAAAAATTCGACCTCTTCCCGATCCTTGCCCTTGGCCTCCAACTTGTCCTTATCGGTGGTGCTCAAATATTTAAGCCGTTCGGTGATCTCTTTTTTATCGAAGAACACCTCGTCCACCGCAACGATAACCTTCGAAACCCAATCGGCATTGAACTGTGAGGAAAAGCTGTCCCCTTTGATATAGGTCATGTTCTGGCCGAAGATGGCCTTGAGCCATTTGATAAAGGTGCTTTTCCCGGTGCCACGCTCTTTGCTGACCAAGCATAGGATGGGCAGTATCTGTGAGGGGTTCTCATAAATGATTTTTAGGTAATCCAGCCCGAGTTCGGCCTGTTCCCCGAAGATGTGCCTCACAAACCCCATGGAAACAGGGCATTTTCCCTTCTTGGGTGCCATGGGCAGCTCGTGGTAGGTGTTATAGGAATTACCGACCACTTGCTCGTACCCTATATGCTCAGGGATACAGCAGAACCCGTCGAGTTTTGGGATTTTGGAAAGATAGGACTTCCCATGGTCTGCAATGATCGTTTCCTTGTTCCAACGGACCATTATGGAAATGGAGTCCCCAGATATAAGGGGTCTCTCGATATCTTTCCAATACGTGGTACCGATGCGTCTGTACGGTATCTTTTTCATATAATAATATTTAAAGTGGATGGTGTTTAGGATTTTCCGTTTTTCAGGAGCTTCCTATTGAATTCATGTTCCAGGTAGGCATCTGACAGTTTGGGTTCTCCTAAAAGCCAAGCATCAATGGCATCCTTATCGAAGAATTTTTGGCGGATGTGTTTGTTGTTGCCCATAGGGATCAATCGCAAATGGGTCAGTTTATAGATTTTGCTTTTGGAAAGCCCTGTGTATTGGGCAAGGTCTTCTACATTTAAAACCTTTTTGTTCTGGGACAGCAATGCTTTAATATCCTCCAATAAGCCCACAACGTTCTCTTGCTCATTCATTGTTTTAAAGTTTTTGGTTAATGATGAGTAAAAGGCCTTCTACGTTTAGTGGACAGGGCAAATATATGAAAGCAGATACGGTCAAATCAATAGCATAAACGCGGTTATGCTTTAATTATCCAATAATTATGGAAGGGAGAAGACATTTTTCCAATATTGGTGGTAAGCCACGCCCTTTTCGGTGTCGAGATCATACTTCCAATTGGAAAAACTGGATTTCAGGGTATCGTAATTGATGGGTTTGCGGTTCATTAGAAAGGAGTCCCTGAGCATTTCAAAAAAAATTTTCTTCTGTACATCCGTAAAGTGTTCTATACCATCCTGGATAAGTACATGGAACATTGAGAACAACATGCGGTGGTTGGCACCTTCCTTGCTTTTGTTGTTTTCGCGGAAATTGATTTTGTTCTGTACATGGCGGCGGTTCAACAGCAAATTAAAATCGATACGTTCATCCTCGTTGAATTTAAGAAGTTCGTAATTGACCGTTTCCCATTTGAAAGGGACGTAATAAAATGGATAAAGCCTACTGTTTTTGATCCTCTTTTTTTCATAATAGGCCGCAAATAGTATAATCAATAAAATCCCGGTCAAAAGATATCCAAAGAAGAATAGAAGTTTTTGCTCAAAGGAACTGTAGGAGCTGAACAGCGTGATGACCAAACCATAAACTGCGATGATAATTATTAGAAAATAAAGGCGCGCGCTATTACTGCTTAAAGTGCTACGCTTAAAAAAGTGATCGATGGCGTCATCCAACTTACACCATAATACGGCTAATTTTTTGATTGTTCTATCCATTTGGGTGGTTATGCATGCATCAAGATAAGAAATAAATAGAAAAGCACTTATTGTTGTACCTATGTTGTACCCATGAAAACCAAAAAAGCCACTCAATTTCTTGAATGGCTTTCTGTTATTAAGCTCCCCCTCTTGGGCTCGAACCAAGGACCCTCTGATTAACAGTCAGATGCTCTAACCAACTGAGCTAAGGAGGAATTTACTTTTATCTAAACTTCTTCGTTACCTTATTTTTGGCCTTTTCTGAAGTGTTTTATTCCTTTTTTGCGGATGCAAATATATATGTTTTTTTCTTTACTCCAAACAAAAAATTATTTTTTTTGTTTTACCTGTTGAAAGCGATTTTAAATGCGCTTATTCGTTCAAGCTGAAATCGGGTTTTTTAACTCATGTAAAACGCTCACACTAGTTAATTTACTTGAAAATCGCTTTGTAAAGATCGTTCCCGTTGGCGTACAAAAGTAAGGCAATTAATAGAAAGAACCCAACCATTTGTGCATATTCTAAGAATTTTTCACTTGGCTTCCTTCCGGTGATCATTTCATATAAAAGAAACATTACGTGTCCGCCATCCAAAGCAGGAATGGGCAAAATATTCATAAATGCCAGAATAATAGATATAAAGGCCGTAGACATCCAGAAACCTTGCCAGTCCCAAGTATCGGGAAATAGCTTTGCAATGGTTCCAAATCCGCCTACTTCTGTTGCTCCTTTTTTGGTAAAAAGAAATTTCATAGAGCTTACATAGTCTCTCAACTGCCAGTAACCAAATTTAACACCAGCTGGAATAGCTTCCGCTAGGGAATATGATTTTTTAGTAATATCCTCTCTTTTAATTGGCGATTTTGGTGCGATCCCAATGGTGTTATCTTCACTGGGTTTTACAGAAATGGTATCTGTAAGTTTGTTGCGTTCCACAACTAAGCGTAGCGGTTCGCCATTACTGTTTTTGATTTTGTGTGTCAATTCGTCCCAAAAAGTAATTGCCTTGCCGTTTACAGATACAATTCTATCTTCGGCACGTAAACCTGCTCTGTCGGCTGGGCCATCTGGAATAATACTATCTAATACCGGAGCAATTCTTGGTGTTAATGGGTAGAGGGCACCTTGTGTATATAGATATGTGCCTAAAGAATCGGGCAAACTCAATACTTCCTTTTTGCCATTGGCATGCTTAACTTCTACCGTATTTGCACCCCTTACTACCAGTTGGCGACTTACGTTTAAAATATTATCGGGTTTTTCATTATCCAGTTTTAATATTTTATCCCCATCTTGAAAACCGTATTGTTTTAACTGTTCTGCCACCGCAAATCCATTTGGAAAGGCATCTTGCGAGATTTCTTCTTTTCCCCATACAAGTAATACCATGGCGTAAATTATAAAGCCGAGCAATAGGTTTACGGTAACTCCACCAATCATTATAATTAAACGTTGCCAAGCTGGCTTAGAGCGAAACTCCCAAGGTTGAGGTGGTTGTGCCATCTGTTCCTTATCCATGCTTTCGTCGATCATCCCAGATATTTTTACATATCCCCCCAACGGAAGCCAACCAATTCCATAAACAGTTTCCCCAATTTTCTTTTTGAAAAGCGCGAACTTGACATCGAAAAACAAGAAGAATTTTTCAACACGGGTTTTAAAGAGTTTTGCTGGGATAAAATGCCCCAGTTCGTGTAAAATAATAAGTATAGATAAACTTAAAAAAAGTTGTATTGCCTTAACTAAAATCGGACTCATAAAATAGGTTTCATTTTCAAATCGCACAAAAGTAAGGTTTTCCATCTATTTACCACAATCAAAATAAACTAAGGCGTTGTTTTTATGACGGATTTATGACAAAAAGAGTCCAATTGCTAAGGAATATTGTATTTTTGCAGTCACAAAAATAAGTGGGAAGATGCTTCAGTTTTTTAGCAAGTTTAAATACCTTTTTATTACGCTTTTTGTTCTTTCGGTAATCATCATCAGTTTAATATACCAAGCGTTAAAACCTAAAGAAAGGCTTAAGGTTTACGAGCCTTCTATGGTAAATGCCGAGTTGGTGGACACCAGTATTCAGTATATTAGAAAATACCATACCATTGCTCCTTTCAAGCTTATCAATCAAAATGGAGATACGGTTACAGAAGCCAATTATAAGGATAAAATTTATGTGGCAGATTTTTTCTTTACCACCTGCTTGACCATTTGCCCAAAGATGACGGATAACATGGTGGAAATACAACAGCATATAAAAAACGATCCAGAGGTAATGCTACTTTCACATTCTGTAACCCCAGAAATAGATTCGGTGCCGAGATTAAAGGCTTATGCGGAAGAAAAGGGCGTGATCGACGCTAAGTGGAACATGGTTACGGGAGACAAGAAACAAATTTACAACTTGGCGCGTAAAAGTTATCTGGCCGTAAAAACTGTGGGAGACGGCGGCCCATTTGATATGATCCATACTGAAAATTTTGTATTGGTAGATAAAAAGAAACAAATACGCGGCTTTTACGACGGTACAAAAGAGGAGGATATTGAAAAGCTTTTAAACGATATTGAAATTTTGAAAAACGAATACAAAAAGTAAAATTCCTGAAATAGTTTATTTTGCTTTATCGTGTTCTACCCAAATCAAATCTGAAGTATTGTAACCGATTTCTTCAGCTCTTTCTAAATATTTTTGCTTAACACCTTCTGGAATGTTTGGTTCCCTGGAGAGAATCCATAGATATTCTAAATTCTTACCCGCCACCAACGCGTATTTGTAGTCTTGGTCTACTTCAATAACATTATATCCAGCGTAAAACGGCCCGAAAAAGGAAACTTTTAATTTTCCTACATCAGAACTTTCTACAAATTTGGCTTTTCCCGTAGATTCTTCCCATTCGTTCTTTTTGTAATTGTACCCCCTGTTTACCACTTTAATGTTTCCATTGTCTTTTAAGGAGTACTCCGCCGTGGTGTTATTTAAATTTTCTTCAAACTTAAAATCCAATCGTGCAATTTCATACCATTTGCCGAGATAGGCCTCTTTATCAAAAGGTTGTACTGCAGTTGCTTCTTTTGGAATGGTTTGGCAGGAAAATAAAAAGGCCAAGAAAATTGCCGATAGTAATTAATAAAGTCTTTTTCATTTTTGTTGATGGAATTTTATGATAGTTTCTTCAATAATAACCTAAAAGTAGGTTATTTTAAAAGTAGTTAATAGCTGCTGTTATTATCTAAAATGAAAATTAAAATCTTCCAAAATTTTTCACAAAAGGGCACTTGTTATCAAGTTATGTTTGTAAAGCTTTTGAAGTTGCTGGTCATCACATCATAAACATCTACTAAATAATTTCATCAAACCTAATTTTTATATTACTTTTGCTTACTTAAAATCAATCTAAATAAGATTTGAAGTTTACAATTGCACATTTAAAAAGAGGCGAAAGGGCTATTATAAAAGAGTTTTCTACGGATATTATTCCTATTAAACTCTTGGAAATGGGTTGTTTACCAGGTAATGAGGTAGAATTGTTGCAGATAGCCCCTTTTAAAGACCCCCTTTACTTAAATATTAACGGTTCTTTTTTGGCAATTCGCCGAGAAACCGCACTTCAAATAGAGATAGATATTTTAGAAAGCAAGACCGTATGAGCAAGCAGATTAACGTAGCCCTCATCGGGAATCCCAATACGGGAAAAACTTCAGTATTCAATCAGCTTACAGGATTAAATCAAAAAGTAGGGAACTATCCCGGGATCACGGTAGAGAAAAAAGAGGGGGTATGTAAACTTCCGCGTGGAGTTAAAGCCCATATTATCGACCTTCCTGGAACTTATAGTTTAAATGCGAACTCACTGGACGAAAATGTAGTTATAGAGCTACTGCTTAACAAAAACGATAAAGATTTTCCCGATGTGGCCGTGGTGGTTACCGATGTGGAAAACTTAAAACGGAACCTTCTCCTTTTTACACAGATTAAAGATTTGAAAATCCCGACAATTCTGGTGGTTAACATGGCCGATAGAATGGAGCGTCGTGGAATTACAATAGATGTAGATTTACTGGAGCAAAAATTAAACACTAAAATTGCTGTAGTAAGTACCAGAAAAAAACTTGGGATCGATAAGGTAAAAGAACTTATTACCAATTATAAGAACATCTCTACAGAACCTTGTGTAGACACCACCGTAATTCAGCCCGAGTATTTTAGCGGACTCAAAGCGGCGTTTCCCAACCAAGATATTTATAAACTTTGGCTGGTTATTACCCAAGATGCCAATTTTGTGAATTTAGACCGGAAGTTGGTAAAAGATACTTCTGCTTTTTCTACCAAATCTAAATCCGAATTAAAGCGGTTGCAACATAAAGAAACCGTGTTGCGCTATCAATTTATCAATGGGGTGCTAAAAGAAGGTTATACGGTTGATGCGAATGCTGCAAAAGGTTTTCGAGCTTCCTTAGACCGAATTCTTACCCATAGGGTCTGGGGATACCTTATTTTCTTTTTAATTCTACTCACTATTTTTCAGGCGATCTACGATTGGAGCAGCTATCCTATGGATTTTATAGATGCCGCCTTTGCCTCCTTGAGCGAATGGACAAAAGAGACCATGCCTGCCGGAGCTTTAACCAATTTAATTGCCGAAGGGATTATTCCTGGCCTCGGTGGAATTGTTATTTTTATTCCACAGATTGCGTTTCTATTTCTTTTTATATCCATTCTGGAAGAAACTGGTTACATGAGTAGGGTGGTTTTTTTAATGGATAGGGTCATGCGAAAATTTGGTCTTAGCGGTAAAAGTGTGGTGCCACTTATCTCTGGGACTGCCTGTGCCATTCCTGCAGTAATGGCAACCCGAAATATAGAGAACTGGAAAGAGCGTTTAATAACCATATTGGTAACTCCTTTTACCACATGCTCGGCACGACTTCCAGTTTATCTCATTATTATATCCCTAGTAATACCCAATTCAAGGTTTTTAGGGATGAATTTGCAGGGCATAACTTTAATGCTCTTGTATTTACTCGGTTTTGGAATGGCTGTATTTTCGGCTTGGTTGCTTAATAAAATTTTAAAAATTAAAAGCAGGACTTTCTTTGTAGTAGAGATGCCCAGCTATAAAATGCCATTACCTAAAAATGTAGCAATAACGGTTATAGAAAAAACAAAAAGCTTTGTATTTGGTGCTGGGAAAATTATCTTGGCTATTTCCATTGTCTTATGGTTTTTGGCGTCTAACGGGCCATCGGAAAAATTTGATAATGCGGAAGAAATTATAACCTCTCAGGCTGAGTCGCAGGATCTACCCCAACAGGAATTGGAAACCAAAATAGCCTCTTATAAACTACAGAACTCGTACATAGGAATTGCCGGAAAGGCCATAGAGCCTGCTATTCTACCATTGGGCTACGATTGGAAAATTGGTATCGCTGTTATAAGTTCGTTTGCTGCCCGTGAGGTATTTGTTGGAACTCTGGCAACTATTTACAGTGTAGGTAGTGATGAAGAAGAAACCATAAAAAATAGAATGGCATCAGAAACCAATCCGGTTACGGGAGAGCCTTTGTTTAATTTAGCATCTGGAATTTCCCTTTTGTTATTCTATGCCTTTGCCATGCAATGTATGAGTACGTTGGCAATTGTAAAGCGGGAAACCAATACATGGAAATGGCCTGTGGCTCAATTGGTTTTTATGAGTGCTTTTGCTTATCTTGTTGCTTTAGTGGCTTATCAGCTCATTAAATAATTGGAAATAATTGCCCTGATCAAAAGTAAATACAGACCATTAGAGGTAGCTGGATGAATGGATAAATAGAAATTGCGATAGCCGTTCAATCTCAAAACAAATTAAAAATGGACATTCAAAATATACTTGTATACCTAATTTTATTTTTAGCAGTAGCCTATCTGGCTCTGAAGTTTATTTTTCCAAAAACCTTAAATTCCCTTCTTGGCAAGAATAATGCTGCAGATTGTGGCGATGGAAATTGTAACTGTCATTAAATAGATGTCTAAACGCGATCTTAAAAAATACCTGCAAGAACTTAAAAAAAAGGAGTTAGAGGAGCAAGTTCTCGATCTTTACAATCGGTTTAAGGAAGTGAAAGTTTACTACGATTTTGTTTTTAACCCGAAAGAAGACAAGTTAGTTGAGGAAGCAAAGGCTAAAATTTCCAATGAATATTTTCCGGTATCACGTAAAAGAGCAAAAGCAAGGCGTTCTGTAGCGCACAAATACATTAAGCATTTTAAGGATTTAGGGGTAAATCCACCTTTAATTGCTGATGTTATGTGGTACAATCTAGAAATAGCACAGACTTTCGATAGGGAAAGACGTATTAAAAAGGACTCCTTTTATAAAAGTATGGCGAGATCTTTTGATGAAGCCGTAAAGTACACCCTGCATAATCAACTTATAAATGAATTTAAAGAGCGGTTATTGGCCGTATACCAAGAAGCGGCGGAAAAAAACTGGCCCTATCTTTCTTCTATGGAGCGCACCCTCGATTTAATTGATTAAATTGGTTTTTAAATTCAGTGAAAGCTTAAATCTCTAATTTTTTAGTCCATGAAAAATATAGTAATCTTATTTGCGGCCTGTTTTCTAACATTTGGTATGTCGGCTCAAGAAAAAATTTCAGCAATTAATAAAACGGAAATTTTGGAAGTTTTAAAGGAGCAGGAAAATGCATGGAATCGGGGTGATATCCCAACCTTTATGGAGGGTTACTGGAAATCTAAAGATTTGGCTTTTGTGGGTTCTAGTGGTGCTGTTTTTGGTTGGGAAGCTACTAAAAATAGGTATCTAAAAAGTTATCCCGATACAACAGCTATGGGAAAGCTAAGTTTTGAAGTTATTAAAATTCAGCAGGTAAAAGAAGGGGTGGCACAACTTATCGGGTCATTTCATTTAAAGCGTAGGATAGGGGATTTGAGTGGTTATTTTACACTCAACTGGCGAAAATTCGATGGTCAATGGCTTATTATAAGCGATCATACTTCAGCCGCGGATCGTTAAAATAGATTAAAGAATAATGATCATAAACAAATTAGTGTTCTACTAAAGAAGATTTTTCAACTTCAATAATATATCCATGCTTTTCCTAAGCATTAATCTCATTCCGATACGTCCCTAGACGTGTCCAGATACGTTCAATAACCCCGACGGATACGTCCACAGACGTATCTGGATACGCTCAAACCCCCGATCAATACGTGCATTAATGTATCTTGACACGTTCGACAACCCAACCGATACGTTCAATAACGTATCTGAATACGTGATAAATCCCAGCAGATACGTCTACCAACGTATCGGGACACGAAAAAAGCTCCGTCGGATAGGTTGAACAACGTATACGAACACGTTAAAATCCCCAATGGACACGTGCCGTAACCTATTAGGATGGTTAAAAAGGGGAAGTGGACACCCCTGCCAACGTATAAATACCATTAAAATACCCCAAAGCATAGGTAAAAACCATTCTAGGTTTGGAAATGAAAGTAAATATCAGTGGGTTGTATTTTATAGGAATACTTCCGTAGTAATTAAATATGGAGCGAAATTACCCTAGGGCAACATCCAACGTCATCATCACAATAAAGCCGCCAATAAAACCTAAGGTAGAAATATCTGTATTGTTGGCTTGTTGAGATTCTGGGACCACTTCTTCTACCACAACAAAAATCATGGCGCCTGCTGCAAAACAAAGTGCATATGGTAAAATAGGTTCAAAAGTAAGTACGGCCCAAGCGCCAAGAACGGCCGCCATGGGTTCTACAATGGCAGATAACTGTCCGTAATTAAAACTTTTCCATCTGCTCAACCCGAGACCACGCAAGGGCATAGCCACTGCAAAGCCTTCAGGAAAATTCTGTATCCCAATACCAAGTGCCAGAATAACGGCCCCTTCAATAGATGCCTCTGGAATTCCAGCAGCCACTCCACCGAACAATACGCCAATAGCAAGGCCTTCTGGTATGTTGTGCATGGTAATGGCTAGGGTAAGCAAAACCGATTTGTGCCAAGGTGTTTTTATACCTTCACTTTCGCTCATTTTAAAATTCACGTGTACATGCGGTAATATTTTATCCAAAGCAAAAATAAAGAGTGCTCCTAAAGCAAATCCCGTTACCGCAGGAATGGTTTTTACAAAACCTTCCCCACTGCTCATTTCAATGCCGGGAGCCAATAAACTCCAAAAACTGGCTGCCACCATAACGCCTCCGGTAAAACCTAACATTCCATCGAAAAGCCTTCGGTTCATTTTTTTAAAGAAAAACACTAAGGAAGCTCCAAGCGCTGTTAATCCCCATGTAAATAAGGTAGCGTAAAATGCGGCAAGTGTTGGGTCTATTTCTTTTAAATAGTTTACAATATCGTTAAACATAGACTATTTTATTTTTAAGTAAATATTATTGGCAGTTAAGGCTGAAATATTAATGTTTTCTCCTTCTAAGGAGATCATTACCGAATTGTCGAAGGGTTCTTTGTGGAGAATTTCTATCTCCTTACCAAGCGAAATCCCAAGCTTATCTAAATATCTTAAAAAATCGGATGAAGAATCTTTTACCCCAATGACTATCCCTGTTTCTTTACTTTTGGCAGACGAGAGCATTACTTTTTCCACCTTAGTGATATTTCCATCTTTATCTGGAATTGGGTCACCGTGGGGGTCCATTCTTGGGAAATCTAAAAAAGCATCCAGTTTTTCTATAAGTTTTTCACTTTTTATGTGCTCGAGCTCTTCTGCAATTTCGTGCACTTCATCCCAGGAAAAATGTAGCTTTTCTACGAGGAAGTATTCCCAAAGACGGTGCTTTCTAATAATCTTAGCAGCGTACGATTTTCCTTTTTCGGTTAGCCGCGCACCTTGATATTTTTTATAATGAATAACATCCTTTTCGGCCAGTTTCTTCATCATATCGGTTACAGAAGACGCCTTGCTGTCCATTTGCGCTGCAATAGCATTGGTGGAAACATTACCCTTATCGTCTTTAGACAAGTGATAAATAGCTTTTATGTAATCTTCTTCAGAAAGAGTCATAATATCATTTTTCGTTAACAAAAATACAGTTTTAGTTTTAAAAAACAAGATTTTTAGAAATGTCTAAAAATTTATTTAATGTTGTGTTTTTCAGTTCAAAGTATAGGAAAATAATTATTTTAGTTGAAAATATTACTTATGAAGTTTTTGTCCTTATTATTACTTTCTCTTATGCTGAACTTCGCTGCGGCCCAAACCAATATTGATGAAACCGTTTTGTTGGAAAGCAATAGGGAACAAGATTTTTACATCGCTGCCAATGAGGGCGACCAAATTATATTGGAAGTGAAGAGAACGGATGGGAAAAAAATATCCGAATTTTCGTTGAAGGCCTTAAACAGTAGTAACAATGTTTTTACGGAACGGAATTTTAAAAAATTCAAGGCCGGTATTACTTCTTTAGAAAGAAGCGTGTACCAATTGCACTTTGAGAACAAAACCACTAAGCCTGTGGCTTTTACCGTGAAAGTAGGTATAGAAACCCACGGCAAACCATTTGCCGAGTTGGGGTATAAAACCCTTTACGACACTATTTATGGGCCAGAGCAAAAGGTCATGGAAACTGTTGAAAGTTTTAAAACTAAAACGATTCAAAAGGAGAATTTTTATTTGAACAGTAAATCGAATGCCTTAGTAAAGGGAGGGAAAGATCGTGCTGTTTTCCCGGTTTATTTGCCAGAGAATACCCAAGAATGGTTTTATGTGCTCACTGCCAATAGGGATGAGGATGCCGTAAGAAATACAGCAAAAACATTCAGTTTGGCATCCGAGCTCTCCAAGTACCTGGACACTAAAGTAAGTACGGTTTCCAATGCCGTAACCAATTTAAATGCGCCCCCTGGGGCCCATATTTGCGATGTTTATTTATTAAAGGAGGAGCAGGCCAACCTTTTCCGGGAGCGGGAGAATTTCACTTTTTATATGGACGGAACAAGGGAAAACTACAAATCTGGAATCGTTCAAGTAAAAGAAATGCCAACCGAAAAATTATTTTTAGGAATTAAAAACCCCGATAATTTATATGGAATCCATGTTGGTATAGAGGTAGTTGCGGTGATAAAGCAAGAAGAAACTATAGTGAAGTTTAAGCGTACACCGGAAATACACAAAAGAAAAGTTCCGTTTGTTAAGTAGAAGTTGTGAAGAAAGAGAATGCTCTTGTATAGAATAGCTTTGAGATTACCCGCCATCAAAAACTCCGTATCCTGAGAATAGCAATCAAAAGCTCTGAGGCCAGGAGCGTAGGCACGAAGCGACGCAGAGTTTTGATTGCGGTTTTTCGACTCTTTGGTCGAAAAAATTCCTTGGATAAGGCGCCTTTTTCTTTGTTTCGTTTCTTTTGGGCGAACAAAAGAAATGAAAGAATAATTTATAAATTGAAAAATACAATATTTATCAACGCAAATCTAAACAGAATGCCAATAGATTTAAACTTCGCGCCCCATTAACATATTTGCAAAATTTTCTAGAATGTCTTTTTTCTCCTTGTTAATAGATAGACTTTGTAGTATAGCTAATGCTTTTTCTGTATACAGCTCGATGGCTCTAAGGGTTTCATCGGCTCCACCGCTGGAATGCATCAAACCTTTAACCGATTCTATTTTGTCGAAGGTGTCGTTTGGAGTGATTTCGAAAAGATGCTTAAGTTGTTCAGATTCTTCAGCAGAGAGATTTTCCAAGGTTTTCAAATATAAATATGTCTTTTTGTTTTCAATTATATCGCCACCTACCTGTTTTCCGAAGGTTTTAGGGTCTCCAAAAGCATCTAGGTAATCATCTTTTAATTGAAAGGCTATTCCTAAGTTGAGTCCGAAATCGTAAATCGCCTGACATTCCTTTTCATCGGCTTTCCCAATGATGGCACCCATTTTCATGGCAGCGGCCACAAGAACTGCGGTTTTGTAGGTAATCATTTTTATATATTCGGGAATGGTAACGTCGTCACGGGTTTCAAAATCCACATCATATTGTTGGCCTTCGCATACTTCTATGGCAGTTTTGCTAAATAACTGGGCGAGACTTTTAAAGGTTTTTGCATCGTAGTTTTCAAAAAATCGATAGGCTACGATAAGCATGGCGTCACCAGATAAAATTCCAGTATTTAGGTCCCATTTTTCGTGTACCGTCTCTTTTCCCCGTCGCAAAGGGGCATCGTCCATAATATCGTCGTGCACCAAAGAGAAATTGTGAAATATTTCTATTGCCATTGCTGCGTGCATGGCTTCCTTATGGTTGTTGCCAAAGATATCGGCGGTCATTAAGGTTAATACCGGGCGCAATCGTTTCCCACCGAGGTTTAAAATGTATTCAATGGGTTGATAAAGATTAATAGGCTCTTTTGTAACAATGGTTTGGTTTAAGTGACTAATAAATGCGTCTCGGTATGCGCTAATGCTCAACATAAGGTCAATTTTTTTGCTAAAATACCATAATTAGTATTTCTCCCCCTTTAATTGCAATGTTAAATAATTGTAATACTTTGGAAACTTTTATTGTTTTTAAAGTTTCCTATGCTATATTTGCAATCTATTATGAAAGAAAAAATTTTAGACAAGGCAACGGAAATGTTTTTAACCCTCGGGTTTAAGAGCGTTACCATGGACGATATAGCAGAGTCTTTGGGGATCTCCAAAAAGACTATATATCAGCATTTTAAAACGAAAACAGCACTGGTAGAGGCGTCTGTTTTCTACTTGTTCGATTCTATTTGCAATGGTATTGATTTTATATGCGAAGCCTCCCACAATCCAATAGAAGAGCTATTTCATATCAAAAAATTTGCGAGTGAATACTTAAAAGACGATAAATCGTCTCCTCAATTTCAGCTAAAAAAATACTATCCTAAAATTTACGAACGTATTATCTGGAAACAATTTGAGGTAATGTACGACAGCGTAAAGGAAAATATAAAAAAAGGTGTGGATACTGGTATTTTTAGGCCAGAGGTGGATGTAGATTTTACCTCGAGAATCTATTTTAGTGGAATGGTAAGTATTAAGGATACCGAACTGTTTCCTTCTGACATCTATAAACCTTCCGATATAGCAGAGAAGTTTTTAGAATACCATATTAGGGCCATAGCAACTGAAGACGGACTTAAAATTTTAAATGAATTTATTAATGAAAACAACAACTAATCAGATGAGAGCACTTTCCATCTTAACCATATTGTTTATAACCACTATTGGTTTTTCACAAGAGAAAAGTTATAGTTTTTCTTTGGAAGAGGCAATTAACTTTGCATTAGATAGCAGCTATACGGCTATAAATTCCAGAAGGGAGATTGCGAAGTCTATAAAGCAGAAATGGGAAACAACAGCTGCCGGTTTGCCACAAATTGATGGTGCGGTAGATTATCAAAACCAGCTTAAGCAGCCTGTAACTTTAATTCCTGGGGAAATTGCAGGAGGTGAGCCGGGGACTTTTGTTCCGGTTGTTTTTGGAACCAAACAAAACATGTCGTTAACCGCTACCTTGACCCAGCTTATTTTCGATGGCTCCTACTTGGTTGGTTTGCAAGCAGCAGAGGTTTTTGTGGAGTATAACGAAAATGCCAATGAGAAGACGCTTTTGGAAGTGCGTAAGGGAGTTATTAATGCTTACGGAAGTGTACTGCTTACCCAAGAAGGTGTTACCATTTTAGAAAACAACTTAACTACTTTGAAGGATAATTTAAAAGAAACCAGGGCCCTTTTTGAAAATGGTTTTGCAGAAGAAGAAGATGTAGAACAGTTGCAAATAACCACTTCTCAAGTAGAAAACGACTTAAAAAACTCCAAAAGGCTGGAGCTTATCGCTAAGGAGATGTTAAACTTGGCTTTAGGGATCCCCGTAGATGCCAATGTTTATTTAGAGGATAATTTGGAGAGCTTAACACAAGAAAGTATTGGGATGGCACTTACCGAAACTGAGTTTAGCTTTGAGAAAAATGTAGATTACAGAATTGCCAGAAACCTTATCGAGCAACGCGAATTGGAAGTGAAGCTGGAGAAAAGTAAAGCCCTACCTTCCTTAAACGGTTTTGTGAACTATGGGACTTCTGCCTTCGATAACGAATTTGTCTTTTTAGATAGTCAGACTTCGTGGTTCCAATCTTCCATTCTAGGGGTTAGTATGAATATTCCCATCTTTAGTTCTTTGCAAAGAAGTGCCCGTACCCAACAGGCAAAGATTGCATTGGAGCAGTCTAGAACAGAATTTGTAAAAAGAACCCAAGAAATTAATTTAGAACTGGACAGGGCCCGGGCAAATTTTGAATTTGCCATAGAGAACTATTACACTTCCGAAGAAAACTTAAAACTGGCCGAAAGAATCGAAAACAAAAATATCATAAAATATAGGGAAGGGATAACTACAAGTTTCGACTTGAGACAGGCACAAACACAGTTGTACACTGCCCAGCGGGAGTATATAAATTCCATGCTAGACGTTATTGAAACCAAGGCTACGCTAGAGACGGTTTTAAATACACCTAACGTAACCAATAGAAACTAATCCAGAAAAAAATAAATCATCAAGAAAATGAAAAATACATATTTAATTTTATTAGCGGCGGTATTTATGGCATCCTGCGGTGGGGGCAACGAAACTTCTGTGGACGATGTTATTGAAAGCGGAAACTTGGAAGCCCTTAAGGCCAAAAGGGAAGAAATAACTACGCAGTACGATGCTTTGGGGGCTGAGCTGAAGAAGATTAATACCGCTATTGCAAAAAAGGATACCCTTCAAAAATTACCTTTGGTTACCGTTTTAAAGGCAAAGGACAGCTTGTTTAACCATTATATAGAATTACAGGGGAGCGTAGATACCAAAGAAAATATTGTTATCAACGCAGAGTATAACGGTACTTTAGAAAACGTTATGGTTACCGAAGGCCAAAAAGTGAGCAAAGGGCAGGTGCTTGCCAAAATAGATGAAGGCGGTCTTGGAGCGCAACTGGCACAATTAAAAGCGCAAGCAAGTTTGGCCGAAACTACTTACGAGCGTCAAAAAAGGCTATGGGAACAAAATATAGGTTCCGAAATTCAATACTTGCAAACAAAAACACAATACGAATCTACTAAAAACTCGGTAGCCCAATTAGAAAGTCAATTGGCTAAAACCAAAATTGTAGCTCCTTTTAATGGAACGGTAGAAGAAATAATGTCTGAACAGGGATCTACGGTAGCTATGGGTACACCGATAATGAGAATTGTGAGCCTTAACAATATGTATATCGAGACCAAAGTGCCTGAGAAATATTTGCCAAGCATAGAGAAAGGAACCAAAGTAAAAGCAGATTTTCCTGTGATCGATGAAACAGTGGAAACCGAAATCCGTCAAGTAAGCAATTACATAAGTCCGACTAACAGATCTTTTAGGGTAGAAATTGCAGTGCCCAATAAAAATGGAAGAATAAAGCCCAACCTAACCGCAAAGGTTAATATTAACGATTACACCAATGAGAATGCAATTCTAATTCCTCAAAGTGTTATTTCTGAAAATTCCGAAGGAAAGCAATATGTATATGTGGCAACGGAAAAGAATGGCAATATGGAAGCTAAAGTGCACCAAAGAATCATAGAAACTGGCGAAACCCAAGGCGACTATGTAGAGGTGCTTAAAGGGATTGAGCCTGGGGAAGAGATTATAAAAGAAGGTGCTAGAAGTGTTCAGGAAGGGCAGAAAGTTAAAATATTAAACCAATAGTCCATGAGTAAGATTAATAAAAACGCAGAAAAAGAATTTGCATTATCCACGTGGGCTATAGAAAATAAAACCGTCATCTATGTGATGATTGGGATATTCTTGGTCCTAGGGTTGTCTGCATATTTCGGGATGCCCCGCGAGGATTTTCCAGAGATAAAAGAAACAAAAATTTACATCAGCACACCCTATCCGGGGAATACCGCAGAGGATATTGAAAGATTAATTACCGACCCGCTCGAAGATGAGTTGAAAAACCTGAGCAATGTGGTAGAAATCACTTCCACTTCCCAAGAAGATTATTCTATCATTACTGTCGAGTTTGATGAGGAGATAACGGTGGAAGCAGCCAAGCAAAAGGTAAAAGATGAGGTAGATGGTGAAAAAGCGGGGGAAGATTGGCCACTTTTTAACAATGCAAAGGTAGAACCAAATGTGTTCGATTTAAATCTTTCGGAAGAGGTTCCCATCATGAATATTAATATCCAGGGGGATTATCCAGTGGATAAGCTGAAGGAATTTGGGGAATATTTGGAAGATCGCATTGAAGAATTACAGGAAATCAAACAGGTAGATATTCGTGGAGCCCAGGAGAAAGAAGTAGAGGTAGCCGTGGATGTTTATAAAATGATGGCAGCCCAAGTAAGCTTCGACGATGTAATAAATACCATTCGAAACGGAAACGTTACCATGTCTGCAGGGAATATGATTACCAGTGGACAGCGTAGAACCATTAGAATTATCGGGGAAATAGAGAGTCCTCAGCAGCTTGATAATTTTGTGGTGAAATCCCAAGGAGGTCCCGTTTACCTCAGGGATATTGCAAAGGTTACGTTTAAGGAAGAAGATAAAACAACCTATGCCCGTGAGTTTGGTAAAAGTGTTGTTATGCTCGATGTTAAGAAACGGGCGGGGAAAAACATGATTGAAGCTTCTGAAAAAATACAGGAGATTGTAAAAGATTCTGTAGCGAATTACTTCCCGCCAGATCTAAATATTACCATTTCCAACGATCAATCCTCCAAAACCCTCAACCAGGTAAACGACTTGGTTAACAATATCATTTTTGGTATCATCTTGGTGGTGGGGGTTTTAATGTTTTTCTTAGGATTTAGAAATGCATTATTTGTTGGTTTTGCTATTCCAATGTCCATGTTCATGTCGTTTATGATCCTTCAATGGCTTGGGTATACCTTAAATACCATGATCCTCTTTGGATTGATTATGGGGCTGGGGATGATGGTAGATAACGGAATTGTGGTGGTAGAGAACGTTTATCGTTTAATGGATGAAGAAGGAATGTCGCGTACAGAAGCTGCCAAAAAAGGTATTGGCGAAATTGCATTCCCCATTATCATTTCTACAGCAACAACGGTTGCAGCGTTTGTTCCTCTTGGGTTGTGGCCAGGACTGTTCGGTCAGTTTATGATCTATTTCCCAATTACATTATCTGTAGTGTTGGGCTCTTCCCTTTTTGTGGCGATTTTTATGAACTCCATGTTGGTTTCAGAATTCATGGAAACTGGAGAGAAAAGATTGAGTAGAAAACAATTAATAAGACTTAGTATTATACTTGGTGTTCCGGGTATTTTAATAATGATTTTTGGTGGTGCCGTTAGAGGTTTGGGAACACTTATGATTTTTACCGCCATTATGTTCTGGATTTATAGATACTCCCTTAAAGGTGCTGCGGAATATTTCCAAAGAAACACTTTAACATGGTTGGAGACTAAGTATCAGAACTTTGTGAAGTACGCCTTGGAAGGTTGGAGACCTGGCTATTTCGTTGGGGGAACCTTTGCTTTGCTAATTGTTGTATTCATGCTTTTTGGGGCATCCATCGGTAGCGGAAGAACAAAGATTGAATTTTTCCCAGACAACAAACCAAACCAGATCATCGTATACATCGAATATCCGCAGGGTACCGATATTAAAAAAACGAATGAGATTACCAAAGAAATAGAGAAGCAGGTTTACCAGGTTTTAAATGCCGATGAGTACATGGAAAACGGCCGGAACTTTATGGTAGAATCTGCAGTTTCTCAAGTCGGTGAAGGTGCTGGAAACCCACAAACGGATGGAGGTTCTGCAGCAGAAATGCCGCACAAAGCCAAAATCACGGCTACCATGCGCGAATACAAATACCGAAATGGGAAAGACAGTGAAGTGCTTAGAAAGAAAGTACAGCAAGCAGTACAGGGAATTTATCCTGGAGTGGCTATTTCTGTTGAAAAAGATGCAGTAGGGCCACCGGCCGGATATCCTATTAATATTGAGTTGGAAGGAGATGACTACGATAGTTTGATAAATTATGCCGAAAAGATGCGTGATTTTATCGCTACCCGAAACATTCCTGGTATAGAAGAACTTAAGATTGATGTAAACAAGGGGAAACCTGCGATGATTGTAGATGTAGATCGGGAAAAAGCTGGGGAATTGGGAGTTTCTACGGGGCAGGTAGGAAACCAATTGCGCCGTTCTATTTTTGGAGAGAAAGCAGGTATTTATAAAAAAGATGGAGAAGATTACGATGTATATGTAAGATTTAATGAAGACCTTCGCTATAATAAAAGCGCCCTTTTTAATCAAGATATTATTTTTAGGGATCCCGCAACCGGACAAGTGAAAGAGATTCCGGTTTCTGCAGTGGCAAAACAAAAGAATACTTCTTCCTTTAGTGCTATAAAACACCGGGATACCAAAAGAGTGGTTACAGTATATAGCGGACTTTCACCAGGATTTACCGATGCAGGTGCGGTTGTTGGAAAGATTCAGAAGGAAATGAATAATTTTGATGTTCCAGAAGGTATAAAAATCGATTTTACTGGGCAGATTGAAGAACAAAACAAACAAATGCAGTTCTTGATAGGTGCCTTTTTCTCTGGGCTCGGTTTAATTATGCTGATTTTGATTTTCCAATTTAGCTCCATTTCAAAACCGACGATTATCATGATCGCTATTTTCTTAAGCTTCATTGGTGTCTTCGGAGGGTTGATGCTTACCGGATGGCCATTTGTAATTATGATGACCATGATGGGGATAATTTCATTAGCCGGTATTGTGGTTAACAATGGGGTAGTATTGCTCGATTATACCCAAATCCTTATAGATAGAAGAATGCTTAAACTGAATATGGATGAAGGGGAATTATTAGAGAAGCAAGACATAAAAGAGATATTGATATTGGGAGGTCGCGCACGTTTAAGACCTGTATTGTTAACGGCTATTACCACTATTTTAGGACTTATTCCTTTGGCAATAGGTTTAAACATAGATTTCTTTTCTTTGTTTACCGAATTCGATCCAAAGATTTATATGGGTGGAGATAACGTAATTTTCTGGGGACCATTGGCATGGACGGTTATTTTCGGTTTATTTATAGCAACATTCCTAACTCTGGTGATCGTTCCTTTACTGTTTTATTTAGTGCATATGACTAAGTTGAAATTCAGAAGAAAAAAGGATGAAGTTGTTGAAAAACTGGAAGAGGCTTCGCCGGTATAGATTTTTTTAAAAAGTTTAAATTTTTTAACAAAGGCTTTCAAGAACATTCTTGAAAGCCTTTGTATTTAAAATAGACTAGTTTGCCCGTGTTGAGATTGCCTTAATTTATGCCGTTGCATGTCGAATAGGGAATCGTTAAGTTTTGGTATTTCCATGTCTTTAAAGTATCGCTGCTTGGCGATTCGCATAAGAGAATGTATTTGTTCGGCTATTTTGCCTTCTCCAGTTTTTCTTACACCATACCTGCTATCGTTTAAAGAGCCACCGTGGCACGCCGCTATTTGGTGAAGTACTTTTTCGGCCTTATCGGGCAGTGTTTTTTGTATCCAGTCGGTAAATAATTCTCCAATGGCTCCGTTGAGGCGTACCATGGTAAAGGAAATGGATTGTGCCCCGTGTTGCCTTACCGTTTCAGCAAGGGATAATATTTCATGGCTGTTTATTCCTGGAATTATGGGAGCTATCATAACCCTTACAGGAATACCATTTTCGCTTAACAGTTGTACCGTTTCCAGTCTCTTTTTTATGCTTGCGGTACGGGGTTCCAAAATGCGTCTTGTTTCTTCGCTTAAAGAAGTTATCGAGATATTTACGGCAACCAATCCTTCTGAGGCCAGCTTTTTTAAGAGATCTAAATCCCTGCGTATAAAGGCATTTTTTGTAATGATCCCTACCGGATGTTTATATTTTAAAAAAACCTTTAGGCAGCTACGGGTAATACGGTATTGCTGTTCCGCAGGCTGGTAGCAATCGGTGTTACCTGCCATGACAATTGTTTTTGCTTTCCAATTTCTGCTTAATAGCTTTTGTTCCAATAATTGTGGCGCATTTTTCTTGATTAGAATTTTACGTTCAAAATCCAAGCCCGCACTGTATCCCCAATATTCATGAGAGTTCCGGGCGTAGCAATAAATGCAACCGTGCTCACAACCTTGATAAGGGTTCATGGAATATGCCATCCCTACATCTGGACTCGTTACTTTATTTACGATGGTCTTTGGGAAAACCTCCAGATATTGGGTTTTATTTTTGTTGGCTTCTTCTCCTTCCAAACGGCAATACTCTAGAAATTCGCTGCGCATTTCGTGGGAATTCGACAGAAACTTGTTTTTGGAGTTAATTTGTGCTCCTCTTCCTTTTATAAAATTATCATTAGCGGACATATTCCAAAAATAAGGAATAATTCCATAAAGTCAATTCGGTTTTACTTGAAATATTTTATGTAACTTTTGCTAGATTTTTAATTAACCACTAAATATTTAATGATTACATAATGAAACGAAGAAATTTTATCAAAAATGTATCTGCTGCCGGTAGTGCCCTTTATATTGTACCGTCGCATGTTATGGGAGGCGTTCACATTCCGCCCAGTGACACTTTGTATATGGCAGGAATAGGTGTAGGCGGAAGAGGTGCTCAGGTAGTATCGGAGCTTTTCAATACCACAAAAGTGAAATTTGTAGCCTTGTGCGATGTAGACGATATAAGGGCTAAAAACACCTATGCTCTCCATCCAACAGCAAAAACCTATAGAGATTTTAGAAAAGTATACGACAATCATATAAAAGATATAGATGCGATTATGGTAGCTACCCCAGACCATAACCATGCCACCGTAGCGCTCCCTTTTATGCAGGAGAAAAAGCATGCATATGTAGAAAAGCCGCTGACCCATAATATCTATGAAGCCCGGTTATTGGCCGAAACTGCTAAAAAGAAGCGTATTGTAACCCAGATGGGAAATCAAGGGAGTTCTTCCCATGGAGGGCAAACGGCAAAAGAATGGGTAGAAGCCGGCGTTATTGGTAAGATTAAAAAGGTAGATTGTTGGACCAATAGGCCCGTATGGCCACAAGGATCTCAGAAGGAACCGCCTGGCGTTCCCGTTCCCCCTACTTTAGATTGGGATCAATGGATAGGTCCTGCTCAATACAGGCCCTACAATCCGGCTTTTCATCCATTTAAATGGAGAGGTTGGTGGGATTATGGTACGGGTGCTTTGGGAGATATGGGCTGCCATATTATGGAAACTCCATTTAGGGTCTTGGAACTAGGGTATCCTACGGAAGCAGAGGCAAGTTGCACCACCGTTTGGGAAGGCGATTTTGTGGAAGCCGATAATAGCGAAGCCTGTCCGCCATCCTCGGTAATACGATTGAGATTTGAAACCAAAAAGCATGGTGATATTGCGCTTAATTGGTATGATGGTGGGATTATGCCAGATATTCCAGAAGAATTACAGGAAGGGGAGACCATTGGTGATTCTGGTGGAGGCTCTATTTTTTATGGGGAAAAAGGGATTATGGTCGTAGATACCTATTCTAGAAACCCACGTATCTTAAATTATTTTAAGGATAAAGTGGGGCCATTGCCTGCTCCATCGTTAAAAAGAGTAGAAGGCGATACAGCAGGACATTATAATAACTTTGTAGAAGGATGTTTAAAAGGATTGCCAACCTCTTCAGATTTTGAGAAAGCTGGTAAGTTAACGGAAGCTGTTTTAATGGGAAATTTGGCGATAAAAGCGTATCAGTATAAAGTTTTAAAACCTGAAAAGAAAGTAGGCGATTGGGATCCATACTTCTACCCCGGAAGAAAAAAGATAAAGTGGGATGGGGATAAAATGAAGGTTACCAATTTTGATATTGCAAATGAATGGGTGAAAGGCTCCTACAGGGAAGGCTGGAAACTCGGTTAAAATTTTATTTTTTTGGTAAGTAAAACGCTCGCTTTTGTGGGCGTTTTTTTTATGTCCTTTGGAAAGAATGCGAGTCTGGAATATTGTAAAAATAAAAAGGACGGAAGTTAATCCGTCCTTTTTGCCCCAAATCTTACCATGAACTTAACCTACTTATGCTATGGTATTGGCTAAAATAGGCTGAAGATTATTTTTGATGAAAATTATTGGTTGTAATACACGTTTTTTAGATAAAGTGTATTTTCTATATAAATTGGAGGATTTTTTTAAGAAAATTTTAATTAAAATTAGAAAAGAGGAAAGATTGTAAAAATAAAAAGGACGGAAGTTAATCCGTCCTTTTTGCCCCAAATCTTACCATGAACTTAACCTACTTATGCTATGGTATTAGCAAAGATAAGAACACATTATTATTTATTAGTTAAGAATCAGTTAAATTACCTATATTAACGATAAAATACATCCTTTAATAAGCCCTTCCTTGTACCCCTTCATAAAAATTCATGAAGGATCTATTTACTACCCTGTTACCTCCTGCGGTAGGATAATTACCTGTGAAATACCAGTCCCCTAAGTTTTTAGGACACGCTTTGTGAAGGCTCTCCACGGTTTGGTAAATTATTTTAACTTCAGCTTTCATTCCTTCCGGACATAATAATTCCGATATTTTTTCAGAAATTTCTTCGTCTGTAAAAGGTTCGTAAAATGCTTGCACAGCGTTTTTAACTTCAGCATCTGGCAATTCGACTTGATCTTTACAGTTTTTGTAAATTTCCTCTACAATTTCAATACTTCCCCTTTCCTCGTGTAGCGCTAAAGCAGCTTTAAAGGCAATAAGGTCTTCCATACGTGCCATATCAATTCCGTAGCAATCGGGATAACGTATTTGAGGTGCAGAAGAAACTACCACTATCGCTTTTGGATGTAGCCTATCTAAGATTCTCAAGATACTTTTCTTTAACGTGGTTCCTCTTACAATACTGTCGTCTATAATTACCAAATTATCGGTGGGTTTTACAGATCCATAAGTAACGTCGTACACATGCGTAACCAAATCGTCCCGGCTGCTATCTTCCGTAATAAACGTTCTTAATTTGGCATCTTTAATAGCTACTTTTTCGATCCGAGGCCTTTTGGATAAAATTTCGTGCAGGCGTTCGCTCGTTAAATTGGCACCTTCTTTTAATATTTGCTGCTCTTTCTTTTCATTTAGAAAATCTTGAGCTTGTTTTACCATCCCATAAAACGAGGTTTCCGCCGTATTTGGTATGTAAGAGAATACGGTGTTTTCAATATCTTCATCGATCGCTTTTAATATCTTCGGAAGCAAGAAACGACCAAGGTTTTTACGCTCTTGATAAATTTCTGCATCGCTTCCCCTTGAAAAATAAATACGCTCAAAAGAACACGCTTTACGCTCTAGGGGTTCCAATATTTTTTTGGTGGAAGTGCTTCCGTCTTTCTTGATGATAATCGCTCTTCCCGGATCCAACTCCTTAACGTCTTCAAAATTTACATTGAAAACGGTTTGAATTACCGGCCTTTCTGAAGCTACCACGACAACTTCGTCATCTTGGTAATAGTAAGTGGGCCTAATGCCTGCTGGGTCTCTTAAAACAAAAGCATCCCCATGGCCAATAAGTCCAGCCATGGCATAACCTCCATCAAAATTCTTCGCAGCTTTTCTAAGGATTTTGGCCACGTTAAGTCGCTCTGCAATGAGCGGAGAGGCCTCCATTTTGGAAAAGCCTTCTTTTTTAATCTGTTTGTACAATTTGGCAACGGCATCATCTAAAAAATGTCCGATTTTTTCCATTACCGTAATGGTATCTGCTTTTTCCTTTGGATGCTGACCTAAGCGAATAAGGTTTGAAAAAAGCTCATTCACATTCGTCATATTAAAGTTTCCAGCTACTATTAGGTTGCGGTGCATCCAATTATTTTGCCGTAAAAATGGATGAACGCTCTCAATGCTGTTCTTTCCAAAAGTACCGTAGCGAACATGTCCTAGCATTAATTCCCCAAGGTAAGGGATTTCACGCTTTTGCATATCTATACTCTCGTTGTATTCGGGATGCTCTTTAAGTTCATCATTAATGCGAGAGTTTATCTGGTTAAAAATATCCTGTATTGGTTGCGATTGGTTCGAGCGAACGCGACTCATATAACGTTCCCCGGGCTGCATGTTAAGTTTAATGCTCGCAAATCCTGCCCCATCTTGACCCCTGTTGTGCTGCTTTTCCATCATTAGGTACATTTTATTGATACCGTAAAAAGCAGTTCCGTATTTTTCTTTGTAATACTCCAGTGGCTTTAACAATCTAACTAAGGCAATTCCACATTCGTGTTTAATAGCGTCACTCATTATTTTCGAATAAAAAAAACCCTAAAAATTTAGGGCAGTGGGTTATTTATGTAAGTTTTATATCAAATTGTGTAAGACTCTTAAACTGTTTGAGCCTTTTAAATACTTCGTCATGCGAAAGATTTTGCAATCGCTTGGTTCCAAATTTCTCTACGTTAAAGGAGGCCAGGTTCGAACCGTGGATTACAGCGTTTTTCATATTTTCAAAACTATAATCGTCTGTTTTGGCCAAATAGCCTGAAAATCCGCCTGCAAAAGTATCTCCAGCTCCGGTGGGGTCGAACACTTCTTCCAAAGGTAATGCTGGTGCGAAAAATACATTTCCGTTATGGAAAAGTAATGCGCCATGCTCTCCTTTTTTAATTACTACGTATTTAGGTCCCATAGTGTGGATCTTTGCTGCGGCTTTAACCAATGAATACTCTCCAGATAGTTGTCTAGCTTCTTCATCGTTAATGGTAATTACGTCTACCTTTGCTATAACTTCCATTAAGTCTTCTAAAAAACTATCCATCCAGAAATTCATAGTGTCTAGAACAATTAATTTAGGCTTAACCTCCATTTGTTCAATAACACTCAATTGGACGGAAGGATTCAGGTTTCCTAACATTACAATTTCGGCATCCTTAAAATTTTCTGGCACTTTCGGGTTAAAGTCTGCCAAAACATTTAATTGTGTTTCTAAGGTGTCCCGAGAGTTGAGGTCGTTGTGGTATTTTCCACTCCAAAAGAAGGTTTTTCCACCTTCAACAACTTCAATAGCACTAATATCTATATTGTTTTCAGCTAAAAGATCTAAGTATTTTTGAGGGAAATCGTCTCCTACTACTGATACTATTGCGCTTTCCACATTAAATTTAGACGCTGCCAAACCTATGAAAGGAGCTGCACCGCCCAGTATTTTGTCTGTTTTACCAAAAGGAGTTTCAATAGCGTCAAAAGCCACACTTCCTACAATTAGTAATTTACCCATGAAATAAATTTTTTGCAAATATAAGTTTAGTTTTCCAGTATTTCTTTCAGATTTTCAAAAGAATGAAAAGGGAAAGAGGTGATAAGGGAATTAACAAGCCATGCTGGGATTACACCTTTTGGGTCGCCATACATTTGTTGGGTTATTTCCACAGTATTATCGTCTATGGTGTTTATTAACCAAAATCCGCTAAAATTATCGATACGGATGGCGTTTTTTTCAGCAGTTGTAAATGAAGGGTCTGCAGGGGAAATATTGAGCTTGTAAGTGTTAAACCCAAGTTCATTCACAGTTACCCGGCAGATATGATCGCGATCGCTCAATGGCCAAGGTAAATCGCTTTTCATATAGAAAATGTATTCATTCTCGGAAATTTTTTGAAGTATTTCACTTTCCGGAGTTTTATGGTTCCAGCTTTTTAGGTTGTCGCCATTGGTAAGTATTTTCAGTGCCTTTTCTGCGGAAGTATTGGCGCGTAACACTGCTTTGTATTCGTTAATGTTTGTGGAATCGAGTTCGCGGGTATATACCTGAATGTTATTGGCACTCCTTTTGAGTTCCCATTCTTGAGAAAATCCCAAAAAACCGGAAAGATATAGGCAAAAGAGAAACACAATTTTCATGGGGGAATATTTTAGTTTTTATGGTTTTTAGCCTTCAAATCCGATATCTGTTTTAAGAACTGGTTTTTTAGAAGCTTCCACAGCCAAAAAATCACAGCGTTCGTTTTGTGGGTGGTTGTTGTGCCCTTTAACCCATTGAAAACTTACATAGTGTTTTCGGTATTGTTTTAAAAATTCAATCCAAAGATCAGGATTCTTCTTGTCTTTAAAGTTTTTCTTTTCCCAACCAAAAACCCATCCTTTTTCTACAGCGTCCACTACATATTTAGAATCTGAAAAAACTTTTGCAAAGATATTAGGTTTTTTTAATTTCTTAAGAGCTTCAATTACCGCCAATAATTCCATACGGTTATTGGTGGTTTTTTTAAATCCTTCAGAAAATTCTTTTCTATAAGGTTTCCCCACCCATTCCATTACAATTCCATAGCCTCCAGGGCCAGGGTTTCCACGGGACGACCCATCGGTATAAATATGTACTTCGCTTTTATCCATTCAATACTTTTTCTATAATTTTCGGGAAATGCAGGTATTCCAGTTGATGAATTTTATGGGCAACGTCTTCTGGGGTGTCTGTGGGTGTTATGGCGGTTTCCGCTTGGAATATAATATTTCCTTCGTCGTAATTTTCGTTTACGTAGTGAATGGTAATCCCCGAAATGGTTTCTTTGTTTGCCACCACAGCTTCATGTACGCGCATGCCATACATTCCCTTTCCTCCATATTTAGGTAGCAATGCTGGATGAATGTTTATTATTTTATTGGGGAATGCTTCAATAAGATTCGACGGGACTTTCCAAAGAAAACCTGCCAAAACAATTAAATCTGGTTGTAAAGAGGTTAAAAGTTGAAGGATATGGCCATTTGTAAAAGCGGTTTTATTGAACGAAATAGCACTTTTACCATAATTATTTGCTCGGTCGAGCACTTTTGCCTCTTTTTTATTCGACATAATTAAAGTGACAGATGCGGTAGTGGAACCTTCGAAATATTTTATAATATTCTCTGCATTGGTTCCCGAGCCAGAGGCAAATATAACGATGCTTTTCATACAATGTAACGAATTTGTTTCTAGGCAAAAAAAGGAATAATAATTAAGAAACAGAAGGCAAAAATTAAATAGTTGAAATAAAAATTATTAACTTTAAAAGCACATTTTAGCCTCAAAACGTTTTTTTAAAGCAAAGTTTTTTATTTTTGCCAACAATTAAATTTTAAAACAAAAAAATTATGTCAGACATTGCATCAAGAGTAAAAGCGATTATCGTAGACAAATTAGGTGTAGATGAAAACGAGGTTGTGCCAGAAGCTAGCTTCACAAACGATCTAGGCGCAGACTCATTAGACACTGTGGAATTGATTATGGAATTCGAAAAGGAATTCGATATCCAAATTCCAGACGATCAAGCTGAAAACATTGCTACTGTTGGTCAAGCAGTTAAGTATATCGAAGAAGCCAAGTAAACGTTTTTATAAAGAAATAGACCAAAAAATTTATTCATGCTATATTGCGTGAATAAATTTTTTTGGTAGATTATTATTTATCAGAATAAAAAATATTCAGATGAAATTAAAGCGAGTTGTAGTAACAGGATTAGGAGCATTAACCCCCATAGGGAATACTGTAGACGAATATTGGAACAGTCTTTTGAATGGCGTTAGTGGAGCTGCTCCAGTAACCCATTTTGATGCTGAAAAATTTAAAACGCAATTCGCCTGTGAAGTTAAAAACTTTGATCCTACCAACTTTATCGATCGAAAGGAAGCGCGCCGTATGGACCGTTTCGCCCAGTATGCCATGGTTACGGCAGACGAGGCCCTGAAAGACTCAGGCTTGGATATGGATAAAATGAACAAATATAGAGTCGGTGTTATTTGGGGAGCTGGAATTGGAGGGTTGGAAACTTTTCAAGAAGAAGTAACCAATTTTGCCCTGGGCGATGGAAGTCCAAGGTTCAATCCTTTCTTTATCCCAAAAATGATTGCCGATATTGCTCCTGGATTGATTTCCATTAAAAATGGTTTCATGGGGCCAAATTATACTACTGTATCTGCGTGTGCCTCTTCGGCAAATGCTATTATAGACGCCTTAAATTCCATTCGTTTGGGAACAACCGATGTGGTTGTTACTGGAGGTTCAGAAGCTGCCGTTACTGCAGCAGGGATGGGTGGATTTAATGCCATGCATGCCATGAGTACCAGAAACGATGATCCTAAAACAGCCTCTAGGCCTTTCGATGCCAATCGGGATGGTTTTGTACTCGGTGAAGGATCTGGAGCATTGGTACTGGAAGAATATGAGCATGCCTTAGCACGCGGAGCTAAAATTTACGCAGAAGTTGTTGGAGGGGGGCTCTCTTCCGATGCTTACCATATGACAGCACCACATCCGGAAGGAATAGGCGTGGTAGCCGTTATGGAAAACTGCTTAAACAATGCGGGTCTTAAGCCAGAAGATGTAGATGCCATTAATACACATGGTACTTCTACACCATTGGGAGACGTTGCAGAGCTTAAAGCAATCACCAAGGTTTTTGGTGAAAATGCTTACAACATCAATATCAACTCTACAAAGTCGATGACGGGTCACCTACTTGGTGCCGCCGGAGCTGTAGAAGCAATTGCTTCTATTTTGGCTATAGAGCATGGTGTGGTACCGCCAACCATTAACCATACAACCAAAGACGAAAACATCGATCCGAAGTTAAATTTAACTTTAAATGAGCCGCAAAAGAGAGATGTTAAGGTGGCCATGAGTAATACTTTTGGATTTGGTGGGCACAATGCCTGTGTGGTTTTTAAGAAGCTGGATTAGATACATCAAACTGAATGAAAATCATTCGTAAAATATTAAATTCCCGGTCACAAGATGGCGGGGATTTTTTTTTAGAAATCTACGATATTCTAGGTTTCAAACCCAAAAATATTGAGCTGTATAAAAAGGCGTTTACGCACCGTTCCGTCAACATAAAAGACGAGAAGGGACTTCCTATAAACTACGAGCGGCTTGAGTTTTTAGGGGATACCATGTTGGGCTCTATTATTTCCAATTACCTTTATAACGAAGTTCCAACGGGAGATGAAGGTTACCTCACTAAAATGCGCTCCAAGATTGTAAGTAGGGAGCATTTAAACGAATTAGGCAAAGACTTAAACCTCATTAAATTCGTGAAGAGTAAAATTCCAAGCGAACATTTTGGGGATAATATCCATGGCAATGTATTCGAAGCTTTGGTTGGAGCCATTTTTTTAGATAGGGGCTTTAGCTATTGCGAGCAGTTTATTCAAAAAAGGGTTATAAAACCTTACGTGGATATAGAAAGTTTGGAAGGTAAAATTATAAGCTATAAAAGCTTGATTATTGAATGGTGCCAAAAGGAAAAAAAGGAATTTCTTTTCGATACGTATGAAGATAATGGCAACGACGACATAAAGCATTTTGCAGTTAAACTTTTTATAAATCAAAAGGTAATTGCCAAAGCGCGTGCCACTTCCAAAAAGAAAGCCGAGGAAAGTGCCGCCAAAAGAGCCTACTACGCACTTCAGGATAAAATTGAAGATTTCCTATAGCCCAACTACAACGTTTTCGCGTTAAAATCCTTGGAATCAGTCCTTGAAAAGTTGCTAAGTCACAGTTATAATTATATATTTACATTTCCGTGTAAACTCGTATATGGCTATCTATAAACTATTAGATGAATTTTATGAACACTCTTATACCTTAATCGCTATTCACGGATCTTTAGACGATTATAAGTTAGCTTATTTATTAAATTTAGAGTTAAATATAAAATTGCAGCGGTTGGATGTTGATGTTAACATAGCTGAAAACATTAGTATGCCAACCTTTAAGTGGTTTGATAATGAGAAGGAAGTGTCATGGAGTCTGGTAAAAAATAAAACTAGCATTGAATTGGTAGGCTCGGCAATTGGGCTTTTTGGGGTAAACAAGGCCGTCCAAAACGCTTATTTTATACCAGAGTACAGCAAAGTAGATTACTTTTTGAAAATAGACGAAGAAGGTGCCTATAAAAATGAAGTTCAAGTTTTAATGGCGCTAAAAAAAATACCCGGTATTATTACCGCATATAAAATTGAAGCACAACAACTAAAATCTAAAAATAATTTAATTTTTCTAACGAATGCCTAATAGAAAAAAGACAAAAATTGTAGCTACGCTTGGTCCCGCCACAAGCAGTAAAGAAGTCTTAAAAGACATGATTGAAGCGGGTGTGAATGTATTTAGGATTAATTTTTCACACGCAGATTACGAAGATGTTAAAGAGCGTATCGAGATGATTCGCTCCCTCAACAAAGAGTACAACTACAACACCGCCATATTAGGAGATTTACAAGGTCCGAAGCTTCGAGTTGGAGTCATGAAGGAAGATGTTATTGTAAGCAAAGGAGATGAAATTACTTTTGTTACGGGAGAACCTTTTGAGGGGAACGCAGAACGGGTTTATATGAACTATAAAGAGTTTCCCCGTGACGTACAGCCAGGTGAGCGTATTTTACTGGATGATGGAAAACTGATGTTTGAAGTGGTCGCAACAGATAAAAAAGCAGAAGTAAGGGCTAAAGTTATTCAAGGAGGTCCTTTACGTTCCAAAAAAGGGGTGAACCTTCCAAATACGAATATTTCCCTACCGGCACTTACCAAGAAGGATATAAAGGATGCTATTTTTGCAGTTCAGCAGGAGGTAGATTGGATTGCTTTATCTTTTGTGCGCCACAGTGAAGATTTAATGGATTTGCAGAAATTGATTGCAGAGCATACCGATCAAAAAATTCCAATTGTTGCGAAGATAGAAAAGCCAGAAGCGGTTGAAAATATCGATAAAATCGTTGCGCATTGCGATGGTTTAATGGTTGCAAGAGGGGATCTTGGAGTAGAAATTCCTGCACAGGAAGTGCCATTGGTACAAAAACAGTTGGTACTTCGGGCTAAGAAAGCAAGAATTCCGGTTATTATAGCTACCCAAATGATGGAAACAATGATTTCCAGTCTTACTCCCACAAGAGCAGAAGTAAACGATGTGGCAAACTCCGTAATGGATGGAGCCGATGCTGTAATGTTGTCGGGAGAAACTTCTGTAGGAGCTTATCCAGTACAAGTTATCGAAAGAATGTCCAGCATAATCAATAGCGTAGAGCATTCGCATTTAATAAAAGTGCCTCAGGAGCCACCACACATAAAAACCAAAAGATACATTACCAAATCGGTTTGTTTCCATGCAGCAAGTATGGCAAACGAAATTAATGCCAAAGTAATTTCTACCTTAACAAATAGTGGTTATACAGCGTTTCAAATATCAGCGTGGCGCCCTAAGGCACACATTTTGGTATTTACTTCAAACAAACGCATATTGACCCAGTTGAGTTTATTATGGGGAGTAAAGGCTTTTTATTACGACAAGTTTGTGAGCACAGACCAAACTATCGAAGACGTAAACCAAATCGCCTGCGATAAAGGATTTTTAGAAAAAGGGGACATGATGATTAGTCTTGCCGCTATGCCGATTAAAGAAAAAGGAATGGTTAACACCTTAAGGGTTACCGAAATTTAAATTTAACGTCTATCGTTTTAATATTGGCGCCTGCACTTTATAGTGTGGGCGTTTTTTATTTAATAAGTTCTTCTTTAGTGAATTAAACTTTTCTTATATTTACTTATAGTCTCTTGTACTATATAGTATTTAAAACCAATTCCAATCCTTTTTTATTATGAAATTAAAGAATAAAATACTGTTATTATTTTCTTTTATCATCAGTTTTCCTGTATTTGTTCAAGGGCAATCCGGGCCTAAAAAAATGAATTTTATAGTAATCTTTGCTGATGATTTGGGCTATGGAGATCTTAGCACATATGGGCATCCTTCCATTAGGACTACGCATCTAGATCAAATGGCCGTCGAAGGTCAAAAATGGACCAACTTTTACGTGGGAGCCAGTGTTTGCACGCCAAGTCGGGCGGCTTTGTTGACGGGGCGATTGCCCATTAGAAGTGGTATGGCCAGTAATAAAGAACGGGTTCTCTTTCCAGATTCCGATCACGGACTGCCTTCCGAAGAAATTACCATTGCCGAACAACTTAAAAAGGCAGATTATGCCACTGCTTGTATAGGGAAATGGCACCTAGGGCATCATAAAGAATACTTGCCCACGAGTAATGGATTCGATTATTATTTTGGGATTCCGTATTCCAACGATATGAATTTTGTAGGGAATATTGCTTCGGAAGAAGAAAGGTATAATATTAAAGGAGGTGGTCAAAAAACTAAACCCGAATTATTTAATGTCCCATTGATGCGGAATGAAGAGATTATAGAGTTCCCGGCAGATCAAACAACAATTACCAAACGATACACAGAGGAAGCCCTTTCGTTCATCAAAAAAAATAGCTCAAAACCGTTCTTTTTATATCTGGCTCATAATTTGCCTCATGTGCCCCTTTTTGCTTCCGAAGACTTTTTAGGGAAAAGCGACCGTGGTTTATATGGCGATGTGGTAGAAGAAATTGATCATGGAGTGGATGAAATTTTAAACCTACTTAAAAAACAGGGCATCGCAGAAAATACAATTGTTGTTTTTACTTCAGATAACGGACCTTGGCTTTCATACGATGAAAAAGGAGGTAGTGCCGGTTTGCTAAGGGCTGGAAAAGGAACTACTTGGGAAGGCGGGATGAGGGAACCTTGTATTTTTTGGTCACCCACGAATATTAAGCCAGGTGTTATACACGATTTAGGGACTACTATGGATTTGTTTCCAACATTTAGTACCATTGCTGGTATTTCGATACCTAACGACCGGGAAATGGATGGTGTAGACCTCTCCAATACTCTATTTAAGAAAGAGTCATCCCCAAGGGAAATCGTTTATTATTATCGGGGAACCGATTTGTATGCCGTGCGTAAGGGGGATTACAAGGTTCATTTTGTAACCGAAGGGGCCTATGGCCAGTTTGGAGGTAAGGAAGTTCACAACCCGCCATTATTATTCAATTTAAATGAAGACCCTTCAGAAAAATATAATATTGCGGCTGAACAGCCAACTATCATTGAAAAAATACAAGAAGAAATTGAAGAACATAAAGCCACGATGGTACCTGGAAAAGATCAACTCAAAGATAGGAGCGGTAAATAAAAAAAGGTCTAAAAACACTGTAATGGTTTTTAGACCTTTTAAAATTGGCTTACAAAATACTTTTATTCGAGTTCCCTCACCCAAATATTTCTATAGCTTACACGGCTATTATCTCCGTGATCTTGTAGTTTAATAGGACCTTTTCCATGAGGTTCGTTTTTAGGCCAACCAATATAAGGCGTTGTTCCCTTTATTTCGGTGTGGTCTTGAATAAGCACTCCATTGTGAAGAACAGTAACCGTAGCAGATTTTATCTTACCGCCTTCGTCGTTAAATTCTGGCGCGTGGTAAATAATGTCGTAGGTGTTCCATTCTCCCGTTGGAGCTGATGCTTTTGCCAACGGAGCACCTTGTTTATAGATAGAACCCACTTGCCCATTGGTGTAAGTGTCATTATCGTTGTTGTCCAGCACTTGAACTTCATACCTATTTTGAAGAAAAACACCACTGTTGGCTCGGCTTTGGCCTTCGCCTTGAATTTCAGCCGGAGATTTCCACTCCACGTGCAACTGCACACTACCAAAATTCTGTTTGGTTTGTATGTCCCCTGCTTTATTTTTAACCGTCATGCTTCCGTCTTTGTTTAGCGTCCATTGTGCTTCTGTGCTATCTATACTGCTTATCCAATGATCGAGGTTGCTTCCGTCGAATAGCACAATTGCATCGCTGGGAGCTCCGTTTTTACCATTTGGATCTACCGTGGGAGGCACTGGTTTATAGAATTCGGTTTCTTCTGGCTTTGTAGGTTCTTTTCCGCTGTATTCTGGATATGTTATAACCTCGGGCGATGCGATGGAATCTTTAGCCACTTCTTCTTGAGGTTCTTCTTTTGGAGTAGTGTTGCAGGCCATTAAGGCTACTGCCAATAAAATCCCTGTAAAAGTTTTGTTTATCATTAATTAAGTTCTTTAATTTTTATATTTCTGAATGCTACCTTGTCGCCGTGGTATTGGAGTCCGATCTTTCCTTTTTCAAAAGTTCCAAATCCTTCCCAATCCTTAAATTTGGAATTAGCAATCATTTCTTTCCACTTATCGCCATGAACAGGGAATTCAACAATCTTGGTTCCGTTTAAAGTTACTTCTCCATGATTGGATGCATGATCAATTTTAAGGATACAGGTATTCCATTCCCCAGCAGGTTTGGTAACATCTTCACTTGGTGCGATCATATCGTATAGTGCACCTGCTTGATGGGTAGTACCGGCTTTGGCATCTGGATGCCTTTCGTTGTCTAAAACCTGAATTTCGGGCCCGGTTTGGTAAGGCTCCTTAAACTTTTTGTCTTCTTGAACTCCCCAGAAAATACCGCTGTTACCTCCTTCAGAAATTTTCCATTCCAACGAAAGCATAAAATTTTTGTATTCATCATTAGAGACAATGTTTCCCGCTTTATCCCCGGGTGTTAAAACCATAGCATCACCTTCAATAGACCAAGCCTCGGAGACTTCCCCACCGTTATACATATGCCAAGAATCAAAGTTCTTTCCGTCAAAAAGCACTTGCCAATCGGCTTCTTTCTTAGGTTCTTCAGTTGTTTCCACTTTTGCCGTAGCATCTTCTTTAGTTTCAGTTTTTTTACCTTCCTTACAAGAGATAAAAACCAAAGAAAATATAGTTAAAACGGTGAATGTTTTTTTCATGACTTAATTTTTAAAGATTTAAAATTCTTTTCAATTTATTTTCATCAATATCTGAACCTGCAAAATCATCGAAAGCACGTTCGGTAGCTTCAATAATATGCTTTTGTATAAATGGGGCACCTTCCCGGGCTCCTTGCTCAGGACTTTTAATGCAGCACTCCCATTCCATTACCGCCCAAACATCGCAACCGTATTGGGTAAGTTTGGAGAATATTTTTTTGAAATCTATTTGTCCATCGCCAAGAGAACGGTATCTTCCTGCGCGATCGCCCCAATTGTTATACCCTCCAAAAGCACCTTTTTTACCGGTTGGATTAAACTCTGAATCTTTCACATGAAAAGATTTAATGAATTCATGATAATGATCGATGTATTCTATATAATCTAATTGTTGTAGTACAAAGTGGGAAGGGTCGTAAAGGATGTTTACTCGTTTATGATTGCCGGTAGCTTCTAAAAAACGCTCGAAAGTGTCGCCATCGTGAATGTCTTCCCCAGGATGTACTTCGTAACAAACATCTACGCCTTGTTCGTCGAATTCATTTAAAATAGGGAGCCAACGGTTCGCTAATTCTTCAAATCCCATTTCCACTAGTCCGGCTGGTCTTTGAGGCCATGGGTGAAACGTATGCCATAGAAGAGCCCCAGAAAAAGTAGCATGTGCATTAATGCCTAAATGTCTGCTTGCTTTGGCTGCTTTTTTAACTTGGTCTACCGCCCATTCGGTTCTGCCCTTCGGATTGTTTTTTAGATTTTCTGGCGCAAAATTATCGAACATAATATCGTACGCTGGATGAACGGCTACCAACTGTCCCTGCAAGTGCGTGGACAATTCCGTTATTTCCAATCCGTAGCTATTGACTTTTCCCTTTAGTTCGTCGCAATAGGTTTTGCTTTCTGCCGCTTTGTCCAGGTCTATTAAAAAACTTTCCCAAGTTGGTATTTGTATTCCTTTATACCCTAGATCGGCTGCCCATTTACACATCCCATCTAAGGTGTTAAAAGGGGCTTTATTATCTACGAATTGTGCTAAGAATACGGCTGGTCCTTTTATCGTTTTCATTTGTTGCTATGTATTTATTTAAAGGAAACATTTTTTTGATATGATTTTTAGTAAAATCACAAGAAAAGGTTGTTTCATTATTAGTATTTAATATTTTATTTGAAAGCCCATATTTTTAATGGTGATCTTAAAACTCAAAGCTTTAGTATCAAAAATTACTTGTAGAAGAGTTTTTTGAAGCTCACCAATGCTAAACTCTAAAATGAATCCAATTTCACCCAGCTTGCATTTTGCTTGTCGCTTTCTACAGCTGCATAAATAAACTGAACTCCTCGAACCCCTTCGGCAACCGATGGATAATCTGGTTTTTCTATTGGGTCATTATTTATCACGCTCATTAAATGTTTGGCAAAGCCTCTGTAAATATTTGCAAAAGCCTCCAAATATCCTTCCGGATGCCCTTTTGGGATTCTTGAAATTGCTCTTACTTCTTCATAAATATCGTTTCCATCTGGAGTAAAAGTTTGTTGTGGTTTATCGATCCATTTGGTAATCAATTTTGTAGAATCCTCTTGGTTCCATTCCAAACTGCCTTTGCTTCCATAAACTTTAACAATGAGCGCATTTTCTTCCCCAACGGCCATTTGCGAGATAGACATAGTGCCCTTTGCTCCATTACTCATTCTAAGCAATAAATTACCGTCGTTATCAAGCACCCTATTTTTTCCTATTCTACCAAGGTCGGCGGCGAGTTCTGTAATCTCGGCACCGGTTATGTAAGAGACTAAATTTTCTGCATGGGTGCCAATATCTGCTAATGATCCACCGATACCAGATTTTTTGGGGTCGGCACGCCAGGGCTTTATTTTAGCTTCTTTCTCTTCCTCTTCTTCGGCCATCCAGCCTTGGAGGTATTGTACTTGTACTTTTAGAATTTCTCCTAATGCTCCCTTGGCTACCATGGCCTGCGCCTGTTTCACCATAGCATTACCAGTGTAGTTATGGGTGAGCGCGAAGAGAAGCCCAGTTTCATTAACCAATTTTTCTAAAATTTTTGCTTCGTTTACCGTAAGGGTCATCGGTTTGTCGCAAACCACATGAAATCCGTTTTCAAGCGCCATTTTTGCAGGTTCGAAATGTAAATGGTTTGGGGTAACGATGGTAACGAAATCCATTCGATCCCCTTCCGGAAGCTCTTTCTCTTTCAAAATCATTTCTTGAAAACTTCCATAGCATCTATCTTCTGGGAGGAAAAGAGCTTTTCCCGTTTGTTTGGTTTTTTCAACCGTGCTGTTGAAAGCGCCACAAACTAGCTCGATCATTCCATCCAGTCCAGATGCTTTTCTGTGTACATCTCCCATGAACGAATCGAGACCGCCGCCAACCATGCCCATTCTTAATTTTCTCATTTCTGTATACTTTTAAAGTGATTTTGTGTAAGTTCTTACACGATTTTTAAAAAGGATTTTAAGTTACTCAATTTAAATTTTTCTAGAAAGAATGCTTTTAATTTTATGAAAAAATAAAGCTGCGGGTTGGCAAACCCACAGCCTCTTACGATGTATATTCTAAAGGAAATCTTTTTTAAACATCGATCCAAACATTTCCTTTTTGATGCGATTCTACCGCTCGCTCTATAAAATTCATGCCGCGAACCCCGTCTCTCATAGTAGGGAATTCCCCGGGGTGGTATTTCTCTTTACGAATCGCTTTGGCAACACCTTTATAGATATTTCCCATAGAATCGAAAATGCCTTCGGGGTGTCCAGGAGGCAATTTAGTGCCGTCTAAAGAGAATTCGCTATTATAACCGTGTCCAGATTTTAAAACGCGCATTGGTTCTTCATCCGTGAGGTGGTAGAGGTAATTTGGGTTTTCCTGCTCCCATTTCAATCCGCCTTTGTCACCATAAATATTAACGGCAAAGTTATTTTCTTCGCCTGTGGCAATCTGGCTGGTGCGTAACACACCTTTTACGTTTTCAGCAAGGCGAAGAAGAATGGTGCCATCGATATCCATTTTATTATCACTGTACAGGTAATTTAGGTCGGCCAAGATCGTCTTAACTTCCATCCCTGTAACATATTCAATCATATCGAAACCATGGGTGCCAATATCCCCAACACAACAACTAATGCCCGATTTCTCTGGATCTAAACGCCAAATGGTATTTCTTTTTTGCTTATCGTGAATAATTGGGTTAATCCACCCCTGATAATATTGAACGTCTATTTTTTGGATTTTACCAATGACTCCCGAAGCGATCATCTCTTTCATTTGTCGCACCATAGGATAGCCGGTATACGTGTAGGTAACCGCAAATACCTTATTGGCTTTTTCTAATGTTTGCTGAAGGATTTCTGCTTCTTCCAAAGTGGTTGTCATCGGTTTTTCGCAGATGACATTGAAACCAGATTCCAATAATTTTTTGGCCATTGGAAAATGAAGAAAGTTAGGGGTAAGTATGGAAACCACTTGCATACGTTCTTCTTCTGGAAGCTTTAACTCTCCTTCAATCATAGCATCAAAATCCTTGTAGATGCGATCGATTGGAATGCCAATTTGCTCAGCGAAGCCGATGTTTTCATCGTAATTTGGATTGAATACCCCACCTACGAGTTGATAACTGTCGTACATGGAAGAGGCGATACGGTGTAAAACCCCTATAAGAGAGTCTCCGCCCCCACCTAAAATTCCTAATCTTATTTTTTTACTCATTTTTATATGGTTTGTTGGTTGTGTACTTATTGTTCTTTGTAAGCTACTTTTTCATCTTTAAAGAAAATAGCGAATAATACGGCTACTGCTAGGGCAAATCCAGCTGGATAGATCCAAATGCTATACCAATCGTGACTTCCTTCAGCAATTAAAAATTTATCAGAAATCATTCCGGCTATTTCAAAACCTATGAGCATTCCTACCCCGTACGTGGCTAAAGTAATTAAACCTTGAGCTGCACTCTTATATTTTGGTCCCGCTTTAGAATCGGTATAAATCTGTCCGGAGACAAAGAAGAAGTCGTAGCAAATACCGTGTAAAGCAATACCAATAATAAGCATAAACACTAATTCCCCGGCGTTTCCGTAAGCAAAAAGCAAATAACGGATAGTCCATGCAAGCATCCCTGCTAAAATGGTTTTTTTAAATCCAAATTTCTTAAAGAAAAAGGGTAGCAGAAGCATAAAGAGAACCTCAGACATTTGCCCAAAAGACATCTTAAAAGTAGAATTCTCGACTCCAATTTCTGTTAAAAAAGGACTTGCATTTTGGTAATAGAATGCCAATGGAATACAAATTAATACAGATGCAATAAAGAATAACAGGAAGTTCTTGTTCTTTAAAAGGTTTAGAGCATCCAAGCCTAAAATTTCGGAAATACTTGCTTTTTCATTTTTATCCACTTTTGGTGGTGTCTTGGGAAGTGTGAAACTAAATAATCCTAATACTGCTGAAGCCACAGAAACCATTAAGAATGTATTTTTAAGCATTCCTTGAGCAATATTCTGGGTAGAATCCCAAGCTAAGAAGCTTATTACCCCGCCAGCTACAATCCATCCTATAGTTCCAAAAACACGAACAAAGGAAAATTGTTTTCCAGGATCCGTCATTTGGTTAAAGGAGATAGAATTTACCAAAGCCAAAGTTGGCATATAAGCAATCATATACCCCAAAACAAATGGATAAAAAGTACCAAAATCGGCACTTTGGTACATAAAGTACATTAAAACGGCCCCTATTAAATGGAGTACACCAAGAATTCTTTCCGCATTAAAATAACGATCGGCGATGAGACCTATTATAAAAGGAGCTACGATAGCCCCCCAAGATTGTGTAGAAAATGCCATGGCAGATTGAGAGCCCGAAGCCCCTAAGTTGTTGCTTAAAAATGTGCCCAGCGTAACAAACCAACCGCCCCAAATGAAGAATTCCAAGAACATCATTAAGGAAAGTTGAAATTGAATTTTTTTGTTCATATGAACTTGCGTTTAAATAGTTAGAGTTTGTAATTGTGTTCCTGTTAAGAAACGTTGTTGTTTTGTTTTAAATACAATATTATACTATATAGCTTATGTAGCCGAAGGATTATCTAGTTTTTTAGCAACATCAAGCAGAAGTGCTTTGGTTGCCAAAATCCCTTTTTCTTCAGAAATGGCCTCTCCTTCGTATTCAACGCCTACGTAACCGGTGAAGCCGGCGTCTTTTACAATCTGCATCATTTTATAGTAGTCTATTTTGGTTTCTTTGCCTTCTTTATTAAAATTATAGGATTTTGCGCTTACTCCTTTGGCATAAGGCATTAATTCTTTTACACCTTTATACATATCGTATTCTTCTATGCAGGGTGCGTCCCAAAGTGCATCGCCTTCCCGTCGCAAGCAAAAATTACCAAAGTCTGGTAGCGTTCCACAATTAGACTTGTTCACAGTTTCTATTACTTCTGCTAACAGCGCAGCATTCGAAGATAGGTATCCGTGGTTTTCAACAATAATATTCACTCTTTTCTCCTCGGCGTATGCCGTTAAAACAGTAAGGGAAGCAATACTAGCTTCTTTCCACTCTTCTTTCTCCATGCTTCCAAAAAGATTAATTCTCATGGAGTGGCAACCGAGCACCGAAGTAGCGTCTACCCAAATCTTATGGTTTTCTATAGCTTTTGTACGCATTTCTTCGTTTGGGGTGGCTAAAAGATTATCTTCCCCAGGAAGATCTACCATCATAATTTGGTTATGCATTTGGTGTTCGTCACTTTTCTTTTTCAAGTCTTCGGCCAAAGAAATAATGGCATTGTTATCATTACCACGTTTTTCTATTTCCTTGTTATATAGTTGACTCACGTATTCTAGGCCTGTAAATCCCCAAGATTTCGCCTTTTCCGCAAAATTCATTGGGTTTTCCCCTTGCTCCAAGATCATTTTGTGCATAGACCATTGGGCAAGCGAAAATTTAAAAAATGGCTCGAAAGAAACTTCTTCAGTGGGGGAATTGTTTTTTTTAGAATGGTTATTCTTGCAGGCATACATACCTAGAAAAGAAAGGGCTAAACCCGCTTGTCCGGTATTTTTCAGAAAGATTCTTCTCTTCATATTCTCATAAATTGATATTGAAAATTAGTAAATCAGTAATGTTAATGTTGTTAAAATAGGGTATTGATAATTAAATTATTCGTCTAATGTAAAAAATTAATTTTTATATTTGAAAAACTACTATTGTAAACAAGCTATAAATAATGAGTACATTTTACTACAATTCCCCCGAAGAGGAATACGATGCCATTGTTGTTGGTACCGGTGTTTCAGGAGGTTGGGCAGCGAAAGAACTGTGTGAAAACGGTCTAAAAACCTTGGTTTTAGAAAGAGGCCGAATGGTTAAGCACATTGAAGACTACCCGACTGCGAACCTCGATCCTTGGGACATGCCTAATGGAGGTGCTGCATCCCGGGAAGTCAAAGAAAGAAAATACAAACAAGCGAGAACAGGATATACGGTTCGCGGTGATAGTCAGCATTTCTTTGTTGATGATATAAAACACCCTTATAATGAAGATCGCCGTTTCGATTGGATGCGTGGATACCATGTAGGTGGTCGTTCTTTAATGTGGGGTCGGCAAAGTTACCGAATGGGTGATGTGGATTTTGAAGCAAACCTAAAGGACGGAATAGCTGTAGATTGGCCGGTAAGATATGCCGAATTAAAGCCTTGGTACGATAAAGTTGAACAATATATAGGAGTAAGTGGTGTAAATTTAGGATTGCCACATTTACCAGATGGTAATTTTTTACCTCCAATGGATCTAAACTGTGTAGAAGATCACTTTAAAAACTCAATTGAAGGAAAATTTAATGATCGTGTAATTACGATTGGACGTGTAGCGCACATTACCCAAGGAACCAAAGAAGGTGCAGGGAGAAGTGCTTGTCAATACAGAAACCGTTGCATTAGAGGTTGTCCTTTTGGCGCCTATTTTAGCAGTAACTCTTCTACATTGCCAGCGGCAGAAGCAACCGGTAACATGACCCTTAGGCCATTTTCCATTGTTCACGAAGTGATGTACGATGAAAATACTGGTAAAGCAACTGGTGTGCGCGTTATCGATGCTGAAACTAAGGAGACTTTTGAATACAAAGCGAAAGTAATTTTCCTTTGTGCTTCTGCAGTGGCATCGGCATCAATTCTACTACAATCTAAATCTAATAGATTCCCTGACGGAATGGGTAACGATAGTGGAGAATTGGGAAGAAACTTAATGGATCATCACTTTAGAGTTGGTGCAAGTGGAAAGTTTGATGGATTCCACGATAAATATTACAAAGGAAGACGACCCAATGGGGTTTACATACCGAGGTTTAGAAACTTAGGTGGAGATACCGATCAGAAAGATTTTATCCGTGGTTACGGTTATCAAGGTGGAGCAAGTAGAGGCGATTGGTCAGAATCCATTAAAGAGCTTTCCTATGGTAAAGATCTTAAAAAAGCGATTATGGAACCTGGTGGATGGACCATGGGGATGACTGCCTTTGGAGAGACCCTTCCAGACCATAACAATAAAATGTATTTAGATTACGATAAGAAAGATGAGTGGGGATTACCTACCGTAACTTTCGATGCCGATTTCGGTGAAAACGAAATGGCCATGCGTAAAGATATGAAAGATCAGGCTGCAGAAATGCTAGAGGCAGCTGGATTTAAAGATATTTCTACCTACGATAGTATTGGTGGTATGGGGCTAGGAATTCATGAAATGGGTACCGCTAGAATGGGGAGAGACCCAAAAACATCGGTGCTTAACAAGCATAATCAATTGCATGCAGTGCCTAATGTGTATGTTACCGATGGAGCGTTTATGACTTCTTCTGCTTGTCAGAACCCATCATTATCTTACATGGCATTTACTGCTAGGGCTGCAAACCATGCTGCAGAAGAACTTAAAAAAATGAATCTGTAAAAGAATATATGTAATGGATAGAAGAAAAGCACTTAGAAATATTGGTTTAACTACAGGTTTTGTTGTAGCATCGCCCACGTTGTTAAGCATGTTACAAAGTTGTACGGAGGACAAAGCAACTTGGACACCGACATTTTTTACGGAAGAAGAAGGCGTTGTACTTACCAATATTGTAGATATCATTATTCCTAAAACAGATACACCTTCTGCTTCAGAAGTAAATGTACCACAGTTTTTAGATCAATATGTATTGGAGGTTGAAACGGAGGAAGCTCAGAAAGAATACCGTAAGAAAATGGCTGGATTGGCAAATCAACTAAAGTCTAAATACGGGGATGACGTTTCTGATATTACTCCAGAGCAATACGAAGAAATCGTTGCAGAAAATCTTAAGGTTGATGAAAGCAAACGAAAAGATTTAAACGATCGAATAAGTATTGAAGGAAATGAAGTAGAAATAGGAACAACAGAAAATAAAGTTCAAGATAATGAAGCATTGGCGTTTGGGATGATTAACGATTTACGTTGGTCTACCATTAACGCGTACAAAAACAGCCAGCAAATTGGAGAAGAAGTTTTAGCTTATGATCCGGTTCCTGGAGTTTATATTGGGTGTTTGCCTCTAGACGAGACCACCCAAGGAAAAGCTTGGTCTTTATAAGGCTCAAAGATTTTACTTAAATTTTGCGTTTTAAAACCTCTTCTTTTAGTTAGTTTGAAAGAAGAGGTTTTTTTAATGGATTCAAATCCCACACAGATTCATGGAAGAATGATTTAATTTTACACCAAGCTTCCTTTTTATGTTGTCAATAAAAAGTTGGGAAACTTAAAAATAAAACCTTACAAAAGGCATAAACGGCGTGGAATAAATGCTTTTGTCTTCATCATAAAGCACATCTGCCTGGATGCCTATGGTAACTGGCCCTGTGCTATAACCAATACCTAAAAAGAGGGCAGGGTACCAATATTCTTCTTTTAGATCTGGCCCACCTACTCTGTCCAAACTTCGATAGACTTTCAGTTCTTCAAATTCAGCAGATAATTGCAGCTGCCTAAAAGGGTTGTAAAAGGTCATGACGCTTCCGCCGATAACCGTAGCCGTATAAAATTCAGCATTGGCATAAGTAAAATCAATACCTACCCCTGTGGCAAATTTCGGATTTATTTGGTAAATGGCACTTGGGGAAACGGTAGCGCTAAAAAAATCGCTTCCAACACTCAATCCGAAAGCACCACCATAACGTACTTTACTCCAGAAATCGGATTTTTGATTGTAAGCATTTACTTGAGCTTGTGCAAAATGCGTAATTCCTAACACAAAAAGTAAAACGATGTATTTTTTAAAACAGCACTTGTTATAAATATGCATATCAGTAATTTTTATCTTATAAATATATTAAAACCGTGTTTCAATTTTGGTAAATATTGTACTTTTGTATAAATTTTGTCTAAACAGAGACAGTGAAAAGATAACATGGATAAATATTCCTTTTTAAATGCGGCGAATACCGCTTTTTTTGCGGACTTATACGATCAATATTTAATAAACCCAGATAGTGTTGAGCCAAGTTGGAGAGCCTTTTTTCAAGGTTTCGATTTTGGGATGGAGAATGCAGATGCTTCCGATCATCAAACTTTTTCTGAAAGTGGAACGGTTACTTTCGAAGTTCCAGCTACGGGCGAAAAACTAGAAATCTCCCAAGACGTTTATAAAGAGTTTCAAGTGGTACGCCTTATTGATGGCTACCGCAGTCGCGGTCATTTATTTACAAAAACCAACCCTGTAAGGGAAAGAAGAAAATACGAGCCTACACTGGCAATTGAAAATTTTGGTTTGGAAGAGGCCGATTTAAAAACAATTTTCAATGCAGGTGATATTTTGGGCATTGGTCCCTCAACGCTTCAGGAAATCATCAATCATCTAGAGGCAATTTATTGCGATGCAATTGGAATTGAGTATATGTATATTCGAAATCCAGAGCGCATACAGTGGATACAGGAATGGTTAAATGTAAACGACAACCATCCTAAATTTTCCGAAGAAGAGAAAAAGAATATTCTTAGGAAGTTAAATGAAGCTATTTCCTTTGAAAACTTTTTACATACCAAATATGTGGGGCAGAAGCGTTTTTCTTTGGAAGGAAACGAATCTTTAATCCCCGCGCTGGATACCATGGTAGAAAAAGCAGCCGATATGGGAGTAGAGCAATTTGTAATGGGAATGGCTCACCGTGGAAGGCTTAATGTGCTTACCAATATTTTTGGAAAGCCGGCAAAGGATATTTTTAGTGAATTCGACGGAAAAGACTATGAACAGGATATTTTTGATGGAGATGTAAAATATCACCTAGGTTGGACAAGCGACCGAAAAACCCATGGAGGGAAAAAAATAAATATGAATATTGCTCCCAACCCTTCCCATTTGGAAACCGTAGGTGCGGTTGTGGAAGGTATTACGCGAGCAAAACAAGATAGACATTTTAAAGACGATTTTTCTAAGGTGTTACCAATTGTGGTGCATGGGGATGCCGCTATTGCTGGGCAAGGGATTGCTTATGAAGTTGTGCAAATGGCATTGCTCGATGGTTATAAAACCGGGGGTACCATACACATTGTGGTAAACAATCAAATTGGTTTTACCACCAATTATCTCGACGGAAGATCTTCTACGTACTGTACCGATGTTGGTAAGGTTACCTTATCACCAATACTTCACGTAAATGCAGACGATGCAGAAGCCGTAGTTCACGCAGCTACGTTTGCATTAGATTATCGTATGCGCTATGGAAGGGATGTATTTATCGATCTTTTAGGATATAGAAAATACGGACATAACGAAGGAGATGAACCTCGTTTTACACAGCCAAAACTTTACAAGGCTATTTCCAAGCATCAAAACCCTCGCGATATTTATGCGGAAAAACTAAAGTCTGAAGGGGTAATAGATGACTCTTTTGTAAGTAAATTGGAAGACGACTATAAAAAATCTTTAGAAGAGAAACTGGAAGATTCCCGTAAGGAGGATAAAACAATTATCACACCTTTTATGCAGGATGAATGGAAAGGCTTTAATCCGGCATTGGAAGATAAAATGATGGAAGAGGTAGACACTTCTTTTTCTAAAGATAAACTGACGGAAATTGCTAAAACAATCACCAATCTTCCGGGGGATAAAAAGTTCATGCGTAAAATCGAGAAACTAATAAATGAACGTAATAAAATGTTCTTTGAAACTGACAAACTCGATTGGGCGATGGGAGAGCTGTTGGCTTATGGTAGTTTGCTAGAAGAAGGTTTCGATGTACGTATGTCTGGACAGGATGTAGAAAGAGGTACTTTTTCTCACCGCCACGCAGTAATCAAAGTAGAAGAATCGGAAGAAGAGGTTGTTTTGCTGAACGAATTAAAAGAAAACCAAAACGGACATTTCGATATCTACAATTCATTACTCTCTGAATACGGAGTGGTAGGATTCGATTATGGTTACGCCATGGCAAGCCCAAATACGTTAACCATTTGGGAGGCGCAGTTTGGAGACTTTAGTAATGGTGCCCAAGTGATGATAGACCAATATATTTCTGCAGCCGAGGATAAATGGAAGCTACAAAATGGATTGATCATGTTGTTGCCCCATGGTTACGAAGGGCAAGGGGCAGAGCACTCTTCTGCTAGAATGGAGAGATATCTTCAGCTTTGCGCCAAAGACAATATGTTTGTGGCCGATGTTACAACCCCAGCAAACTTATTTCATTTGTTCAGAAGACAAATGAAGGCCGATTATAGAAAACCTTTAATTGTTTTTACCCCAAAAAGTTTATTGAGGCATCCAAAAGTGGTTTCTTCCGTAGAAGAAATGGCAAATGGGAGTTTTCAAACAGTGATAGACGATGCCGAAGCAGAAGTTAAAAAAGTGAAGACTTTGGTGTTCTGTACTGGGAAATTCTACTACGATCTTTTGGCAGCAAAAGAAGATAAGGAGCGAGATGATGTTGCTTTGGTAAGAATAGAACAGTTGTTCCCTTTACCAACAACCAAAATGAGAGAAATAATAGAAAAGTACAGCAACGCAGAGGAAGTAGTTTGGGCACAAGAAGAACCAAGGAATATGGGTGCTTGGAGCCACTTATTGCTTCATTTTGATGAGGCCCGTAGCTTTAGGGTGGCCTCGCGCCGTTTCTATGCTGCGCCCGCTGCTGGTAGTGCAACACGTTCTAAGCGAAGACACGAACAAGTAATAGAATATGTTTTTGATAAAACCAAAGACAATATGCAAAGACAGCCTAAATAGAGTATCTTTAGGCTAGAAATAGAAAATTATACAACAAAAAATATAAAACTAAAATAAAGAACATGGTTTTAGAAATGAAAGTTCCCTCTCCCGGGGAATCGATTACAGAAGTAGAGATAGCAGAATGGTTGGTAGAAGATGGAGATTATGTGGAGAAAGACCAAGCTATCGCCGAGGTAGATTCTGATAAAGCTACTTTAGAATTGCCAGCAGAGGCAAGCGGAAAAATTACATTGAAGGCAGAAGCGGGAGATGCTGTAGCGGTTGGAGAGGTAGTTTGCTTAATTGATACCGATGCCGAGAAGCCCGGAGGCGGCGATAAAGAAGAGTCTAAAGACAAAAAGAAAGAGGAAAAATCAGGGAAAGAAGAAAAGTCAGATAAAAAAGAATCTTCTAAAAAAGAAGACCAGGTTGCTGACGATACCAAACCTGGAGAATCGGCTGACAAACAAACTTATGCCACTGGTACTGCTAGTCCGGCAGCAAAAAAGGTATTGGCAGAGAAGGGGATTGATGCTAAAGATGTAAAAGGAACAGGAAAAGACGGAAGAATAACCAAAGAAGATGCCGTAAAAGCAAATCCTTCTATGGGAACTCCGGGATCTGGAAGTCGTGGTACCGAACGCAAAAAATTATCCATGTTGCGACGCAAAGTGGCAGAGCGTTTGGTTTCTGTAAAGAACGAAACGGCCATGCTTACTACCTTTAACGAGGTAGATATGAGCCCGATTTTCGAATTGCGCAAACAATATAAAGAAGACTTTAAATCGAAACATGGGGTAAGCCTTGGTTTTATGAGCTTCTTTACTTTGGCAGTTGTGAGAGCGCTGGAAATGTATCCCGCAGTAAACTCCATGATTGATGGAAAAGAAATGATAAGTCATGACTTTTGTGATATTAGTATTGCGGTTTCGGGGCCAAAAGGATTAATGGTTCCTGTAATAAGAAATGCAGAAAACCTAAGTTTTAGAGGTGTGGAAGCAGAAGTGAAAAGATTGGCAATTAGAGCTCGTGAAGGTGAAATTACGGTTGATGAGATGACGGGAGGTACCTTTACAATCACCAATGGTGGTGTTTTTGGTTCTATGTTGTCCACCCCAATAATCAATCCACCACAAAGTGCTATTTTAGGAATGCATAATATTGTAGAGCGCCCAATTGCTAGAGATGGTGCTATTGCAATTGCTCCTATTATGTACGTCGCTTTGTCTTACGATCACAGAATTATCGATGGAAAAGAATCCGTTGGATTTTTAGTAGCTGTAAAAGAAGCTTTGGAAAGTCCGGAAGAGTTATTGATGGATGGTAATGCCAAAAAAGCGTTGGAGCTGTAATTCAGTTTTTAAATATAGAAATGGAAACGCCAAGGTAAAAGCCTTGGCGTTTTTGTTTTTGGTTGGTTAATACGCTGTAAAGAAAGTTAAATAGATAAAACCAAAAATAAATTAAGAAGAAAGGTGATCATTGCTAATGAAACTATTGTTATAGCTAAAAAAATATCTCGTGGGGCTTTTTGTAATTGGTGGCTATTATCCTCCATCATCTATACTGTTTTTGTTGATTGATGTAAAATTGCCTTAAAATAGCCTTGTATTCAAGAGGTAATTCCCCCTTTTTTGAGGGGGGATTGTTAAACTTCCAATAATTGGTTGCTTTATTTTAGGTATAAGTTCTTTTTTTGATAGTCTATTACAGCTTTAGCCTTCTTAAGTACATCAGCCCCAATAATCCCATGAACCGGAAGTGCGTCGTGAATGGTAAGTGCAGAATTTACATGGGTAAGATCGAAAAGCACTATTTTTATTTTTTTGCGATTCCATCCTTCAATTTCTATGCTGTTTTTTTTAGAAACTTGTGTTAGCATATTTGTGGCACCAGCACCGGCAGCTTTAATTTCAGAATCTTCGGTTTTCAGTTTAAAATGCTCTACACAGTCAAAACCAATACAGGTATTAGAAGCACCTGTGTCCAGGATAAACCTTCCCGTAATCCCGTTTATTTTTGCGACAACTTCAAAATGATTGGTTTTAGTAAATGTGAGGGGGGCTTCTATATATCCTTTTTCTGATAGAAATTTTTTCAGGCTCTGCATTATCTATTGTTTTTTATGCAAATATAGCCGTTTAAACCATTAACATGAGTTCGGTTATTCTTACTTTGTCAAAACACTTTTAGATATTGAAATACGGGGCTCTATTGAACGCAATTTCTGGATATTCAGTAAGAAAGATCGAAGCAGGTTGTTGTAAAGCTTAATTTTTAATAAAAGTACCTGTTTCCTGCGTTAGGCTTTCATGAGGTAGCTTGCTAACCCATGGAAAACCTGTCTTATAACCAAATACTTTTATTAATTTTGACTTTGTTATAATAATCGAATTCAGGTTGTTATTTTTGCGCCATGATTTTAACAGATACACATACGCATTTATATAGTGAAGCTTTTAATGATGATCGAGATGAGATGATGAAAAGGGCTATAGACGCTGGAGTAGAGCGTTTTTTTGTTCCAGCGATCGATTCCACTTACACAAAATCCATGATGCAATTGGAAGCTAATTATCCGGATAATGTTTTCTTAATGACGGGTTTGCATCCAACACATGTAAAGGAAAATTATCTAGAGGAGCTGCAGCACGTGGAAAGCCTCTTGGAAAAGAGAGGGTTTTATGCTATTGGCGAAATTGGGATAGATTTATATTGGGACAAAACTTCTTTAAAAGAACAACAAGAGGCGTTTCAACAACAAATTCAATTGGCGAAGAAGTTTAAACTCCCTATTGTTATTCATTGTCGGGATGCTTTCGATGAGGTTTTTGAAGTTTTGGAAAGTGAAAAAGGAGAAGATCTGTTTGGTATTTTTCATTGTTTTACGGGAACTTTGGAGCAGGCCCAGCAAGCATTGTCCTACAATATGAAATTGGGTATTGGCGGCGTTGTAACATTTAAGAATGGTAAAATTGATAAATTCTTGCAAGAAATTCCGCTTTCCGAAATAGTGTTGGAAACAGACGCTCCTTATTTAGCTCCCAAACCTTACAGGGGGAAACGTAATGAAAGTTCTTATCTTACAGAGGTAGCGGGAAAGCTCGTTGATATTTATGGATTGCCTTTGGAAGAAATCGCCAAAATAACCACCAGAAACTCGAGAGAGGTATTCGGTATTTAAGGTAAGTAAATCTACCTCAAGGATGCTTTAACAACCTTTTAATCCACAATTGGACTTAAAGTAAAGTAATTTTTGTTTTTTTGTCATAAAAATCAGCTATTTAAAGTGATAACTATAGACGATCTTAGGCCTTATTACGATTCTGAAGTTAACGAGGCACTTATAAAATACATGGAGCATCCTATGTTTCAAGCGATGCTGCAGTTTACATTTCCAGAATGTACCAAAGAACAGATCGTTGAAATAGTTAAAGGTTGTAATTCCATTCAAGACTTCCAGTCCAAAATTATATACAATAGTATACAAATGATTCTGGAAAAGAGCTCAGAAGGGCTTTCTTCTTCTGGCTTCGAGAAATTAGCTCCTGGGGAATCCTATTTATTCATTTCCAACCATAGGGATATAATTCTGGACACCTCTTTTATAAATGTGGCTTTGCACGATCACGATTTGGTAATGACAGCTTCCGCCATCGGGGATAATTTGGTAAAAAAGCCTTTTCTAATGGCACTCTCCAGATTAAACAGGAGTTTTATCATTAAAAGGGATCTAGCCCCGAGGGAAATGCTTAAGAGCTCCAAATTGATCTCAGAGTATATTCGAACAGCCCTTCAGCAGGAAAAAAGATCGATATGGATTGCACAAAGAGAAGGCCGAACAAAAGATGGAAACGACCAAACCCAGCAAGGGGTCTTAAAAATGTTGGCACTGGCGAATGATGATAAGGAAGTGATGGATTATTTTAAAAAGGTAAAAATTGTACCAGTGGCCATTTCTTACGAGTACGACCCTACCGATATTCTAAAAATGCCGGAATTAACCGCCAAACATTATGATGTGGAGTATGTAAAGTCAACCAACGAAGACTTTAATAGCATCTTAAAAGGAATTACAGGAAATAAAAAACACATCCATATTGCCGCTGGGAAGGTGCTCGATACCGAGTTGGATGTTATAAAAAGTAGCAGAGAACCTGCTAACAAGCAGTTTCAGTTATTGGCCGATGTTATCGATGCAGAAATTTACAAAAATTACAAATTGTGGCCTTCCAATTATTTGGCTTACGATATGCTGCACGGGACATCGAAATTCAAAAATAAATACACCGATAAAGAAAAACGGCATTTTAAAAGAAGGATACAGCGTAGGGTGGCAGAAAACAATGAAGTGGAACTTAAAAACTTCTTGGAAATGTATGCCAACCCTGTTGTAAATAGCTTAAAGGAATTGGAAAGTGCAAACTAATATATTACTTATATATACCGGCGGAACCATTGGGATGGTTAAAGATTTTGAGACCGGGGCTTTGCGTGCTTTTAATTTTGATAAATTACTAAAGCGAATTCCAGAACTTTCGCACTTAGATTGTAATATCGATACTATTTCTTTTGAAGACCCCATCGATTCATCCAATATGAATCCGAAGTATTGGGTGCAAATCGTAGAAATCATAGAAAAGAATTACGAGGAGTACGATGGTTTTGTAGTGTTACATGGAAGCGATACCATGAGCTATACCGCTTCAGCTTTAAGTTTTATGTTGGAAAATTTGTCGAAACCTGTAATTTTTACAGGTTCTCAATTACCTATTGGGGATTTAAGAACAGATGCGAAAGAAAATTTAATTACCTCAATAGAAATTGCTTCCTTAAAAAAAAGCAACCGACCTGTAATTCGCGAAGTGTGTTTGTATTTCGAGTATAAACTGTACCGAGCCAACCGCACCACTAAAATAAATGCTGAACATTTTCAGGCGTTTACTTCTTTAAACTATCCACCGCTGGCGGAGAGCGGGGTGCATTTAAAGGTAAATTATGAGTACCTATTAAAACCCACTCGAAAGAAATTGAAGGTTCATAAAAATATGGACGCCAATATAGCCCTGGTAAAACTGTTTCCGGGGATTAATGAAAGTACGTTGACCTGTTTAATGCTTAGTTCCAATGCAAAAGCCATAGTTCTAGAAACGTATGGCGCTGGAAATGCCCCTACTGAAAAATGGTTTGAAGAATTGTTGAAAAAAGCCATAAAATCGGGAAAGGTTATCGTCAATGTTACCCAGTGTTCAGGTGGAAGTGTGCTTATGGGACAGTATGAAACCAGTTCGCACCTAAAAAAAATTGGCTTAATTAACGGAAAAGACATAACAACAGAGGCTGCTGTCACTAAATTGATGTATTTGCTCGGGAATAATATTCAGCGTAAAGTGTTCAAAACCATCTATGAAACTTCTTTGCGAGGTGAAATGCCTTAAAATTAACTACATAAATTTTAACAACTAAAAAAAAATTCGTTATTTGGCGCCTGAAAACTATAAGTTAAATAGAGAGGTGGCCGAGTGGTCGAAGGCGCACGCCTGGAAAGTGTGTATACGCCAAAAGCGTATCGAGGGTTCGAATCCCTTCCTCTCTGCTGTAGTTTTAATGTTTAATAACATTTTTTTTTTATCTTTAACCCTATTAACGAACAAATTTAAGTTTAGAAGAAATGAAAAGACTATTCTCTATTCTGGCAATTGCCGGATTATTGGCTTTTAACGCAACAACTGCCAACGCTAAGGAGTTAACTCCAGCTGTATCTGATCAAATTTCAGAAATTGTTGCTATCGACGATGCTGCAACGGCACTAGTACAAGATGAAGAAGCTTCGGGAGCAGATGCTGACGCTTCTCCAGGTTTTCAACAAGTCCTAAAAGAAAAATTCATCCAAGGGGGTGCAGGTTTCATGGGGATTGTACTATTATGTCTTATCTTAGGACTTGCAGTGGCTATTGAAAGAATTATATTCTTAAACCTAGCTACTACAAATACTAAAAAGCTAACTCAACAAGTAGAAGATGCATTGGCATCTGGAGGTGTTGAAGCGGCTAAAGAAGTTTGTAGAAATACAAGAGGTCCTATTGCATCAATTTATTATCAAGGATTAGACAGAGTTGACGAAGGTGTTGATGCTGCTGAAAAAGCTGTAGTAGCTTACGGTGGTGTACAAATGGGTCAATTAGAGAAAAACGTTTCTTGGTTGTCTTTATTCATCGCAATTGCACCGATGTTAGGTTTCATGGGTACAGTAATTGGTATGATTCAGGCATTCGAAAAAATTAGTGCAGCTGGTGGATTAGATGCATCTCTTATTGCAGGTGATATCCAGGTGGCTTTATTAACAACAGTATTTGGTCTTATCGTGGCTATTATACTTCAGATTTTCTACAACTACATTATCGCTAAAATTGATAGTATAGTAAACAGCATGGAAGATGCTTCAATCATCTTGGTAGACATGTTGGTAGATCACAAAAAATAATAAGCACTAAATTTAATTTAAGATATGTATAAAATAGCTAAAATATTAGCGATAATACTGGGAGTTATTGGACTTGGACTATGGTTAGCCATAGTGTATCAAGATAGTAACGAAGGTGTTATTAGCATAATGATTAATCTAGGTATATGGTTAACTGTTATCATTGCAGCGATCACTTTTATATTTTCTTTGGTTGGTCTGGCTTCAGATCCAGATAAATTAAAGAAATCTTTGATCTCTGTTGGAGTTTTTGCATTAATCATAGCAATAAGCTACTTTGTTCTTGCAAGCGGGTCAGATATCGATCTTGATAAAATGGCTGCTAGGGATATCGATGTAAGCGAAAACACCGTACGATGGGTAGGTGCCGGTTTATGGACCTTCTTCATTCTAGCCATTTTGGCTGTAGGAGCAATGGTTGTAGGATCATTTAAAAAATAATAATTTAAAAACTTAAATAAGATGGCAAGAAGAGGAGCACCGCCTGAGGTTAACGCAGGTTCAATGGCAGATATCGCTTTCCTACTCTTGATCTTTTTCTTGGTAACCACTACCATAGAAACAGATGCAGGGTTAGACCGTAAGTTGCCACCAATTGAGCCGCCAGAAAACCCTCCGATTATTAAGCAAAAGAACATCTTTACCGTGGTTGTGAACAAGAACAACCAACTTTTGGTAGAAGATGAGCCTATGGAGCTTAAAGATTTGAGAAAGGCTGCTAAAGAGTTCCTAGACAACGGTGCTGGCACCGGAGAAAAAGGAGAGCCTTGTGACTATTGTCAAGGGTCAAAAAATCCTGAATCTTCAGACCACCCGAACAAGGCAATTATTTCTTTGCAGAATGATAGATTGACCGAGTACGGAACCTATATAGCAGTACAGAACGAATTGGTAGCTGCTTATAATGATTTGAGAAACAGAGAAGCGCAACGTTTATTTGGTCGTGATTTTACAGCCATGGATGAGCAATATCTCGATCCAAAAACTCCAGATGGGGTTAAGGACGATTTGAAGCCCAAAATTGAGCGTATTCAAAAAATGTATCCTCAAAAATTATCTGAGGCAGAACCAAAAAGTAACTAATTAATTAGTAAAGCTATTATGGCAAAATTCACAAAGAAAAAGAAAGGGGATTTACCTGCGGTTTCAACCGCATCATTGCCGGATATCGTTTTCATGTTGTTATTCTTCTTCATGACGGTAACCACAATGAAGGATAGTTCCCTTATGATAAAAAATGAATTGCCTTATGCTGATCAAGTTCAAAAACTTGATAAAAAAGACAGGGTAATTTATATTTATGCTGGAAAACCTAGTCCGCGTTACCAAGACAAATTCGGAACTGCTGCAAAAATTCAATTAAATGATAAATTTGCAGACGTTTCAGAGGTAGCCAACTATGTTTTGGCAGAAAGATCATCAAAGCGTGAAGAGCTACAAAATGTGCTTACCACCGCTTTGAAAGTCGATCATGAGACCAATATGGGGCTTGTTTCAGACATTAAGCAAGAGTTGAGAAAAGTGAATGCACTTAAAATTAACTATACCACCAAAACTGGTGATGCTTTTCAAAATTTGAAATAAATACACATTTCAATTAAACTTATATTTAAAAAACGCTTCTTTCTTTTTGATTGAAGCGTTTTTTATTTACTTCTTATTTGCTGTACCTTTACCGGTAAAACATCATACATGAAATTAAGGTCCCTTGTTGTTCTAATTTCGGCATTTATAACCAATTTTATTTGTGCACAAAGTGATACACTTGTGGTAGTGGAAGCCGATGAGAAATATTTTGAAGATCAATTCTATATAGGGCTTAATTACAATTTACTTACTCGCGCACCAAGCGATATTGGGCAAAGTAGCTTTTCATATAACTTTATTGTAGGCTTTATAAAAGACTTGCCAATAAATAGACGTCGAAATATTGGGTTTGGTTTGGGCGCCGGACTTTCAATTAGTTCCATATATAGCGATTTGCTGGCTGATAAAGATGAGAATGGCAACATATTTTATCAAGAAATTCCTGATGATTTTTCTTATAACAGGAATATGCTTAAAATGAATTTCGTTGAGTTTCCCATTGAATTTCGTTGGCGGAATTCCCAATCGGATAACTATCGTTTTTGGAGAATTTATAGCGGAATTAAGTTTTCTTATTTACTTTCAGGAAAGTCCAAATTGGTAACAGATACATTTAAGTTTACCTTCGACAATCCGGATATTAGAAACATACAGTACGGGGTTTATCTTAGTTTTGGGTATAACACTTGGAACTTTTATGCACAGTACGATCTTTCTAATGTTTTTGAAGATGATAAATTTACGGTCGACGGGGAAGCTCTAGAGCCTAGAATTTTTAAGGCGGGCCTCATATTCTACATTCTATAGCCAATAGCCAAACGTTATGAATTGGGTTAAGACACCAATAAACATTCCGGCAATTATTTCCAGTCCTTTATGAGATTTAAGGTGAAGCCTTGCAGTGGCTACCATACCTAGGCAAAGAACCAATAATGCCAATCCCATGGTGATATTTATTTCATAGTGAATGGACAATCCTAAAATAAAGGTCGCCAAGCCACTTATGCCCATAGTGTGCAAACTTATCTTAAAGTTAAGATAAACCATTATTAGGGCGCTTATAAGTGCCCCTAAAATCCCTACGAAGTAGAAGTAGAGTTCGCTGGAATATGATATGGGTGTAATTTTTATTAGTGTTATGTAAATTAAAATAGTACAAATAATTAATGGGAGCTTGCGTTCTTTTGTTTGTGTAATTTCACTACTTGTTATCCACCCTAGGTTTTTTAATAAAAGGTAGAAAATAAAAGGAATGACCACGGTTACAATTGCAATGGCCAGTAAAATAAGTTTTCGCGCCTCTGGTGGGTTGTATTTTGGGGAAATCAAGAAATACAAGGCCGTTCCTGCCAAGGGAATAAAAAGTGGATTGAAAATAAAACTGATTAACTTAGAAAATGCACGCATTATATTTCTTTTCTTAAACGGGCTACAGGAATATGAAGTTGCTCCCTGTATTTTGCAACCGTTCTTCTGGCAATAGGATATCCTTTTTCCTTTAAAATATTAGCCAGTTTATCATCTGTTAAAGGTTTCTTTTTGTCTTCCTCTAGGATAACTGTTTCCAAGATCTTTTTAATTTCCCGAGTAGAAACGTCTTCCCCTTCTTCATTTTTCATAGATTCAGAAAAGAATTCCTTTATCAGTTTGGTGCCATAAGGGGTATCTACATATTTGCTGTTGGCAACCCTAGAAACCGTAGAGACATCCATGCCAATAGTGTCTGCGATATCTTTTAAAATCATTGGCTTTAACTTACGCTCATCACCTGTTAAAAAATACTCCTCTTGGTAATGCATAATGCAGTTCATTGTAACATACAGCGTTTCTTGCCGTTGTTTAATCGCATCGATAAACCATTTGGCGGCATCGAGTTTTTGCTTGATGAACTGAACAGCATCTTTTTGCGATTTAGACTTTGACTTGGTGTCTTTATATCCTTTAAGCATATTATTATACTCGCGGGATACATGCAATTCTGGCGCATTTCTCCCATTAAGGGTGAGTTCTAGTTCGCCATCCATAATTTTAATGGTGAAATCGGGTACTACATGCTCTACCATTCTATTATTGCCAGAATAAGAACCACCCGGTTTCGGGTTTAGTCTTTCAATTTCGTGAATGGCGTTACGCAATTCTTCTTCCGTTATATCAAATTTTTGAATGAGTCGGTTGTAATGTTTTTTGGTAAACTGTTCGAAGGATTTGTCGAGAATCTCAATTGCAAGATCTATACTTGGGGTAGGCTCTTTGCGTTCTAACTGTATTAAAAGGCATTCCCGCAAATCGCGTGCACAAACGCCGGCGGGATCCAGCAGTTGCACTCTTGCCAAAACTTTCTCTACCTCTGCTTCTTCGGTAAAAATGTTTTGGGTAAAAGCCAAATCGTCTACGATATCGCTAATCTCCCTTCTTATGTAACCACTTTCGTCTACACTGCCCACCAAAAATTCTGCAATATCCCTTTCTTCATCACTAAGTCTAAAAGTGTTTAGTTGATTTAAAAGGTATTGATGAAATGAGGTCCCTGCCGCGTAAGGAACTGTTTTTTCCTCATCATCACTACTGTAATTATTGGCCTGAAGTCTGTATTCGGGGATCTCATCATCGCTTAAATATTCGTCTACATTAATATCTTCAGCATTGATGGATTCATTATCGTAATCGTCTTGAGAAGAATTATCCAAATCATCATTTTCGTAATCCAACGTTTCTTCTTTACCGCTTTCTAAAGCCGGATTTTCCTCCAATTCCTGTTTTAAGCGTTGTTCAAAAGCTTGCGTAGGCAACTGTATCAATTTCATCAATTGAATTTGTTGCGGAGATAATTTCTGCGATAATTTAAATTGTAGTTGCTGCTTAAGCATATGGTTGTTTACCTTTCTATAAAAATAAAAAAACTAGCAACATGAACGGCGTCTATGTGCTAGTTTTATGATTACTTATTGTTAATATATTCTAAAATTCGGCGTTTTGAGGGGTTCTTGGGAACGGTATTACATCTCTAATGTTGGTCATTCCTGTTGCAAATAAAACCAAACGTTCGAAACCTAGGCCGAAACCACTGTGTGTTGCCGTACCAAATTTTCTTAAATCGAGATACCACCAAAGTTCTTTTTCATCGATCCCCATGGCTTTTACTTTCTCCAATAAAACATCGTAACGTTCTTCCCTTTGTGATCCCCCTACAATTTCACCGATGCCGGGGAAAAGAATATCCATGGCTCGAACTGTTTTACCGTCTTCGTTTTGGCGCATGTAAAATGCCTTTATTTTAGAAGGGTAATCGAACAATATAACTGGAGCTTTAAAGTGTTTTTCTACCAAAAAACGTTCATGTTCACTTTGTAAGTCGGCTCCCCATTCTTCAATAAGGTAATTGAACTTCTTCTTTTTGTTGGGTTTGGAGTTCTTTAAAATATCGATAGCCTCGGTATAACTAACTCTCTTAAAATTATTGTCTAGAACAAAATGAAGCTTTTCCGTAAGTTTCATTTCGCTTCTTTCGGCTTGCGGCTTGGTCTTTTCTTCTTGTAATAACCTGTTTTCGAGAAACTCAAGATCGTCTTTGCAATTATCTAAAACATAACGAAGCACATATTTGATAAAGTCTTCTGCAAGATCCATGTTTCCGTCAAGGTCTAAAAAAGCAACCTCAGGTTCTATCATCCAAAATTCTGCAAGGTGTCTTGAGGTATTGGAGTTTTCCGCTCTGAATGTTGGACCGAATGTATATACTTTTCCTAGGCCCATGGCGTAGGTTTCGGCTTCCAACTGTCCAGAAACAGTAAGATTTGTTTCTTTACCAAAGAAATCTTCTTTGTAGTTAATTTCGTTATTGTCTTTTAAAGGCGGATTTTTAGGGTCTAATGTAGACACACGGAACATTTCTCCAGCTCCCTCAGCATCGGAACCTGTAATGATGGGGGTGTTAACATAATAAAACCCATTGCTGTTGAAGTACTGGTGAACCGCAAAAGACAAGGCAGAACGAACGCGCATTACGGCACTAAACGTACTGGTGCGAACTCTTAAATGTGCCTTTTCCCTTAAAAACTCCAGCGAATGTTTTTTGGGTTGAATGGGGTATTCTTCTGGGTTTGCGCCTCCAAGAATATTAATTTCCTTTACTTGTATTTCTACATTTTGACCTTTTCCTTGGCTTTCCACCAAAGTACCGGTAACACTAATCGCTGCTCCTGTGTTTAAGTCTTTAAGTATGGTTTCATCTGTATTTTCAAAATCTACCACACACTGAATATTATTAATGGTGGAGCCATCATTTAGTGCTATAAAACGATTGCTTCTAAATGTACGTATCCAACCTTTTGTTTTTACTTCTTGCAGAACCTTATCGCCCGTAAGCAGTTCCTTTATACTGTCTATTTTCATTCTAGGATGCTTGTATAATTGAGGGCACAAAGATAAAATTTTAAACCTAGTTTTAAACTTCCATTATGGGATAATAACGCATTTGTCCAGAAAATTGTTTTTTTTACTTAAAATTAATTTGCTGATAATATGTTCAATATATATTTTTTTGTATATTTAACATAACGAGGAAAACTTTTAAGGTTTTTTTATTAAAATAAAAAGGGGAAAAACACCCATATTTTGTTTGAATGTTTTGCCTAAGTTTGTTTAGGGCATTGAGGATAAAAAAAATTTCAAGATATATAAGAATGTAGGTTTGGGGGAACCTTAAAGTCTGCTCGAAAATTCGTTTTCGGCAGACTTTTTTTATGGGCTCAATTTTAATTATTTGCTTTTTTTGGTGTGACTTATGAAATACTAAATCCCATCTTTTCCATTTTTTGGAAGCACATCAATATTGGGCTTTTTGAGAACTTTTTTATTTGCGATATTTCTTTCTAAAGCCAATAATAGTGCGGGAAGTAAAATTAAATTTGCGAGCATAGCTACCAATAAGGTAAAAGAAACAAGACCACCGAGGGCTTTGGTGCCACCAAAACTGCTAAGCATAAACACAGAGAAACCAAAGAATAGTACAATAGATGTGTAGAACATACTAACCCCTGTTTCCCGTAATGCGTTGTAAACTGATTTTCTGATATTCCAATGGTTTTTAGCAAGCTCTTGCCTATATTTTGCCAAGAAGTGAATGGTGTCGTCCACGGAAATCCCGAAAGCAACGCTAAAGACCAAAATGGTAGAAGGTTTAATAGGGATTCCTAAAAAGCCCATCATTCCCGCAGTAATAATTAAAGGAAGTATGTTCGGAATTAGTGAAACGATTATCATTTTAAAAGACCGGAACATATAAGCCATAAAAAGAGAAATGAGGAAAATGGCCAATGCTAACGACATTATTAAGTTTTTAACCAAATATTTGGTTCCTTTCATAAAAACCAAAGCCTTTCCCGTTAAGGTTACATCGTATCGATCCTCTGGAAGTACTTTGTGTATTTTTTTCCAGAGATCGGCTTCAATACCCTCCATTTTATCGGTGCCTATGTCTTGCATAAAAGTGGTAATACGAGCCACTTGACCGGTAGAGTCTACAAAGCTTTTCAGTAAATCGGCCTCTCCTGAAGATTTTTTGGCATATGATAAAATAAAGGTATTTTCTTGGTTGTTGGGAAGTTGGTAGTAATTTGGGTTTCCATTGTAATAGGCTTGCTTGGAGTATTTAACAAGATTGGTAATGGAAACAGGATCTGAAAGTTCTGGGATTTCCCTTATGAGTTCTTCTAGATCTTCCATTCGCCTTAACGTAGACAATTTCATGACCCCATTTTTTCTTTTGGTGTCTACCATAATTTCAACTGGAAGGATCCCATCAAATTCCTTTTCGAAAAAACGGATGTCATCAAAAAAAGCGGCACTTTTAGGCATGTCTTCAATTAAACTTCCGGAAATTCTTATTTGATATATCCCAATAATACTGGCAATAAGAGCTATTAAGGAAATGATGAATACTGCTATTCTATGATTGCGCACGCTGTTTTCCATCCAGCTAACAAAAGTGTTTATCCACCTCGTATTCAAATGCTTTAAATGCTTGTTTTTAGGCAGTGGCATAAAGCTGTAAATAATGGGGATAATCAACAGGGAGAGTACGAAAATAGCGAAAATGTTAAGGGAAGCGACGATTCCAAATTCCTTCAATAATTTACTTTCCGTAATAATAAAGGTAGCAAAACCAGCTGCCGTTGTAATATTGGTCATTAAGGTGGCATTCCCAACGTTGGAAATTACCCTTTGTAACGACTTGGCTTGGTTTCCATGCTTTTGTACTTCTTGCTGGTATTTATTAATTAGGAAAATACAATTGGGGATACCAATAACAATTATCAATGGCGGAATTAACGCAGTTAAGACGGTAATTTCATAATGTAGTAATCCTAAGATACCAAAGGCCCACATCACTCCAATAATAACTACGATCATGGAGATAAAAGTGGCTCTAAAAGAACGAAAAAAGAAAAAGAATATAAGTGAAGTCACCCCTAAGGCCGCACCAATAAACATACTAATTTCGTCGATGATACTTTGGGAGTTGAGCGTTCTGATGTAAGGCATTCCAGAAACCCGCACATCTAAACCTGTTTTCTCTTCGAAATCTTTTATGAGAGGTTCAAAATCATTCAATACAAAGTCTTTTCGAACATTCGTATTTACAATTTCCTTGTCGATGTAAATGGCAGAGCGAATAGTGTGGGTCTCCTTGTTGAAAAGTAAACTTTGGTAAAATGGGAGTTTTAAAAAGATTTCATCTTTTATGCTATCGACTTCAGCTTTGGTTTTTATTTTATTTTTTATGAGGGGCTCGAGCTCAAAGCGCTGGTCGTCTGTGTTTTTAACCAGTTTCTGTAAGTTATCGGTAGAGATAACCAAATCTACTTCTGGCTTCGCTTGTAATTGTTTGCTCAACTTATTCCAGGCATTGAAATTTTTAGGGGTAAAAAGGTTGCTGTCTTTTATTGCAATGACAATAAGGTTTCCTTCCTCTCCAAATGTCTCCAAAAACTTATTGTATTCCAGGTTTATTGGGTGATGATCTGGAAGAAGGTTTGCTTCCGTAAAGGTAAACCGCATATTTTTCCATTGCATCCCTAAAAAAATAGTGATGCCAAGGAGCATTAGCAATATTAGAATACGGTTTCGAAGAATGATTCTTGCCGTTTTTTTCCAAAAACCTTTTGTGATCTTGTTGAGCATTCGATAAAATTTCCGTGCAAAGGTACGCAACATCAGGCAATGAGCCTAAAAACCTAAACTAAAATAGTAAGTGAACTTAAGGGAAATGTTGTCGTCGAAATTTGGTAAATGGTAAGCGCCATAGCGGTACATGAAGTTGACACCGAAGCCTTTGATAATTTTATTGATCTCCAGACCGCTTTCCAGGTAGCCGTTTTCCAAAGATTGAAAATCGACCCCTTCATGCTGTTGTCTTTCAGAAATGTTTCCAATGGCAAACCTTGAAATAAGTACAAGTTCGGGTCGGAATTTTGGTGTAATATTAAACCGCTTGAAAAAGTGTTTCCCTTGAAATACCAAATATCTATCGGAAAAGAATTCATTAAAGTACATGGTTTCAAAGCTATCCCTGCCAGCTACCGAGAACCTATCTAAAATTTGCTCTCCGTCGGGCTGGTTGGGGGAAGTGTTATACAGCTCTGTAATGGGAAGGTCTCCAAAACCAATCCCGCCAACAAAAAGCAAGGTTGTTTTTCCCTTATTCAGTGGTTGTATTTCGTGCATAACCCGCATAGCTACTTTAGAAAAACTCAAATCACTATCGAACACATCCCGTAGTGCCTGAGAAGTTTGTAAGGTAAACTGTGGATATTTATTTTCAACCACGATTTTCCCTTCGCTGGTCTGCATATAAGTGTTAAATGGGTTCCATTGGAAAGAAGCAGTGATCGAGCTAATTTGATAGGAGTTGTACGTTTTTCCGTCGTTGGTAAAAGTATAGTCGAAGGTTGGATCGACATCTTGATGCGATAATTGAAACTTCGAGCTTAACTTTGGCGTAAAGTCATGCGTAAGGTATGTACTTATATCTTTTACTTTTTGAAACTGACTCAAATTAAACAGTCGTGGTTCAAACAAATAAAATGCCCTGCCATCTGTTATAAAAGAAAGGCTTCCGGTTTCCACAAGATCGTCCTTATAGCTAATCCCCAGCCTAGTGTCGTCGTATTTATCCAACCTGCGTTCTGCACTAAATCCGTATTTAAAATCGGCATCTTTCGTTCCGTAGGCTCCGTAGGCGCTTAATTTGTATTTAGTAGAGAAATTATTGTTGGTAATAGCGCTCATACCAAGGCGAAATCCTTCATAGCGATTAAACTTAAGAAGCGATTTATAGTCGAAATCAACATATTTTGTACTTACATAACCAACCATTACCTTCCTTATAAAGGAAAGTTTATTCTCGAAGTTTCCAGAGGTAACAATGCTATCTACCACCTTGTAGGTTTCCTTTTCTTTATTGGTAATGCTTTTGGTTCTATAGGAATTCCAAAAATTTTCGTCTCTGGTCGTTGCTGCATTGACTAATTTAATGGCGGTTCCTTGGCGTTCAATGGTTACAGGTTCGTTGAGTCTAATATCGAAGTTTTTGGTCTCAGACTTTAAATAGAGATGTTTGGTAAGATCGTCTGGATTGGTGCTTACCATGGAAGAATCTTGCATGGTCGAGCTGGTGGCTATGCGAAGGGCACCGAATAAATTCACCACGTGATCGTTTTCCCCCTTTCCAACCACTACATTACTGGAGGTAGGGAACCAAATATTGTTTTTTGGAAAATATTGGTAATGCTGTACCGCTTGTATATCGATAGCTGCATTAAGCTGGGAAATTGTTTTTTGCAAAGCATAACTTTTGGCATCTATATAAAGCACGCCTTCCAAAGCAATGAGTTCTTTTCCTTTCTTCGGAAAATAATGGATCATATATCCTTCACGCTCTTGCTCTATAACGGTATCTAGAATTCTGTAATTATATGTTTTTAGTGCTTTTTCCCCGAGTGGACTGATGAATTCCGTACCAAAAACTTCATATCTATTTTTATAAAAGGAAAATGATTGCATTTCTAGCGCCAGCACCTCATAAATAGGCTTTTTAAAACCGGCCATTCGTGCGCCGAGTATATTTTCCCGTTGACCTCTATTTTTTGAATACAAAAAATTGGATGCTTTTTCAACAATGTACAAATGCGATTTGTCCAATATTTTTTTTACATCGTAATTCGTGGAGTCTATTTTTTTAAACTTTAAACCTTTTCTTTTTACTTTAAAAATAGAATCTATACTGCCATTAATAGAGTCTTTATCGGCCGTTATTATAAGTTTGCTGTAACTGTTGTAGTTGTAGGTGTTTAAATTGTCTAGAGGGTTGTTTGTTTTTCTACTGGCAATAGCTTTTTTAATAATTTCCCTAGCAGCATTTTGTTTTTCTTCTACGACCACTTCATCCAATGCTTCGATGCTTTTTGCCAACGATACTTTTATATATTCTGAAGAATCAATGATAACCTGTTTTGGCGAATACCCCACATAGCTTATGTTAAGGGTTTTCAGATCTTGGTTTCTTTCAAGTGAAAAATAACCGTCTACATCGGTAATGGTGGTTTTATTATTATTGGCGACAATAGTGGCAAAAGGAAGCGGATTGTTATTTGTTATGTCTACGACCTTTCCAGTAATGGTTTCTTGGGCTTGGACATATATTCCCGCCAGTAAAAACATACTAATTATAAGAAACCTGAAATGCTTCATTTACGCGTAATTAATCTTTTCTTGAGGTGCTGTAATGTTACAAAAAATAAAAGCGACTGTTGAAAGTCGCTTTAAAATTTTATTGAAAGTTTAACGTACGTTAAACGGTCATAATTTCTTTTTCCTTCACGGCCAAAACTTCGTCTACTTTTTTGATGTATCTATCAGTCATTTCCTGTACATCAACTTCAGCATTCGCTTGTACGTCTTCAGAAGCGTCTAGCTTTTTTATTTCTTTGTTGGCCTCTTGTCTTGCCGTTCTAATAGAAACTTTCGCATCTTCTGCTTCTGCCTTTGCCTGTTTGGCCAAATCTTTACGGCGTTCTTCAGTTAATGGTGGGACATTAATAATAACCATTTCCCCGTTATTCATTGGATTAAAACCTAAATTGGCCATCATGATACCTCTTTCAATCTCTTGTAGCATTCCTTTTTCCCAAGGCTGGATAGAGATCGTTCTTCCGTCTGGGGTATTTACATTGGCTACTTGGGTTAGTGGGGTAGGCGAGCCATAATATTCTACCATTACACTCCCAACCATAGCAGGGCTTGCTTTTCCTGCACGAATATTTACAAATTCTTTCTCTAAATGTTTTATTGCGCCGTCCATCGATTCTTTGGCGGTATCTAATATAAAATCTACTTCTTCGTTCATAACTATTAATGTTTAAAATAGTTTAGCTAATTGTATGCCAATATAATTAAAGATTCACTTTTGTACCAATTTTTTCGCCGGATATCACTTTAACCAAGTTTCCTTTTTTGTTCATATCGAAAACTATTATTGGTAGTTCGTTTTCTTGACTTAAAGTGAACGCTGTGGTATCCATTACTTTTAGGCCTTTGTTTAGAACATCTTTGAAGGTAATGTTATCAAACTTAGTGGCATCTTTGTTTTTCTCTGGGTCGGAGGTGTAGATACCATCTACGCGTGTTCCTTTTAAAATAACATCGGCATCAATCTCGATAGCGCGTAAAACCGCGGCGGAGTCGGTTGTAAAATAAGGGTTTCCTGTTCCTCCTCCAAAGATTACAACACGGCCTTTTTCCAAATGTCTCACAGCGCGTCTTCTAATGAAAGGTTCGGCAACTTCGTTTATTTTAATGGCAGATTGTAAGCGGGTTTCAATACCTTCGTCTTCCAAGGCTGATTGCAAAGCCAAGCCGTTAATTACGGTGGCCAACATCCCCATATGGTCTCCTTGTACACGATCCATACCATTACTGGCTCCTGCAACACCCCTGAAAATATTACCACCACCAATTACAACAGCTACTTCTACACCTTTGTCTATTACCGATTTTATTTCCTCTGCATATTCTTTAAGCCTAGCGGGGTCTATGCCGTATTGTCTTTCACCCATTAGAGCTTCGCCACTTAGTTTTAGAAGTATTCTATTGTATTGCATGTTTTTCTTTTGAAGATTGTTCCTGAAATTTTCCGAAGCAAAAATAAGGAAAATAATTAAGTAGCCGATACGGAATCTGGGGTATAAAAAAACCACTTTTGAAAAAAATCAAAAGTGGTTTATATGGAAATCGCTTATTTAAAAAATAAGCTAAAAAATTATCCTAATGCTACTCTTTCAAAAGCAACAACGGTAAGGTCTTTGTCAAAAGATTTTACGTAACCGGCAACGCTTTGTTTGCTGTCTTTAATAAAATCTTGGTTTACCAAAGTGTTGTCTTTAAAGAAACGTTGTAATTTACCTTTTGCGATATTGTCTAGCATAGCTTCTGGTTTCCCTTCTGCTCTAAGTGTATCTTTAGCAATTTCGATTTCTTTATCGATCACTTCTTGGTCTACACCACTCTCGTCTAAAGCAACAGGGTTCATAGCGGCAGCTTGCATTGCTACGTCTTTGGCTGCGGTATCTGCATTTTCTACATTTGCAGAAAGACCTACTAGTGTAGCAATTTTATTACCTGCGTGAATGTAAGAGCCTACGAATGGAGCTTCTAAAGTTCTAAAGTCACCAATTTCGATTTTCTCACCAATTACTCCGGTTTGCTCGATTAATTTCTCAGAAACTGTTAATCCTTTATAGTCTGCTTCTAATAGTTCTTCCTTAGAATCATGGTTTAGTGCCAAGTCTGCAAGATCGTTTGCCAAACTTACAAAAGAATCGTTTTTAGCAACGAAATCTGTTTCACAGTTAAGGGAAACAATAACACCTTTATTGCTGGCATCGTTAACTTTTGCTATAACGGCACCTTCTGTAGATTCTCTATCTGCTCTTTTAGCAGCTACTTTTTGTCCTTTTTTACGAAGTACTTCTACTGCAGTATCAAAATCGCCTTCAGCTTCTACCAATGCATTTTTACAATCCATCATACCTGCACCGGTTGCTTTTCTAAGCTTATTAACTTCAGCGGCTGTAATTTTTGCCATTTCTATATTAATTTTAATCCGTTATGAAGGGTTTGTTCTTGTGCCCCTGCATATTGGGATGATTTTTAATTTTTTTTGAAAACCTCCAAGATATAACTTTGAGGTGCTTTATCTAAATAAAGTCGTTATCCTTATTTTCCAATACTAAAGTAAAGAAGATAGAGGTTAACGACTTTATTAAAATATTATTTATTCGTTATCTTCAGCTTCTAGGGCTTTAGCTTTTTTCTCTTTAGCCTCTTGTTCTGCTTTTGATTCTTCTTCTTCTTCAGCTTTCTTTTCAGCAGCTTTATCAGCTTTTCTGTCAGAAAGACCTTCAGCAATTGCTCCAGTTACATGAGAAAGAACTTTTTCGATAGATTTAGAAGCATCGTCATTAGATGGTATAACATACTCTACCTCTCTTGGGTCTGAGTTTGTATCTACCATTGCAAATATTGGAATGTTTAATTTTTGTGCTTCTTTCACTGCGATATGTTCACGCATGGTGTCTACAATAAACAACGCTCCTGGTAAGCGAGTCATGTCTGAAATAGAACCTAAGTTTTTCTCAAGCTTAGCTCTTAAACGATCTACTTGTAGTTTTTCTTTTTTAGAAAGCGTATCGAAAGTACCATCTTTTTTCATTCTATCGATAGAGGCCATTTTCTTAACGGCTTTTCTGATAGTTACAAAGTTGGTAAGCATACCACCTGGCCATCTTTCTGTGATGTAAGGCATGTTTACAGCTCCTGCTTTGTCTGCAACGATATCTTTTGCTTGTTTTTTGGTAGCTACAAATAGTATTTTTCTACCTGATGCTGCAATCTTTTTAAGCGCTTCGTTCGCCTCTTCGATTTTAGCAGCTGTTTTGTATAAATTGATAACGTGGATCCCGTTACGCTCCATGTAGATATAAGGAGCCATATTTGGATTCCATTTTCTAGTAAGGTGACCAAAATGTACACCTGCTTCTAGTAAATCTTTAACTTCTATGTTATTTGCCATTTTTGTAATAGTTTACGTTCCGTTGCCCACAAGGTGGGTTTTGTATTTAGCAATGTTAAAGTGGTCACGAAAAATTCGATTGCCTTTACCATTTGGATGCTAAACTGATCTTTCTTTCTTTTTCAAAAAAGAAAGCAACGACATGTTTTAAATTCAATAATAAATGAACAATGTGTATAAAACACATGTAAAATTGGATACAGATTAACGTTTCGAGAATTGGAATTTCTTACGTGCTTTCTTCTGACCGAATTTCTTACGCTCTACCATTCTTGGATCTCTAGTAAGTAATCCTTCTGGTTTAAGAGTTCCTCTGTTTTCTGCATCTACTTCGCAAAGTGCTCTGGAGATAGCCAAGCGAATTGCTTCTGCTTGTCCAGTTACACCACCACCGTAAACATTTACTTTAATATCAAAGTTCTCAACGTTTTCTGTTAAAGAAAGTGGTTGTTGTACTTTGTACTGTAATGTTGGTGTTGGGAAGTATTGCTTAAATTCTTTTTTGTTGATGGTGATGTTTCCTTTACCTTCAGAAACGTACACTCTTGCAACTGCAGTTTTTCTTCTGCCGATTTTGTGAATTACTTCCATTATTTAAGATCGTTTAAGTTAATTGCAGTTGGTTTTTGAGCTTCTTGAGCGTGCTCTGTACCAACATACACTTTTAAATTGCGGAATAGCTCTGCACCTAACTTATTTTTAGGAAGCATTCCTTTAATAGATTTCTCCAACAAACGAGTAGGGTCTTTTTTGAAAAGCTCCGTAGCTGTTGTTGTTCTTTGACCGCCTGGGTAACCTGTGTGACGCACGTATTCTTTAGCATCCCATTTTTTACCAGTTAAGTTGATTTTTTCTGCATTGATAATTACAACATTATCTCCACAGTCTACATGCGGTGTGTAATTAGGCTTGTACTTACCTCTAAGTAGCTTGGCTACCTTAGAAGAAAGACGGCCTAGCGTCTGACCTTCAGCATCTACTAAAACCCACTGTTTGTCTACAGTAGCTTTGTTTGCCGAAATTGTTTTGTAGCTTAATGTATCCACACTAACTTTTTTTAAAAAATTAAACATTCCATTCCCATCCCCAAACGTGAATTCGGGATAATGGGGTGCAAAAGTACAACTATTTATGTTATTTACAAATAGGGGGTGTTAATTATTTCTTGTTTTAAAGCAGTTGGTTTATAGTAAGTTATAGGCGACGAATTAAAATGACACCTTTTGTAATTTAATTGTAAAGCTATATGGAGTATTTCTAAAAACTAAAAAGGAGCTAAATTTAAATATAGCTCCTTATTTATTTACAAAATTAATTCATTTACCATTCAAATTCCAATTATAGGGTTTGTAGGTTATTTCAGCATTTTTATCGATAGTTACTTTGCTGTACTTGTTTAAAAATCCTATAAGGGTTTGTTTTTTTTCAAAATCTTCCCGAAACCATTTAAATAGTGCAGAGATTTCAATTTTTTCATGTGATAGCTCATTCTTAGCGGTGTCGTTAATGAATTCCCGGGTTACCGTTTCCAGCTGTTCGTCTAACTTACTCGGAATAAAAGCTTGATTGAGAAGTTTAGGGCAGGAGATAGACGCGCAATTAATGGCAAAGTGAATGCGGGGTTCATCCATCTTCCGTAGTATTTCGTGTTCGATATGGTTCAGCGAAAACCGTTCTCTATCAATTTCAATAAACTGTTTGTCCCAAGGATCTTTTATGTCTTTTATACTTTTTAGGGGATAATTATCCAATATCAATTTTATGGTGAAAGCATTGTAAGCATTGATCCAGTATGATAATTTTTCTTTTTTGCTCCAAGAATCTTTGGGCGGATATTTTTTGAGCTCCTTAAGGTAAAGATCCAATTCTTCACTATTGAAACTTTTATAGGAAACCATCCCTTCTTCAGAAACATTTTCCTGAAGAAGTGCATTCCAAACCGACGAATCTGGTTTCTGGGCTAGGGTGGGTGTAAAGCTAAAAGCTATAAAAATTATTGAAGCTAAGTATACTACTTTGTTGATTTTCATTTGGTTTTTTTCTAATAGTTATAAACAAGAGCAGTGGTAAAGAAAGATGACTCTCCTATATTTCTACCATCAACAATAGTTCCAAACCCGGCATTAATTCCGAAGTGTTTAAAAAATGAAAAGTAGGAATTAGCTCCCAACATGGTATAATTTACTTTTGTTTCAGGAAAATTACCCATAAATCCTGGTCCCATAATATCCACACCGGCTGTAGAGGTTTGGTGGTCTATCCATCCTTCTAAATAGACTTTTTCGGTAGCCCAACCAATTTTTCCTCCAAACAGTACGGCATTTGGAACATCGTAATCGCCGTCGAAATTGGGCATTAAATTGTTGTCTGCCTCCGTTCTAAAACTATAACCACCGGTAATTGTTGTAAAGAATCCAGAATTGCTTTGAAAATGGACTCCCAGTTTTCCATCGATGCTGGTAGCGCCGTTTCCTATGGAGAGGATTCCGTTGGGCTCATAACCAAGGGGAAAAGCGGCTCCTGCAGAAACAAAATAATTGATAAATCCACCACTTAAATCCGACTTAAAAGGTCTCCACTTTAAAGCAATGACCAAGTCTTGAAAGTCAGATACTGAATCTTCACCAGTTATAGGATCTGGATTTTCTGACGTAGCGGAAATATATGGTAGGTTTACAACTGCTAGCAAATTGTCGGTAATTCCGTAGTTGGCGTATAAGTTATAAATATCTTGAGAAGCATGTCCGATAGGAGAGGCCGGAGCTTCGTTTTCGCCTACATAAAAGGAGGTGTAATTGCTTATGGTGTAAGAAAGCGCCACTGTTCCATCTCCTTGATTTTTAAAATAGCCATCGATAATTCCTTGGGCTTTCGTAATCGATGTAGTGAGCAATAGGGTTGCCGTTAAAAGTAAAATTTTAGATGTTTTCATTTGCTTGTCTTTTAATTTTTTAAAAAGGTCAAATGGAATTCGCTATGGAATGTTTTGAATAGCATCAAAATTAATTTCTATAGCTCATTTCATAATGATTTGTTTTTGTAGGGAGTCGCATAAGAAGACTAATCATTACATTATCAAATTGTTAAGAGGTGTTTTCTGGCGCCTCTAATGCGCCTCCAACCAATTTTTGCCTGTGCCAAGTTCAACATCTAGTGGTACGCTAAGTTTGTAAGCGTTTTCCATTTCTGATTTAATCATTTCCTTAATGGTGTCAACTTCTTCTTTGTTGGGTGTCTAACTTGATATATTTTCTATAAAACGAAAAACTGGTTAACTTTTAAAGCTAACCAGTTTCCGCTAATTCAAATCGCATTAAATTTTTTAATTTTGATCTGAAGGAGTTAAATTTGGATTGGCATCAATTTCTGCTTGTGGAATTTTAAAAATCCATCTATCATTAACTGAAGGTTTTTCTTGTTTAAATGCAGATTGATATAGAACTTCAGAAGCTCCTGAGCCTCCATCCGCGGAATGATCAATTCCTTCGTCCCATCTAATCTTATCTGTATAGCCAAATCCTTCTCCCCATAGCTCTACTCCCCTTTGAAACTTAATGTGTTCCATTAATGATTCTCTAGTGCTATAAATGGTAACGTTATATCCACTATCACGTTCTTCACCGAGTGGCCTTAATGCTTCTTGTGCTCCAGCAATATCATTCATCATTGCTTTGGCCTCTGCTTCGATAAGGTACATTTCTGAGGAACGCATGTAAATGATATCATCTGGGTCAATTGATCCTGGATTGGCATTTTCAAGTTTAAAATGCATATAGGGGTGCTGATTAAAATTATTGTTAATACCGTATTCAGTATTAATTTCTTCTCTTCTTTCTTGATAACCTTCTAAATCACCGGCATAATTGGGATCTCTAGGTAAGCCAGTCTCTCCGTCTAGCCCCCCTTGATTATTTGCAGCTGAAAAATTGGTATTAGGTGCATCGATTATAAATACGTCTTTTCTGTAGTCTGTATCAGGAATGGCGTCTACCAATCTTCGGTCTGCAATTTTTGGGTTATTTCTAATCTGGCTTCCGTTAAAAGTATTGCTGGCTAAGTAAAAGTAGGAACGAAAGAATGTTGTTTCAGCATCAATTACATTGCTCCCCCATATAACTTCGGGTAGGCTATTGGTGTTAAAACCAGACTTCCATTCATCTTCACTCATAAGAGGATAGTTTTCACGTGCTTTTACGGCGGCATCTGCGGCTGTTTGCCAATCGCCTTTGGACAAGGCAGTTCTAGCCAAAAGGCCATAAGCTACATCAATATTAAGTTGAGACTTGGTTTCTGGCCCACCACTGGGTCTTCCTGAACCATTTTCAAAAGCACTTATTGCAGCTCTAAGATCTTCTTCTATTTGATCATAAATTTCCTGAACTGTGGATCTTCCTGTACTTGTAAAAGGTGCTTCAGAAGAAAATAATAAAGGTACGCCTGGATCTGTGGCTGGGTTTCCAATGAGATATCCTCTAGCATAATGTTGAACTAAAGATAGGTAAGCGTAGGCTCTGTAGGTATAAGCTTGACCTAATATCTCAAATAGTCCAGGGGATTGCGTTAAAGTGCCATCGTTGGCTCTATTAATAAGCAAATTAGCTCCCGCGATAATATTATATCTGTGATACCATAAAAGTTCACATGTCAAGGACGTTTGGTCAGTGTGAGAATTCCATTGCATTTCTGTCCTCCATCCTAAATTATTTGCATTTGCAGAATGTATTAATCCACCAGACAAATTATCTCCTAAAGGAACCCAATAATGGTTACCTGCCCTTTGCGAATCTCCACCAGGCAAGATTGTTTGAGATTGAGAATAAAGCCCGCGATGAAGTCCATTTAAAATAAGCTGCATGTTAGTCTCATTGGCCAGTGCGTCTGCAGCTGATATAGCATCTGTGGGAGTCGTTTCTAAAAAGTCATCGTCACACGAAGTTATGGTAATCCCTAGGATTACTATAAACATAAATTTTATTTTTCTTAACATAATCATCATACTTTGCTTTTAGTTAAAATCCAACATTTAATCCAATCGAAAAAGTTCTTGGTGGATTAAATGTATTACCCTCGGGTGTCCCAGCTAATTCGGCTTGAGGATTTGCTCCAGTCCTTTTACTTTTTGTATATAAATTTTCACCAATTACAGAGAGTCTTAAGTTATCAACTCCAATTTGTTTAGCAATGTCACCATCAAAGGAATATCCTAAATTGATGTTTCTAAGTGTCCAGAATGAAGCATCAGTAAGAAATCTGTCAGAAGCCTGTCTTACGATGTTAGGATTTCCTGCTTCCAAACGTGGTACGCTTGTAATGTCTCCTGGTTGTCTCCAGGCATTCAAAATATCTGGATGATAAGAGCTACCATAGTTTCCGCTGTGCATCATAGCGGCATATCCAAAATCTAAAAATTTTCCACCAACACCATAATTCACTAAAAAGTCGAGCGAAAAGCCTTTATAGTTAATTGTACTGGCAACGGATCCCAAGAGGTCTGGAATGGAGCTATCTCCAGTATAGGCTCTTTCTGTATCTTGCCAATCGGTTGTAGTGGCAATTTCCCCATTGGAGTCTAATACAGGAACACTATTTCCGTCGTCGTCCAATTCATATTGCAAAAACAATTGATCACCCGTATCTGGGTCTACACCGGCAGTTCTTAAAATATAAAAATCGAATCTAGATCTTCCTTCTTCCCAACGTTGTTGGCCATCGACAAAAGGATTTGGCAAGCTTGTAATTTCATTCTTAAACGTGGACGCCTGAAGCGTAACATTCCATCGAAAATCGTTCTTATTTATTAAACGTGTTGTTAATGCAAATTCCCACCCTGAATTAAACATGTCACCCACATTCACCGGTACTTCATTTAAACCATTACTTAGTGGAATGGGAAGTAAATAAAGTAAGTCGGAAGAGTTTCTTTTGTAATATTCTACAGAACCTTCTAGAATGTTATTGAACAAGGCAAATTCCAATGCAACATCATAGGTTTCTATAGTTTCCCACTGTAATTCATCATTTCCAATATCTGTAAAAATAATAGCGGGATCTGCTGCATTGGAGGTAATGGAAAATCTGGCTTGAGACAAAAAGAAGTCATTTAAATCATCATTTCCTACTTCCCCATAAGAACCTCTAAGTTTTAATTGATTAATAAAGGAAACGTTATCCATGAAACTTTCTTGATCTATTCTCCAAGAGCCACCAATAGAATAGAATGTTCCCCATCTAGAATCTTCGCTAAAAACGGAAGAACCATCTCTTCTCGCCGAAGCACTCAAATAATATCTGTTATCGAAATTATAATTAAGCCTAGAAAAATAACCTTCAAGACCCTTTCTTGTAGAGGATCCGCCTAAATCTACTATGTTTGAAAAATTATCAAACTCAAAGATGCCATTAGCGGCTTGAATAGTTTTTAAACCGTTATTACTAGAAAAAGTGCGATCGAAACTTTCGTGACCTAATGTGATGTCTAAATTATGGCCACCAAAGCTTTTGGTATAGGTAAGTAGCTGATTGAAGTTTTCCACCTGTCTTCGAGCCCTTGTTTCACTGTATCTTCCGTCAGGTTGAGCATCACCGATTATAGCATTTTCATATTCCTTTTCCAAGAGCTCATTGATATCCCGACCATAGTTCAGTCTAAGATTAAGTCCATCTAAAATTTTAATTTCTGTGAAAAAACGAAACCCATAAGTGTTATCTCTGTCTCTTTCATCATTTAAAAGAAGTTCTTGTAAAGCATGTCGCCCTTGGCTTATAGGTCTGGATCCTATATTGAACTCTGGAAACCCTTCACCACTATCAAAAACTAAATCTCCAAAAACGTCTCGAACTAGATTTCCTTGAAGATCATTAACATAAACTGGGTATATTGAACCAATGTTTTTAGCAAAACCAAAAGGGTTTACAATGCTGTTTTCACCGGCAGAACTAGGGGCAGAAGACTCGGTAATGGCAATATTTGCACTACCTCCAATTTTTATATGATTGCTGACATCAAATTCCGCATTGAGTCGAGTAGTTAAACGATCAAATCCCGAAGTAATTACGTAGCTTTCTTCATCAAGATAGGATGCAGAGAAGAATACGCTGTGATTTTCACCTCCGCCAGAAACATTAACATTGTAATTTTGTCTAACTCCCGTTCTAGATAACTCATCGTACCAGTCAAGGCTTTTATAGATAACCCTGGCGTTAGGGTTTAATCTACCGTCTGTTCCTACAATTTCATTGTTCGGAACATTGAAAGGGTTATATCCTAAATTATTATAAATATTGGCTGATGCAAAAGCAGGATCTCCAGCACCGGCGCTGGAATTCTTTAAAGCCTCCCACATGGTTTCGTAATATTCACCAGGGGAAACTTCTTCGTAAAACGGTATCGAAGGAGAAACCAAACCGTACTGCATCGAAGCATTTACCTTAATGGCTCCATTTGTACCTTGCTTTGTTGTTATAATTACCACGCCATTGGCCGCTCTGGATCCATATAAAGAGGTAGATGCGGCATCTTTGAGAATGGTAAAAGATGCAATGTCTTCTTGATTTATAGTATTTAAGCTACCTTCGTATTGAATTCCATCTACAATATACAATGGATCTGTATCTCCGTTTAATGTACCGACACCTCGAATAACTATACCTGGAGAGGATCCAGGACCAGCAGATGAGGTAAATTGAACCCCTGTTGCTCTACCTTCTATAGCTGCAATAGGGGAAGTAACATTTCTTATTTCCAAGTCTTCTGAACTTACAACGCTAGCGGAGCCAGTAAATGCTTCTTTCGTGCTTGTTCCGTATGCAGTAACAATTACTTCGTCTAGTGCTTGGGCATCTAATTGTAAAGTAACGTCAATAGTGTTGGACGAGCCAACCCTTCTCTCTTCTGTTTTTTGTCCTAGAAAGGAAAAGACAAGTGTTTGACCTTGATCAGCTGAAATAGAATAATTTCCGTCAAAATCAGTTTGGGTACCCGAAGAGGTGCCTTTAATAATTACGTTTGCTCCCGGAAGTGGAAGTCCGTCCTGGTCTACAACAGTACCAGTAATCGGTTTTTCTTGAGAAAAACCGAAATGCATTCCTACCACTAAGAGAAATGGAACAATCCAATTAGTTTTAATTTTCATGATTAGTTATTTAAAATTAGCCACTTAAAGATTGCGCTTTTTTTTAAATTAACATAATTTAAACAGTAAATTCTTTTTAAATTAACATTTTAATTGAAAATTAAATAAATAAGTTAGGATTATTTGTGTGATTTAATAATTTAATGTTGACTGTTTGGCATAATTTTAAGAGAATCCATTGATCATTTTAATTTCAATGCGCCTCCAACCAGTTATCGCCTGTGCCCAGTTCAACATCCAATGGTACGCTTAGTTTGTATGCGTTTTCCATTTCGGTTTTGATGAGGGTTTTTACGGTGTCCAGTTCGTCTTTATGGGCGTCGAATACCAATTCATCGTGCACTTGAAGCAGCATTTTGGTTTTAAAATTGCCTTCTTTTAGTTTTTGGTGAATATTAATCATCGCAATTTTAATGATGTCTGCAGCGCTTCCCTGGATTGGAGCATTTACGGCATTTCTTTCGGCGGCTCCTCTAACCACTTGATTACGGGAATTAATATCTTTTAAATAACGACGCCTTCCTAAAATGGTTTCCACATAACCGTTATCCTGCGCATAATGAACTTGTTTGCTCATGTATGCCTTTAATTTAGGATATGTTTCATAATAGGTATCTATTAATTCTTTGGCTTCACTTCTATTCAAGGTAGTTTGGTTGCTTAGTCCGAAAGCGGAAACTCCATAGATAATACCGAAGTTTACTGTTTTGGCATTGCTTCGCTGCTCGCGGGTAACATCTTCAATAGCTACTTTGAACACTTGTGAAGCCGTTGTTACGTGAATATCCTGACCTTCTTGAAAGGCTTTTATCATGGTGTCCTCCTCACTTAACGCTGCGATAATGCGGAGTTCAATTTGTGAATAATCCGCGGCTAGCAAAGTGTAGTTTTCATCTCTTGGAACAAAAGCCTTCCGAACCTGTCTTCCTCTTTCGGTTCTTATCGGGATATTCTGCAAATTCGGATTGTTGGAACTCAACCTTCCGGTTGCCGCTACCGCCTGACTGTAAACAGTATGAATGCGATGCGTTCTGGAATTTATCTCGTTGGGAAGCGCATCCACATAGGTGCTTTTGAGCTTGTTCAATTGGCGCCATTCCAAAATATCAGCTACAATTTGATGATCTTTTGCCAGATACGAAAGTACATCTTCCGCAGTGGAATATTGACCTGTTTTGGTCTTTTTCGGTTTGTCGACTAGCTTCAATTTGTCAAATAAAATCGGACCTAATTGCTTTGGGGATGCTAAATTGAATTCTTCCCCAGCTTGTTCAAAAATGGCTTTTTCCAGACGATCGATATCGGTATTTAGAGCGCCACTTAAACTTTTCAGGTAGTTTTCATCTAAATTGATTCCCTCAATTTCCATGTCGGAAAGCACTTTTACCAGCGGAGCTTCAATCTCTTCAAAAAGCTTTTTTGCATTTCGTTTCGGTAGTTCTTCAGCAAAAAGATTTTTTAACTGAAGGGTAATATCAGCATCTTCAACCGCATACTCCGTTTGTTTTTCCAATTCTACGGATCGCATGGAACGCTGGTTTTTGCCTTTTTTCCCTATAAGGGTTTCTATGGAAACCGGACTGTAATTTAAATAGGTTTCTGCGAGGACATTCATATTGTGACGCATATCTGGATTGATAAGATAATGCGCAATCATGGTATCAAAAATAGGGCCTTTTACAGGCATGTTGTAATTGGACAAAACTTTGAGGTCGTACTTAAGATTTTGTCCTATTTTTTCAATTTCCTCGTTTTCAAAAAACGGTCGAAATTCTTCCAAAATTGCTTTTGTTTCCTTTTGATCTTCAGGGAAAGAAACATAATGCCCCGTTCCAGGTTCCCATGAAAACGCACAGCCAACCAGCTCGGCTTCCAAGGATTTTATGTTCGTGGTTTCCGTGTCAAAACAAACACTTTTTTGTTGCAATAGCTTTTCCAGCAATAGTTTTCGTGCCAACGGTGTGTTGGCCTGTTGGTAAAAATGCGGTACCTGTTCAATGGTTTTGAATCCAGAAACTGTAGTTGTAGCACTTTCAGCAGCCTCGTTGTTCCCAAAAAGATCGTATTGAACGTCTAAATTAGAGTTTACATTGGCTGTATTCCCTTCGGAAGTTTCTTCCTCTGGAGCCGTTTCCTGTCCGAAGGTTTTCATAAGGTTATCGGCGAGCCTTCTAAACTCCAATTCTTGAAAGATTTCTTGCACTTTTGGAATATCGGGAGTATCCAGTTTATAGTCTTCTTCATGAAATTCTACTGGTACATCCAGCATGATGCGTGCCAGTTTTTTAGATAGAATTCCCTGTTCTGCATTTTCTTCTACTTTTTCCTTCATTTTTCCTTTTAGCTTGTCGGTATTTGCTAAAAGTGCTTCCATGCTACCAAATTCTTTTAAAAACTTTTTCGCCGTTTTTTCTCCCACGCCTGGTAAACCTGGAATGTTATCAACCGAATCCCCCATCATTCCGAGAAAATCAATAACCTGTTCTGGAGTTTCTACTTCAAATTTCTTTTGTACCTCCGGAATTCCCCAAATTTCAATACCATTTCCCATTCTTGCTGGGCGGTACATAAATATATTTTCAGAAACCAACTGGGCAAAATCTTTATCGGGAGTCACCATGTAAACTTTATAGTTGGCTTTTTCCGCCTGCTTTGCAAGTGTTCCAATGATATCATCGGCTTCATATCCCGCTTTTTCTATGCAGGGAATATGCATGGCTTTTAAAATATCTTGAATAATCGGTACTGCAATACGAATGGCTTCCGGCGTTTCATCGCGATTGGCTTTGTAAGCTTCAAACATTTCCACACGGTCCTTGCTGCCTTCCTTATCGAAAGCAACCGCTAAATGATCTGGATTTTCTCTTTTAATTACGTCCAAGAGGGAATTCATAAACCCCATAATAGCAGAAGTATCCATACCTTTGGAATTAATACGTGGATTTTTTATGAATGCGTAATACCCTCTAAAAATTAAAGCGTAAGCGTCTAAAAGAAAAAGCCGTTTTTGATCTTGCATGCGTTGCTTGTATAAAGTTGAAAGCGTAAAGTTAAAAAGTTTTACGCACTCTTGGAGATATCTTTTGGTTTCTTCCGAAGAAAGGAATTGTAGCTTTTACGACATATAAACATAAAGCAAGTGTTGGTGTACGTTAAATAAATTTTAAATGCAACGTATTGTACTGTTTATAAGGTACTTTTGTTAGCGAAATTCAATTTTGAGAATCTGCCAACGGTAGAGCACTCAAAATTGTAAATTGAGCTAATCCCGACCGGTAGCGTCGGGATCTATTTTAAACGATTCGTTTCGCAAAATTTTGACTCTGCGAAATATATTAGTTTGATATTTTGTTCCTATTAATTTTATTTGTCAGGCTGAGCCTGTCGAAGCCCCGGATGGGATGTTAAATTACTCTCATTTATAAGCCTTATTAAAAAACTATATGTCTCGATTTTTTATTTTCCTTGGAATTATCTACCTCATTGGAGCTTTTTATGGCTTCCAAGCATTTCGAACCCTTGTTAAAAATCCATATCTACAAATTTTATATGGCTTGGCATTTGTAGCCGTTTTGGTAAATGTCTACATTCAGTTCAATCATTTTGATCGTTCGCAAGGGATGAGTCATTCTATGGGAATTGCCGTTGGATTATTTTTAGCATTTATGGCTTTGGGCTTCTGTTCGGGTATTTTTATGCTCATCGAAGATGTGGTACGTTTTTTTACGTGGGTTTTTGGGAAAGTCTTTTCTTCGGCTAAAGTTGCTTCGGAAGGATTTCCAGACCGTAGAAAGTTTGTGAGTCAGATAGCGCTAGGTGTTGCCGCTGTTCCTTTTCTATCCTTGCTTTACGGAATGTACAAAGGAAAATATGACTATCACGTTTGGAAACACACATTGGAGTTTGATGACCTCCCCGATGCATTCGATGGATACAGAATTACTCAAATATCAGATATTCACAGTGGCAGTTTAGACAACAAGGAAAAGGTGGAGTACGCCGTCGATCTTATCAACGAGCAAGCTTCAGATGTTATTCTCTTTACAGGGGATTTGGTAAATAGCATAGCAACAGAAATGTATCCGTGGAAGGCAACATTTTCAAAATTAAATGCCAAAGACGGTATTTTTTCAGTATTGGGAAACCACGATTACGGCGATTATGCCGAGTGGCCTTCGGAGGCTGCTAAAGTTGCCAATCTCGACGAATTGAAGGCTATTCAAAAAGAATTAGGCTTTGACCTTTTACTGAACGAAAGCAGGTATTTGGAGAAAAACGGACAAAAATTAGCTTTAATCGGGGTAGAAAATTGGGGCGAAGGCGGATTCAAAAAAGCGGGTGACCTGGATAAGGCGATAGCAAGAATAGATAAAAACGATTTTAAAATACTCATGAGCCACGATCCGTCCCACTGGCATTACCAGGTAATCGATCATCCGTATCATTATCATTTAACCCTAAGCGGGCATACCCACGGAATGCAATTCGGAGTGGAAATACCTGGTTGGTTAAAGTGGAGCCCTGTAAAATACCGTTACAAGTATTGGGCAGGTGTTTACGAAAAAATGGGGCAATATATAAATGTTAACCGTGGGCTCGGTTTTATTGGGTATCCGGGGCGCGTAGGTATTTGGCCAGAAATTACAGTCATAGAATTGAAAAAAAGGAAAAATACAGTTTCTACATCTTAAATCTAGATTTGCCAAAAAAGGTTAAAAACAGCCTAAAACAGCTTGTATAGAGCATTTTAACGCTTTTTTTATTACATTTGATTTATCAAGTTGTTAAAAATTGAATATTTATGTCAAAGTTTGGCGAGTTAATTCACGGTAGCATCCCTGTGTTATTAGACTTTTATACAGATTGGAATGAATCTTCTACAGCAATGCACCCCGTACTGCGCGATGTAGCTGCAGCCCTGGGGGACAAAGCTAGAGTCATAAAAATAGATGTCGACAAAAATCAGGAATTGGCAGAAGCTTTGAGGGTAAAAGGTTTACCCACCTTAATGATTTATAAAAGTGGTGAAATGGTATGGCGCCAGAGTGGGGAGCAAGATGCAAACACACTTATTGGACTGCTACAAGAATACCTTTAATCTTTTAAGCACCTACAGCTTTTAGAGAAGTTGCCAGCTTTTATCTCGATAGACTGTTCCGGGATGTATTCCACATAATAAGGCAGGTTATTTTGGTTGGCAGAAGAGGTAGCATAATAGCCTCCTGTACCAAAATCGTAAGAGCCTATTTGCGGTGCACGCCTTCCAGCAGGCAATAAATTAAAATTGACTTGATTTCCTTGAAAAGTAGCTCCCGGTTCTACCAATAAATGAGCCACATTAATACCTCCTAAATAGTCAAATAATTCTTCCCATTCTTCTTTGGTAGGAATATGCCAACCGTCTGGGCACGAAATGGCAGTTATGTTTTCATAAAGCCTTCCCAGCAATACACAATTTAATTCATCATTATCATAACAGGAACTTCTGAAATCCCCCTTGTCGAAATTTAAATTTTCTGCAAACCAAGTTTGATTTCCTATTCTAACCGTCTCATAAATTTGTCCATCCCTGGAATCGGTGATAAATTTTTCCTCAAAATTTTCTGAATTGTTATCATCATCGTTAGAACACGATAATAGAAACATTGGAAGCAATAAAAGGATAAGAAGATTTTTCATGATCTTTAAGTTTACTTATGGTGGTTGTTTGCTGAAAGATAAAGATACAAAATTTATGTAAAAACCTATATGTCAGATATTTATATTGATTTAAGGATGAAGTTTTGTCTGTTGAGATCTTTTAAAATTACCGGTAGAGCTTTTTGAAGTATTGGAAACGATTTTACACTGTCGTGAAAAACTACAATACTACCTGCTTTTACATTTGTCACTACATTTTCAATGCATTTTTCAGCTGAAATGTTGGTGTCAAAATCGGCACTTAAGACATCCCACATAATAATTTTATAATTCTTATTTCGCAGTTCCCGAGAGGCCCTTAAAGAAATACGCCCATATGGAGGCCTAAAAAGTTTAGTGTTTAGATGGGGAATAAGCCTTTGAAAAGTTTTATCCGCCTTTTCAACATTTTTTAAATAATCATCCACACCTTGCTTAGCACAATTAAAATGATTGTAGGTATGGTTGCCAATGGTATGTCCTTGTGCCAAAATCTCCTTTAGAATTTCCGGGTGTTCTTTTGCATTCTTTCCGATACAAAAAAATGTAGCTTTGGCATTGTATTTTTTAAGTTGTTTTAAAACAAAGGTCGTTACGTTTGGTGTTGGGCCATCATCAAAGGTTAAGTAAACCACTTTCTCTTCGGTTTTCACTTTCCAAAGTAACCGCGGAAACAACAGTTTAATTATTTTGGGCGTTTTTATGGTGTAGAATCTCACTGTTTAAAACAAGTATTTTAATTTTACGCCCCCAAAATAGTTAATGGGCAGTCCAGGGTAGTAATACCGGGGTTCTGCACCGCCAAAACCAACAGCGTTGATTAAAATGGAAGAAGCATATTTTTCATTCAGCACATTATTTATCCCGCCGGTAAATTCCATGCTAAAGTTTTTAAAAATTCGAGCTGTATATCCTGCTTTTAAATTTACTACATTATAAGCATTGTAGTATAGGGAGTTGGCATCGTTCATTGGGAGTTCGCCCACATATTGGTAGGTGGTAGAAAAATAAATGCCATTGGAATGGTTCAATAGAAAGCCACCGTTCCATAGGTTTTTGGGAACTCCTGTAAGATCGTTTCCAGAGTAATCGTTTTCTTCATCGGTAAAATCCACAAACTTTTGATTGTTAAAGGTGGCATTAAAATACGGTTGTAGGGAAAGGTCTTGAGAAAGTTCCCAAAGATATTTTATGCTGAATTCCAATCCTTTATGAGATGTTTTTCCGGCATTTCTTCCAATATATTGGTCTTCGTCCACACGCTCGGCCACCAAAAGGTTTTTTACATCCATATAATAGAAGGTAATGTTCGTTTTTAATTTTTTGCTGAAGAAATAGTTTTCGGTTCCCACCTCGTAATTTATACCGGTTTCGGGACCTATTTCTGGATTTATAACGCCCTCTGGGGTCAAGGTTTCTTCCAAATTCGGGAACGAAAAACCGTAGCTTACATTTCCAAACAGTTGATGGTTTGTCGTGAAATTGTATCTTACAGTTAGGCTGGGTGCCCAAATACCATCAAAATTGCGTTTGGCATTTCTATTATCATTTTCCGAATTAAAATAATCCCGAAAAGAATACAAGCTTTTATTGTAATTAATTCCAGTTTCAATAGCTAATTTATCAAAATAGGCCGTAAAGTTGGCAAAGGCATTCCAGCGGTTTCTATATTCTTTGTTATCGCTTAAAAGATCACCTTGTAAGCTTCCTTGATTGTTATTTTCTTCATATAAATTTTCAAAAGTAGCCCATTGGTAGGTGTCCGAATAGAGCTCTGCGCCTGCGTTAAATTTATTTTTAAAGGGCAATACTGTAATACTTCCGGAGAAAACGGAGCGAAAACCATAGCTATTGGTAAATTCATCCAAAATATTAAATGGTCGCGGTTCGTAATGGTCGATGTACGAATAGAAAACAGTTGTAGTGTTTTTAAGGCTTTGGCTAAAAATATGTTGGTAGGTAAGACCGGTAGTGGTTATTTTATTGTCTTCGTAGCCTTGAGCAGCTTTCCAATTGGCAGCTGCACGGGTTGGATCTTCATCAAAATCAGTTTGGTTAATCGAACTCGGTATTTGTGCATTGTAGTCTAACTGATTGATAAGAAATTTCAACTTATTTTTATCGTTAAACTGATATCCAACATCAAGAAAAATAGCATCCCTATCATAATTGCTATTATCTCTATATCCATTGGTCTGCAAATGGTCGGAGAGTACATTGATGTAAAACTTTTCATCTCGGTACCCAGCTTGTAGACTATTTTTAAGCAAGCCGTAAGATCCTACCGTTAGGTTATTCCGCAGGGTGGTTTTTCCTTTCGCCGGTAATTTGGTGTTTAGCAGTAAAGCGCCACCGAGATTGGTGCCGAATATGGTGGCTTTTGGCCCTTTAATTATTTCAATTTGGGAAAGGCTCTCGGGATCGTAGATGTTAAAAGCAGTTTCGCCTATCCCACTTGTAATGGGAATCCCGTTGTAATAGGCCTGTATTTTATTGGTGCCATACAGCGTTCTAGACCCCATTCCTCTCACAGTTAGCCGATTGGTATTTAAAGCTCCCGAAAACACATGTACCCCAGGGGTTTCGTTTAAAACTGTTGTAATTTCCGTAGGTGCATATCGTTCAATATCTTCTGTTTTAATCTGGCTGGCAGGGGTAATTAAGGTGGAGCTATTAATGAATCTATTGGATTCTAAGATCACTTCGGCTAAAGTGTCATTTTTTTTGACTTGTGCGGTTAAAATTCCGAAGGAAAAAATAAAAAGTAGGAAGCATTTGTTCATAGCGTAAAAATAGAAAGTTTTAAGGGAAGATTTTACATTCTCACTTTTATCTTTTTCTGAAAGTATCCTTATTTTAGCCTTTTATTTTTGTTTTCAAAAAAACGAGCTTACTTAACACACTAAATATAGATAGATGAAGATTATTTCTTATAACGTAAACGGAATTCGCGCAGCAATAAAAAAAGGGTTTCTAGATTGGTTGCAATCGGCAGACCCAGATGTAATCTGTTTACAGGAAATAAAAGCCAATAAGGAACAATTGGATTTATCGGTTTTTGAAGAAGCTGGTTATCCATACCACTATTGGTACAGTGCCGAAAAGAAAGGGTATAGTGGGGTGGCCATTTTATCTAAAATGCAGCCTAACAGTGTTACCTATGGGACCGGAATTGATTATATGGATGCGGAAGGCAGAAACATTCGGGCAGATTTTGAAACGTGTTCGGTAATGAGTTTGTACTTGCCTTCGGGAACCAATATTGCACGATTGGAACACAAACTCCAATACATGGACGATTTTCAAAAATATGTAAATGCCTTAAAAAATGAAGTTCCCAACTTGGTTATTTGTGGCGATTATAATATTTGTCACCAAGCCATAGATATTCACGATCCTGTAAGAAATGCCAATGTTTCGGGTTTTCTTCCCGTGGAAAGAGAGTGGATTGGAAATTTTATAGAAAGCGGATTTATAGATAGTTTCCGCCATTTTAACAAAGAACCCCATAATTACAGTTGGTGGAGCTACCGTGCGAATGCCAGAAATAATAATAAGGGTTGGCGCATCGATTACAATATGGTGGCAGAACCTTTGCAAGAAAAGTTAAAACGAGCCGTTATATTACCGGAAGCTAAGCACAGCGACCATTGTCCGATTCTAGTGGAAATAGAAGGATAGAATCAAAAAATGATTAAAATTTAAAGAAAAATATATGTTGAAAAGAGTTTTTATGGGGTTCCTAATGTTGAGTTTGGCGACTTCCTGTGTGTCTTCAAAAGTTTACAACGACCTCCAAAGTAGATACGATAAGTTAAAAGGTGACAAAGAAAATGTTGCTGCTGAAAATCAAGAATTAAAAGCAGAGAACAACAAGCTGGAGAACGATTTCAACGCGCTTCAAAAAAAGTATGATGCTACAGTGGCCGAAAGAAATCAATTGAGGCAAGATTATGAAGCTGCTAAGAATAATTTGGCAAATTTAGAGGCTTCCTATAAAGCCTTGGAAGATAATAGCAGCGCTGCTATTGCGGCCAATGCAGAAAAGAATAGAAATTTGTTACGGCAATTAGAAGAAAAAGAGAAAGCGCTAGCGGCTGAAAATGCACGATTGGAAACCTTAAAACAACAATTGGATGCGCGTTCTAAAAGAGTAGCAGAATTAGAAGGGCTCATTGCTTCCAAAGACGCTGCTATGAAAAATTTGAAAGATGCTATTTCTAGAGCTTTGTTGGATTTTGAAGGGAAAGGGCTTACAGTAGAGCAAAGAGACGGAAAAGTGTACGTATCGATGGAGAACAAATTGCTTTTTCCGAGTGGTAGCTGGGTTGTTAATGCTAATGGCCGGAAGGCAGTTCAACAGTTGGGAACAGTCTTGGCGCAAAATCCAGACATTAATGTGCTTATAGAAGGCCATACCGATAATGTTCCATACGGAGGTAACGGCCCGTTAAAGGACAATTGGGATCTATCGACCAAAAGAGCAACTTCCATAGTGCAGATTTTGCAGGAAAACAATCAGATAAATCCAGCCAATTTAACAGCGGCAGGAAAAGGGGAATATATGCCTGTGGCAAGTAATGCGACTACAGAAGGAAAAGCTAAAAACCGTAGAATTGAAGTTATTTTAACTCCTAAACTCGATGAGGTAACGAAGCTTTTGAATGATATTTAGATAATGTGGTCTTATCGAATTTTATAGTTTTGAAAATCACATTTTGAATAACTAAAAATTAAAAATATCTTGTCAGCCAGTGAGCTCTTGTGCTGAACGTTGTTTCAGTATGTCGAAGGCCTATTGGAAATTAGAAACTCAAAAATAATGACGGCCAAAATCTTTTTTGTTCGTTTTTCATTGATGGAAAAAATGAACGTATAATATTTTAGGACACAATTGATTTATCTTTCATGAAATACACCAAATTACCCAATACCGATATTAAAGTAAGCAAAATCTGTTTAGGTACAATGACCTGGGGAAAGCAGAATACCGAGGCCGAAGGTTTTGAACAAATGGATTATGCACTGGACGAAGGTGTGAATTTTTTTGATACGGCAGAACTTTATGCGATTCCAAAAGAAAGGGAAACCCAAGGAAGAACCGAAGAAATTATTGGGAATTGGTTTAAAAGGACGGGAAATAGAAGCAAGGTGGTACTTGCATCTAAAATTGCTGGGCCTTCAAAATTCAATGAGCATTTTATTAGGGAAGAAGGGTTTACCAAAGCTGCTTTCGATGATGCTATCCACGGAAGCTTAAAAAGGCTCCAAACCGATTATATCGATTTATACCAACTGCATTGGCCAGATCGAACAACAAACTATTTTGGAAAAAGGGATTATGAACACGAAAATGATGAAGAGTGGAAAGATAATATTCAGGGAATTTTACAAATACTGGAAGGCTATATTAAAGAAGGAAAGATACGATCTATAGGCCTTTCCAATGAGGTTCCTTGGAGCGTGATGCGTTATTTGGAAGAAAGTAAATTTAATGGTTTGCCCAAAATCAGCACGATTCAAAATCCTTATAACCTATTAAATAGGACCTACGAAATTGGGCTTAGCGAGATTTCCATACGTGAAAATGTGGGGTTATTACCGTATTCCCCTTTAGGTTTTGGTAGGCTCACAGATAAATTCATCGAAAATAAAGGGATAGAAGATGCACGACTTGTCCTTTTTCCAGAAATGTCCAGATACAATGGAAAGCAATCTATTGAAGCAACAAAGCAATATTACGATCTTGCTAAGAATAACGGACTTTCACTGGCTACGCTTGCGTTAGCTTTTGTAAATAAACAGCCGTTTGTAACGAGTAACATTATCGGTGTTACCAAAATGCATCAGTTGAAAGAAAACATAGATAGTATTCAGGTTGAATTAAGTGATGAAGTCCTTTCAGGAATAAATAGCATCCATAATTCGATTCCCAATCCGGCACCTTAATTTAAATTCTTTACCAGGCTTTTATGAATAAAACCCGCTTGTTTGGTCAGGGTTTCTATATGAAACCAATCATTAGTTGCACCCATAAAATGCAACGTATCGTTTTTAGTGGCCGTCCCCAAAATTTGAGATGTTTTGGTGGTTGGGGAGTTTCTAATATTGGCCACACTGCTTTTTACAATTAACTTTTGGGAATAGTTTTTGGAAACATCGGGGAAAGATGGAAGTTTTTCTTGTTTTAAAAAAGGAAATGGATCTACAGCTCCAGAAAAACCTTTGTAAATTCCAAAATGCAGATGTGGGACTGTTTTGCTAGCGTTTCCCGTGTTTCCAACAAAACCCAATGTGTCGCCTTCTTTCACTTGTCCGCCACTTTTCACTGTGATGCTATCTAAATGTGCGTAGTACAAAGAGCAGTTATTTTGGGCATCCCTCAGCCAAACTTGTTTGCCGCCTAATCCTTTTTCTCCAGAATATCTTATGGAGCCTTTATTAACGGCAACTACGGGAGTTCCCCTTTTGGCGAAAATATCGATTCCTTCATGTTTTCGTTTACCTCCATCCCTGGCAGCTCCCCAAAAACTTTGAATGGCGGTGTCAGATTTTCCAGCAACAGGAAATGTATGGTACAAGGGCAAACTCTGAATGGTTAGGGCAAAGGTAGAACTAATGCCGAGCTCTGGCTGTACACGTATTTTATAGATTCCACCATCCTTAACTTCAAAAGAAATCGACTTTTGGTTTAATTCTGAAGAAGCTACTTGTTCCAAAGTCGCTAAAGAATCTCGGGTAATTTTAAAAAGTTCAATAAAAACTAGGTGTTTTGGGTGGTCTAGTTGTAGCCCTACGTTCAAAATACGCCCTGGTGATAAGTGAAGATTATAACTTAAAACCGGATTCTCATTCTTATTAAATACCCCATTTTCGGTATATGGCGTAGCCACCTTTAAGCTGTCCATAATTGCCATTTCTGCAGATTGCTGCCAGCGCTGGAAAATATCGATAGAATCTTTAAATGGTCTTTCATAAATTTCCCTAGCGCTAGGTTTCACCACAAAATCGGTAGCTTTTTGTATTTGTTTGCACCCTAAAATATAGAATAAAACAAAAAAGCCAATAACAAAAAATTTCTTCTTCATGCAATCCTAAAAGAGCATAAACAATGCCATAGCAGAAGATTACATTAAAATTTGAGCAAATTTGTTAATTAAATACTCAATAATGAGCTTAGTCTACCTTTCTAAAAACCAGCGTGTCTTTGTCCGACTTCAAAGTCAACAGCAAATTTTCATAACTAAATTGAAATTTCTTATTATTTACTGTTTGAAGAAATTTAGTTTCCATCTCTATATTTGGACATTTCATTTTTGTGCTGGCCAATTCGCCAATTGCCAAAGAATCTTTTTCAACAATAAGGGTTCCATTAATTCTATTACATCCCCCAAAGCCAAAAACTTTTCCTGTACGCAAATTAAATTCCAAATTGGGTCTTTTTGTATCTGTGGGAACGGCCTCACCGTTGATACTTTCCAATGCCCAAATGTCGTTTAACCTGTAATCTCCTATATATTTGCCGCATCCTTCAAACTCCTTGAAGTTTTCCATGTTTTTGGTTTTGGTGCTAATGCGTACTTTATAAGAAAAGGCCTCATCGCTATCGGTAACACATGGCTTTTTAAAAATAGTTACTTGCAAGATCCCATTTTCTGTTTCCGCGGAATAGTTTACAGCATTTACATCCTGTGGAATGCGGGCTTCGGGCACTGGGGAGGTTATGTTTTTTGGAGTATCTAAAGATGTAAAAGTCATCGATTTATCAAAATCGATTAAAAGGCTCCAAGAAGGGTTCTCTCCGGAAGCCATAAAGTCTACTCCTGCTGGAATCTCTTTTTGATTTTTTGTAACCTTATCCATCACTATTTCGTCTTTTGTTATAGTTTCATTTACCTCTTTTTTCGGAGTTTCTTTACATGCACTCATTAATGTTAACGCTGCAATAGCCAAGCTTATATTCTTCATCATAATTTTATATTTTCTTTAATCAAATAAAAACGCTACCACATCTTCAATTTTGCTTACCCTGCGAATATTTATTTGGGTATTTTTTAGTGATATTTTGTTCTGTTTAGAAACAAAAATGGTGGCAAATCCGAGCTTTTCGGCTTCCAGTATTCTTTGTTCCACCCGCTGCACAGGTCTAATTTCCCCTGCGAGTCCCACTTCGGCGGCAAAGCAAACATCTTTCTCGATGGCTGTATCTTCATTGCTCGACAAAATCGCCGCCACGACCGCAAGATCTATGGCGGGCTCTTCTATGGAAATCCCCCCAGTGATGTTTAAAAACACATCCTTAGCACCCAATCTAAACCCTGCTCTTTTTTCCAAAACTGCCAGTAAAAGATTCAATCTTTTAGTGTTGTAGCCAGTGGTGGTACGCTGGGGTGTTCCGTAAACCGCGGTGCTTACCAAGGCCTGTACTTCTATCATGAGCGGCCTCATTCCTTCTAAGGTAGCTGCAATAGCTGTGCCACTTAAGTCTTCTTCTGTTTTAGATATTAATATTTCCGAAGGATTGTTTACCTCTCTCAATCCGCTGCCCAGCATTTCATAAATGCCTAATTCTGCGGTAGAGCCAAACCTGTTTTTCAGGGAGCGTAGAATTCTATATACATGATTTCTGTCCCCTTCAAATTGAAGCACCGTATCTACCATATGCTCCAGGATTTTTGGTCCAGCAATATGTCCGTCTTTCGTTATATGTCCTATTAAAATAACAGGTATATGCGTTTCTTTGGCAAATTTGATGAGCTCGGAGGTACATTCCCGAATCTGACTAATACTTCCTGCGGAAGATTCTATATAATCGGTGTGCAATGTTTGTATGGAATCGATTATTAGGATATCAGGCTCGGTGGCTTCTACCTGTTTAAATATGTTTTGCGTTTTGGTTTCCGTTAGAATATAACAGTTTTTACTATCCGGAAAGATACGTTCCGCACGCATTTTTATTTGTTTCTGACTCTCTTCTCCGGATACATACAGCGTTTTAAAAGGTAGGTGTAGCGCTATTTGAAGCAGTAAAGTACTTTTTCCTATACCCGGCTCTCCTCCAAGAAGGGTTACCGATCCAGGTACGATACCGCCGCCCAGAACACGATCGAATTCCATTCCTCCAGACGACATGCGCATTTCCTGTGAACCGTCTATTTCTTGAATTCTCAATGGTTTGGCAGCTCTTTTGGAAGAAGTATCGGTAGGTTTCCAACCTTTTTTCTCTTCTTTTTGAACTACTTCTTCAACCAAAGTATTCCATTCTTTACAGGCAGAGCACTGTCCTTGCCATTTGGCATATTGGGTACCGCAACTCTGACAAAAAAATGTGGTTTTAACTTTTGCCATTCAGCTATAAAATTTTGAAAGTTGAAAGGTACGAAGATTTTTATTTTAGAATAGGAACACAGAAAGCGTATAAAAAACGTATTATATAGTTTTCATTCTACGGAATTTGTTATCTTTAAAAAAAACTTAAGATATGTTTTCACTTGGAATGATTGGGCCTTGGCAAATTTTATTAATACTTTTTTTAGTTGGAGTTTTCCCAACATTAGTTGCCCTAATAGATATTTTGCGAAATGAATTTAAAGGTAGTGACAAGTTGGTATGGACGCTAGTGGTGCTTTTTTTCAATCTTTTTGGTGCAGTTTTATATTTTTTAATTGGCAGAGAGCAAAGAATTACAAGTTAAGAAGCTTATCACGTAAGATAATTTTTTTCCGTGGTTGTCTATTTTAGATTGCGAATATTTCTATTTTAAGGTGATTAAGATATAATAGGTACTTCTAACTTTAGATATGGCTATTTGTTGAAAAATCTGTGTTTTACAAAAGGGTACGAAAACCCACCTATTTAATTATTTTATGGCTTTTGGTGCTGGACATGTTTTGGATATGATCAATCGGATGAAACAAAACCGAGCGCAACGCCCTTCTCAAAAAGCAAAATTCGACACTAAAAATACTGGGTATTCAAGAACCGATTTTAAGTGCCCCAAATATGTAGAGTTATCTCCCGAAAAATTAAAAGCATTTCAACTAAAAATAAGAACCCAAGCACATAGAGAAAAACGAAAAGAGCATATTCTTTTCGCTGCTTTTGGTTTTATTGGGCTAGTGCTGCTTCTTCTATTGTATATTATTCTTCAATAAAACTGTACCCAAGTATACACAAATGTATAATAATTATACACTTTCAATTTAAATGATAGTTTGTATTTATTTGTTTTTCAGAACATTAATAAATGGCACTGATATTGGTTTTGTAGTCGTGAATTTAATTAAACGCTATGAAACAATCAATATTCACAAACTCGTCTGAAACTCCAAATAAAGAATCGTCGAATCGTTTGGAGCAATTTATATCAAATTCCTCTTCATCGTTTATTTTGGGAGGAACTTTTCTTTTAATGTTTGGAGCGGTATCGCTTTTCTTTTTCTTACAACCTTATTTCGAGCAGATCCATTTGGAGCGTATGGCCACCAGTTGGGGAATGGCGTTGCTAGTTTTGGGAGCTACGTTGTTGGTGATAAAAATTAGCTTTATCATTTTTATGTTTGTGTTGTATTTAAAGTACAAGGTAATAAAATCTGTTTCTGATGAAGATTTGCCATTATGTACAGTTATCGTGCCCGCGTATAATGAAGGAGAGTTGGTCTACAAAACTTTAAAAAGCTTGGTGGCAAGCGATTATCCTGCTGAGAAATTACAAATTATTTCTATCGACGATGGTAGCCAGGATAACACTTGGGATTGGATGAAAAAGGCACAAAATGAACTTGGGGATCGCGTAGCTATTTACCAGCAGCCTGAAAATAGAGGAAAGAGACATGCTTTATACCGTGGATTTAAATTAGGAACCGGAGATGTTTTTATCACTGTAGATAGTGATTCCATTGTAAAAGAAGACACCTTAAGAAACATGGCGAGTCCGTTTGTAGTGAATGAAGAATGTGGTGCTGTGGCCGGAAATGTAAGGGTATTGAATAGTAAGAAAGCATTGATACCACGAATGTTGAATGTAAGTTTTGCCTTCAGTTTTGAATTTATCCGTTCTGCGCAAAGTAGATTGGGATCGGTTTTATGTACTCCGGGAGCTCTTTCAGCGTACAGAAGGGATGCGGTATTTAATTGTTTACACGATTGGATTAACCAAACTTTTATGGGAGAGGTTTCCAAAATCGGGGAAGATCGAGCAATGACCAACATGATATTAAAGCAAGGTTACAAAGTCTTGTTTCAACGTAAAGCTTATGTATACACAAATATACCAGAGCGTTATAAGAACCTTTACAAAATGTTTATCCGATGGGAAAGAAGTAATGTACGTGAAAATCTTGCCATGAGCAGATTTGCTTTTGGGAACTTTAGGGAAGGTGCAAAAAGTGGAACTAGAATTTTGTTGTTGAACCAATGGTTGAAAATGACTATGGCGTACCCAGCAATAATTTTAATGGCTTATTTTGTAATTAGCTATCCTGTTTTGTTCTTAAGTTCAACCTTGGCAGGTATCATGATTTTCTCAAGTATGCAAGCCCTGTTTTATGCTAAAAAACACAGTGTAGCAGAATCTTTTTGGGCGTATCCATATAGTGTATTTTATGCCTTTACCTTGTTCTGGATTACTCCTTATGCCATTGCAACTGCTGGACGTAGTGGTTGGTTAACAAGGGATTTATCTAAAAAAGAATTAAAGAAGCAACAGCAATTGGTTGCTGCAGTATCATCTTAACAGCAGATACATTTGAATATATACTCAAGTATTCAAAAAACGTTCCCGAGGAAATTTCCAAGGGAGCGTTTTTTTTGTTTTTGTAGGATGCTTTCTAGGGAATAAAATAATCTTGAAACATACTTTAATAGTGAAAAATAGTGGAGTTGAACTGAAAAAACTTAATTTCATGCATTAAACAACACTATTTTACATTAAATGAACCAACGGTATTTAGATTACGCGGATTATAATATTTGGGCCAATAATAGATTGATGAACGATTTGGCCAATCAAAACGATAATATATTCAATCAAGAATTTATAGGAAGCTTCCCCACCATCCGAGCTACTATTTTACATCTTTGGTATGCAGAAACAGGGTGGCTTTCTCGCATGCAGACCGGTAAATGGTCGGTGGAGCATGTGGTGAATTTTTCTGAAGATACCGAAATGCTTTTTGAAGAATGGAAAAGTACCTCAATGAAATTTCGCGAATTTGTAAAAACTGCAGATCTAGAAAAAAAAGTACACTTTGAACACAAAGGGGAGCAATTTTCAATTCCTAATCGTGAAATAATCCAAACAGTTTTTAATCACGGCAGTTACCATCGCGGCCAGATTGTTATGATGATGCGGCAATTAGGTATTGATAAAATATCACAAACCGATTATATTGAATGGGTTAGGGAAAAGGAAAGGGGGAATTTGGAACGAAATTTATTCACGTTGAAATTTAGAAAGTAGTAGGCTGTGAAGATAAATCTGTTAATGGTTCGAGAGTCATTTCGATAACGGCCGTGAGCGCCGGTGGAGAAATCCCATCCTGCGCTTCAGGAATAGGTTTACGAGATCTCTCCCTTACTTCGAGATGACGCTATAAATAACGATTCAGCTCCTTTTCGGATTTCAACTTTAAAATTCACCACTGGATTTCTGTAGGGAAGATGCGTTGCTTATTATAATATTCAGAGACAAAACTTTTTTTCGTTCGAGTTTCTGGTTTCGCAGTCATTTCGACAGCGGCCGTGAGCGCCGGTGGAGAAATCCCATCCTGCACTTCAGGAATAGGTTTACGAGATCTCTCCCTGCTTGTTATAGCGCTAAACAGTTAGTGTATTTCTACCAACCAAAATCCGCTTTAAGGGCATCGATACGCTCTAAAGCCAAATCTTTCGTTACAAAATCGATTTCCTTCATGCCAAACGCTTTTTCGTAGGTACGCATGGCTTTTTTAGGTTCACCCATTTGTTCGAAATATTCTGCTTCGAAAAAGAAACCTAACATGGTGTCGGGATATTCCTTTTTAGCAATTTTACTAAGTTCGTTTAAAGATTCTAAATCTTCTTTCTTCTTGGTAGCAGCATAAATGGCCATCATATCGTTAAGGCTTACCTGTTTTCTAAAACCAAAAAGTGTTTCAATGGTATTGTACTTATTAGTAAGGTATTCTACAACAGGCCCATCATGCTCTAAAACTTCTTTTTTATATTCTTCTACGCTAATAGGTTTGTACATGTTAAAAATTTGATCCAATGCTTTCGGAGTCCCGTAAGAAGCTACCGAATAATGATCGGCATTTTCAAATTCATCAAAATAGTAATGTAAGTTGTCGTTGGTAATTCCCTTCATGGTATTTTGAAAAACGCGTATTCTTTCCATGTTTTCCTTATCGTCGTTTTCACCCGTGGCGATATAATAAAAAATCATTTCTTCCAGACCTCCCAATCTCTCCGGGATATTTCTTTCTAAAGTGGGTGCAAAGGTTGGGGACAGGTTTATATAGGCGTTGAATAGCGAATTGCCTTTAAAAAGATAATAATTAGTGAAATTTGCTGTAGTGCCATGGCCCACAATGGCCTTGAATTTTGCTAGATTATAGTTTTTGGCAATCATTGGGATAAGCTCCATTCCTATAAACTCAAAAAAGCTGTTTCCTTTTTTATCTGGAAAACCATTTTCATCGCTATAAAAACAGTCTTCGTAACGTGTTTCTTCTTGCTTAACTCCCACAACAATGCTTTTTGGCATCTCGTCTTTGTAGGCATAGAATTTACTGTTGGCAACCACAATGTCGAATAGATAGTCTGCATCGAGTACTACGATTAATGGGTAGGATTTTTCAGCAGAATAGTCCTCTGGAACATAGAGTTGAATATCCCTTTTTTCGGCTAACTTAAAAGATTCTATGGTTGTGGAAGTAACTTGGGCGCTACTTGCTAGTATGCACAAAAAGAGTGCGATACACATAAATGTAGTCTTTCTCATGGTCTTTAGATTTGGTGACCGAAAGATAAAAAATTATTTGTTTTTATTGTATATGGGTAAAAAAAGAAACGCCAAAGCTCCAAAAATAACGATCATTGACGTTTGAGCGCTCCACATAATCCATCCAAAAGCATCTCCGGCATTGCTCGAAATCCCGTAAAAAATTAAAATTTGACTCACAGCGATGGGGTATAAACCAACACCGCCGTTGGTAGCACTCACCGCGAATGCGCCGGCAACGAAGGATGCCAAAATAGCATTAAGGGATAGCGTATTAGTTTCGGGTAGACTCCATTTAATAACCCAAAACATAAAAATGTAAAGTCCCCAAATAGCGAAAGTGTAAAATAGGAATAACCATTTCTTTTTCATTTTGAAAATACTTAAAACACCTTCTAGCAATTCTTTTACAAAAGCTTTTATTTTACCTAGAAATCCCCCTTTTGCTTTTTTGATAAAGTAAAGAAAAGAAATGCCCAAAACCCCAAGGACGGTTAGGGTAATTATAATTTTGACAAAGTTGATTTCTTTGTCAGAGAAATAATCCAGTATTATTTCGGTTTGAAGTATTCCAGTTATAAATACAATGATGAGAAGCATAAGTACATCAATAATCCTTTCTGTAATGATGGTTCCAAATGCTTTTTGAAAAGGAATATCTTCGTAAGTAGATACCGTGGTGGCACGTAGTAGTTCGCCAGACCTTGGGATCCCTAAATTTGCCAAGTAACCTACCAGCAGGGCAAGCACATTATTTATAATTTTAGGGCGATAGCCCAAGGGCTCTAAAAGTAAGTTCCAGCGTACGGCCCTTATAATATGACTTAGAATTCCCATTAACATGGAGAGGACAATCCAAAAATAATTGGCCTCCCGGATTGAGTCAATTATATTTTGCCTGTCTGAAGCCGTTGTGTTGGAATACGAATACCAGATGAAAAAAACTCCCAGCAATAGTGGGAGTATACGTTTTAGGATATTCTTGATTTTTTTAGTCAAACTAGGTAAGGGTATTATTTTTTTCATTTGGGAAAATAAGCGAAGGTTTAAAATTCTTAGCTTCTTCAAAATCCATAATCCCATAGGAGATAATGATAATGATGTCCCCACGTTGAACTTTTCTGGCAGCAGGGCCATTTAAAGTGATCTCCCCACTGTTTTTTGCACCTTTTATGGCGTAGGTTTCCAAACGCTCGCCATTGTTTATATTAACAATTTGCACTTTTTCGCCTTCAATAATGTTAGAGGCTTCCATTAGTGCTTCATCTATAGTGATGCTTCCTATATAATTCAAGTCGGCTCCAGTAACCGTAACTCTATGAATCTTAGACTTTACTACTTCAATTTGCATGGTACAAAGGTATTAATTTAACGCAACATTATCTATCAACCGTATGTCATTTGCATATACGGCAACGAAAAGTCTGTAATGTTCGTTTTCTTTTTTTGTTTTAACAGGTTTTAACGTTTTTTCATTAGCAATTTCGGCGTATTCCAATTTAAAAAAAGGCTGTTGCCGAAACTGCTCTTCTATCCAATTCACGGTGTCTATTGCACTTTCTGTGCCAAACTTTTCTTTTGCTTTTTGAATGGTTTTAAAGATGAAGGAAGCTTTCTCCCGCAGGTCGCTTGGAAGACGTTCGTTTCTAGAGCTCATAGCGAGGCCGTTGTCTTCGCGACTTATGGGGCATCCAATAATGGTAAGTGGCAGATTGTGTTTTTCCACCATTTTTCTAATGATTTGAAGTTGCTGAAAATCTTTTTCTCCAAAATAAGCTCTATCCGGCTGCACGATGGTAAAAAGCTTTTTCACAATAGTTCCTACCCCGTCAAAATGGCCGCTTCTAAATTTGCCTTCCATTTCATTTTCAAGTCCGTCAAAATCGAAGGTTTCGCTGGCTACTTTGTTGTCGTAGATATCTTCCGCCGAAGGGGCAAAAATAAGAATGTTATCGCTTACTTTTTTGAGGTTTTCCAGGTCTTTTTCCCAAGTTTTAGGGTACTTCTCAAGATCTGTTTTGTTGTCGAATTGCGTAGGGTTTACAAAAATGCTTACCACTACTGTATTATTATCGTTCAGCGCTTTTTCAACTAGGGAAAGATGACCCTGGTGTAATGCACCCATAGTAGGTACTAAGCCAATGGTTTTATTCTCTATTTTTTCCTTTTTAAGGAATTGAATTAATGCTTCTTTTTGATGAAAAATTTGCATTTTATAAAAAATTAACAGCGTGCAAAGCTATATAAAATTAACTAATTAGGCATATTTTTTGTATTTTTGCATCCTTTAAACCTTAGTCTAAAGAAACAAATTGATTTTATGACAGACAAAAGAGTATTATTTGTCGCTTCAGAAATGGTTCCTTACTTGCCAGAAAACGAAGTGTCTTCAATGGCTTACGAGAGTCCGAGAATGGTGAACGATAGAGGAGGGCAAATACGAATCTTTATGCCTCGTTTTGGAAATATTAATGAGAGAAGGCATCAACTACACGAAGTAATTCGCCTTTCTGGGATGAATTTGGTTGTGAACGACATGGATATGCCGCTTATTATAAAAGTAGCTTCAATTCCAAAGGAAAGAATCCAGGTTTATTTTATCGACAATGAAGAGTACTTTAAACGTAAAGCAACTTTTACGGATGAAGATGGGAATTTGTTTCCAGATAATGACGAACGTGCCATTTTCTTTGCAAAAGGAGTGGTAGAAACAGTGAAGAAATTAAATTGGAATCCAGATATTATCCATGTACATGGATGGATGGCTTCCTTGTTGCCATTATACCTTAAGAAATACTACGCAGACGAACCTTTGTTTGCCGAAAGTAAAATTGTTACCTCTGTTTACAACAAAGGCTTCGATGGAACGTTAGACAAAGAAATGATTAATAAAATTAAGTTTGATGGTATAGATGAAGAGGCCGTTAAAGCCTTGGAGGAGCCTTCTTATAGCAATATTCTAAAAGTAGCCGTAGACCATTCGGATGCTGTAGTTGTCGCTTCGGAAGAATTGCCAGAAGATCTAAAACAACATATCGACTCTTTGTCTAAACCAGTGCAGCCGTATATTTCCATTTACGAATTTGAAGAGGCTTACCACAAATTTTATGAAACAAAAGTATTAAGCTAATAAATAATACAAATGAAGATGAGTTTTAAAGGAGGGAAAGTGTTATCAACACTACTTATTTTAAGTGGTGTTATTTTTTTTACGGCCTGCGAAGATGACTATAATACCATTGGGGTAGATCTTATCGACAACGGGAAAATCACGGCCAGTAAACAATCCTACGACGTTTCTGCTTTCAATAGAAAATTAAAAAGTGTACGTACAAACGGACTTACAGCATATCAATTAGGAGATTACAATCAATCCATTTATGGGGTTACCACTACTTCATTTACCAGTCAGTTACTATTGGCATCTACAAATCCTACATTTGGAGATGAAACACAAAATACTGAAAATGCAGAAGGTTCAGAAAATGAAAGAATCACAGCGGTTTATCTTAACCTGCCATTTTTTAGCACGGTAGAAACAGATACGACAGATTTGGATGAGGACGAGCCTCGACCATACCGAGTAGATTCCATTTACGGGAACAGACAGGCGACTTTTAGCTTTAAAGCGCAGGAATTTACTAAGTTCTTACGTGATTTAGATCCAGATAGTAATTTTCAGGACGCACAGGAATATTTTTCAGATGAAGATCCGCTTCCATTTGCAACCACTGTGTTGTATGAAAATAATGCATATCAATTGGATTTAAATGAAATCATTATCCCAGATCCTGATGCAGTAGACGACCCTGATACGGAAGATGTTGATGAATCTAAAGTTCCAGCGGAAAGATTATCGCCACGTATTCGAGTAGAATTGAACAAGGAGTTTTTTCAGCAAAAAATATTGGATAATGAAGGGAATGGCGTATTAAACAGTCAGAATAACTTCAAAGAGTTTTTAAGGGGAATTTATATCTCTACGGATATGCCCAATGAAGATTTGGAAATGCTGCTTAATCTAAGCGGTACCAATAGTTATGTGGAATTGCAATATGATTATGATAGTACGGTGGAAGATAGGGATACCGTAAAAAGTAAAACCTTTAGGCTTAATTTATCTGGAAACAAGGTTAACTATATCACCGATAATTATCCGGATGCCGTGTTGAGTAATTTTACAGAAGATAATGCGGCTAAATTATATCCTTATGGTGGTGCTGGAAGTTATGTGGAAATAGATATTACCGGTGGTAGCGGGGATCCTAAAATTGCGTTCCAGGAAGCAATCGAAAAAGGATGGTTGATTAATGAAGCTAATTTGATTTTTTATGTGGATGAATCATCACTTCCTGAGCAAAACGATCTTACATTACCAGATAGGCTTTACTTGTTTGATTTAAACAACAAGAGGTCGTTAATCGACTATAAACGTGATTCTATCGCCAGGACAGGAGTCGATTCCACAACTTTTATTAATTATGGTGGTAGACTTGATAAAAGCAATGATGTGGGTACACGTTACAAGTTTAAGATTACGGATTATATCAATAATATCATTCGTAACGATTCTACCAACATAAAATTAGGCTTATCAACTACGAGTACTATAAACAATACTTTTAATGTTGCCGCTTTTAAAGGAACAGAAGAAGTAAGTGTCCCTCAAGCTTCTATTACTAATATTTTTGGAACTGTTTTATATGGAAACAATGTTCCAGCCAATGATGAGAAAAGATTGAAACTGGAAATTTATTACACGGAACCGAGTAATAATTAATTTAAAGCAATAATAAAATGTGTGGGATTGTAGGTTATATAGGGCCTAGAGAGGCTTATCCAATAGTTGTAAAAGGTCTTGAAAGACTGGAGTATAGAGGTTACGACAGTGCTGGAATTGTATTGTTTGATGGGGAAGATTCGCAGCTTTGTAAAACCAAAGGAAAAGTAGCCGATTTAAAGGCTAAAGCAGAGAGCGAAAAAGTAACCAAAGGAAAAATAGGGTTGGGACATACGAGATGGGCTACCCATGGAGTTCCAAACGATGTCAATGCGCATCCCCATTACTCTAATTCTGGGAACTTGGTTATTATCCATAACGGAATTATAGAGAACTACGGTTCAATTAAAAAAGCATTGGAAAAGAGAGGTTATACCTTTCAATCTGATACGGATACCGAAGTTCTTATCAATCTTATTGAAGATATAAAAATAAATCAGGATGTAAAGCTTGGAAAGGCAGTTCAAATCGCTTTAAACCAGGTTATTGGAGCCTATGCAATTGCGGTTTTCGACAGAACAAAGCCAGACGAAATTGTGGCTGCCAAATTGGGAAGTCCGTTAGCGATAGGAGTGGGTGAAGATGAATTCTTTATCGCTTCCGATGCTTCTCCATTTATTGAATTTACCAATAACGCTATTTATCTTGAAGATGAGCAAATGGCGATTGTTAAATTAGGACGAGATGTAAAAATCCGTCAGATTAAAGGAGATAAACCCGTTACTCCCTATGTTCATGAGCTTCAGTTGAATTTAGAACAAATTGAAAAAAATGGGTACGACCATTTTATGCTGAAGGAAATACATGAACAACCAGATGCAATTAAAGACACGTACCGTGGAAGGTTGAGAATTAACGAAGGCATTATTAAAATGGCCGGGATTGAAGATAACCTCGAGAAAATCCTAAAAGCAAAACGCATTATAATTGTTGCTTGTGGTACTTCATGGCATGCCGGATTGGTAGCGGAATATATATTCGAGGATTTGGCTCGTATTCCGGTGGAAGTGGAATATGCATCGGAGTTTAGATACAGAAACCCCGTAATTACTTCCGAAGATGTAGTCATTGCTATTTCACAGTCTGGAGAAACGGCAGATACCTTAGCCGCTATTAAGTTGGCAAAACAAAATGGAGCTTTTGTATTTGGTGTATGTAATGTGGTAGGTTCTTCTATTGCTAGGGAAGCCCATGCGGGAGCTTACACCCATGCGGGACCAGAAATTGGGGTAGCCTCTACAAAGGCTTTTACCACACAAATTACAGTACTAACCTTGATTGCGCTTAAATTGGCGCAGAATAAAGGAATGATCTCTAAAACCGATTTCCACAATTATTTAGCGGAAATGGAAGCCATTCCTGCAAAAGTGGAGGAATGTTTAAAAGTAGACGATCACGTAAAATACATTTCATCGGTTTATAAAGATTCTCCTAATTTCTTGTACTTGGGTCGGGGTTATAATTTCCCTGTAGCTCTGGAAGGTGCTCTAAAGTTAAAGGAAATCTCTTACATCCACGCGGAAGGTTATCCGGCTGCGGAAATGAAACACGGTCCTATTGCTTTAATAGATGAGCAAATGCCAGTGGTTGTTATCGCAACTAAAAAAGGGCATTACGAGAAAGTTGTTAGCAACATTCAAGAGATAAAATCCAGAAAAGGAAAAATTATCGGGATTGTAACAGAAGGAGACGAGGAAGTAAAATCGATGGCAGATTTCGTCATCGAAGTACCGGAAACTATTGAAGGTTTAACACCTTTATTGACGACAATCCCTCTACAGTTACTATCTTATCACATCGCTGTCATGCGAGGTTGTAATGTCGATCAGCCTAGAAACCTAGCAAAATCGGTTACCGTGGAGTAATCAATTATTAATTCCGTAATTATTAACATAAATAATTACGGAATTAAAAAAATATGTATATTGTTCTTATCTAAAACTAACTAAATTATGATAAGAACAATTTTTTTTGCGCTACTTTTTCTAGTTGGTGCCGTTGGTTTCGCGCAGTCAACTAAAATTTCAGGTAGTGTTATAGATCAACAAAATCAGCCTATTCCTAGTGCGAGTATTCAAGTAGTTGGTACATCAACTGGTACGGTTTCCGATTTTAATGGAAACTTTGAATTGGAAGTTTCAAAAAGCCTTCCTTTTAGCATTACAATTTCTAGTATTGGTTTTTCTTCGCAAACGATTGAGATAAACAGTACAGAGGATGTAACAATACAACTGGAAGAGCAAACAACCAATCTCGGAGAGATTGTAATCTCCGCTTCGAGAACCCCCGAACGCATATTTGAATCTCCGGTTACTGTGGAGCGTTTCGGATTAAAAGAAATAAAGAATACTGCTTCAGTAGATTTCTATGGAGGTTTGGAAAACCTAAAAGGGGTAGATATCAATACCAACAGTTTAACATTTAAGTCCATAAATACTAGGGGGTTTGCAGCTTTTGCCAACACGCGTTTTGTGCAACTGGTAGATGGGATGGACAATTCGGCTCCCGCTTTAAATTTTCCGCTTGGAAATTTATTGGGGATGACAGAAATAGACGTGCAGAGTGTGGAATTACTTCCCGGGGCTTCATCAGCACTTTATGGAGCCAATGCGTTTAATGGAATTTTATTTATGAGAAGTAAGAATCCGTTTGTAGACGATGGTATAAGTGCCTACGTAAAAACGGGAATGACTTCCCAAGATGCTGCTGGTGATAATATTTATTGGGATGTAGGAATACGGGCTGCAAAGAAGTTTTCAGAAAAGTTCGCTGCAAAAGCCAATTTCTCTTATTTAGAAGGAACAGACTGGTATGCCGTTAGTGAAGAGAACGTACTTAATCCAGGTGTAGGAAGAGAGGCTCCTAATTACGACGGATTGAATGTTTATGGAGATGAGGTAAGTACAAACATCCGCGGTGTTGGACAAGCGTTGGCGAGTAGAGGTTTAATTCCCGATGCAGCCGTTAACCTATTACCTAATGAAAATGTTAGTAGAACAGGGTATTTAGAAAGTAACCTAACCAATTATGACGCAGAAAGCGTGAAATTTGATGCTTCCCTACATTATCGTCCTTTTGCCGATGATTTTGAAATCATGTATCAGGCAAAAGTAGGTAAAGGGGCTACCATTTACCAAGGAGCCAATAGGTATTCCCTTCGTAATTTTTTCCTTCAGCAACATAAAATTGAAGTTAAAAACAATAACTTTTTTGTACGAGGCTATATGACCGATGAAGATGCCGGGGATTCCTACGACATGCGATTTACAGGGATCAACATTAACCGATTCTGGAAAGACGACCAAACTTGGTTTGGTGAGTATGCAGGAGCTTACGTGCAGGCTACCTTAGGAGGAGCCTCTAGCGAGCAGGCGCATCAATTGGCTCGCCAAACGGCAGATACTGGCAGATTGATTCCTGGTACAGCTGGTTTTCAAGATGCTTTCGATACGGTTACCACCAATTCTGATCTGGCAGCTGGTTCACAATTTAGGGATGCTTCCCAATTGTATCATGCCGATGCGAACTACAATTTTGCCGATCTAATCGATTTTGCAGATATTCAAGTGGGAGGATCGTTTAGAACGTACCGTTTAAATTCCTTCGGAACCATTTTCACCGATTACGATGGCCCTATAAGCTATAACGAACTCGGACTGTATACACAAATCCAAAAACAATTAATGGAGGAGCGATTAAAATTAACCGCGTCTTTCCGTTATGATAAATCAGAATTATTCGACGGTCAAGTTACACCGAGACTTTCTGTTGGTTATACTGCTGGAGCGGACAAGAACCATAATTTTAGAGCTTCTATCCAAACAGCTTTTAGAAACCCTACCACCCAAGATCTATATATTGGCTTAGACGTTGGTAGAGCGGTTCTTGTAGGTTCTGCGGAAGATAATTTAGATCGTTACGTACGAACGTACAATGTAAACAACGCAGCTGCCAATGGTGGCCAGACGCAGGCAACTATTAGCGGAAGGGACGCCTATGAAAATTCTTTTTCCGTAAGTTCTGTTCAAGCTGGGGCACCAGAAGTTGCCGATGTCGATATAGTAGAACCGGAAAAAGCTATTGCTTATGAAGTTGGTTACCGAGGTCAGCTAGGTAGCTTTACCATAGATTTAAGTGGTTATTATACCGATTATGAAGACTTTATTGCCAATGAAAATGTAATCGTGCCTTTGTATGGGCAGGCGGGAGATAATAGTCAATCACTTGTTGCTTTGCAAAGCGGGGATACACGTGTTTTTCAAACATACACCAATGCAGATTCTGGAGTGCAGTCCTATGGAGCCGCGGTGGCCGTTTATACCAAAGTGTTTAATGGTTTCGACCTGGAAGCCAATTATACATTCGCAGATTTTGAACAGGACGATCCAGATTTTAGACCAGGTTTTAATACTCCAAAGCATAAAGTGAAAGCTTCTTTTGGTCATACCCATTTGGTTGAAAATTTTGGTTTCAATGTAAGTTATCGATGGAGCGATGCCTATTTCTGGCAGGCTTCTTTTGGAGATGGGAATATTCCTTCTTTTAATGTAGTAGACGCACAGTTGAACTATACAGTTCCATCTTTAAAATCTACTTTTAAAGTAGGGGCTACCAATATAGGTGCCAAAGAATATTTCACTGCTTATGGTACGGGACTTATCGGTTCTCAGTTTTATGTTTCGTGGACGGTAAATAACTTCTAATCTAAATTTTGAATACAATGAATACTAAATATATAGGCTTATTATCTTTTATGTTAATCGGATTGCTAAGTTGCAGTTCCGATGATGATTCTTCAGGTGGGGGCGATATGGGGATGAATTTTTCTGCTGGAACGGCAGATTTCTCTAATTACGTATCCGTAGGGAATTCCTTAACTGCGGGGTATACCGATGGAGCTCTTTTTCAGGCAAGTCAACAGAATTCATTACCTAATATGCTCTCTCAACAGTTTTCACTAGTTGGTGGAGGGGAATTTAATCAACCTTTGATGAACGACAATCTGGGTGGAGCCACCTTGGGTGGAAATGTAATCCTAGAAAACCGTTTGTTTTTTAATGGAGCTGGACCCGCTCGTTTGCCGGGTTCTCCAACTACCGAGATTTCACAAACCTTATCAGGTAGTTTTAATAATATGGGAGTACCTGGAGCTTTAAGTTATCATTTATTGGCACAGGGTTATGGAAATATCGCAGGGCTGCAAACCGGACAGGCAAATCCATATTTTGTTCGATTTGCTTCGAGTGCCAACACATCCATAATTGCAGACGCTGTAAGTCAGAATCCAACCTTTTTCACCCTTTGGATAGGGAATAACGATGTGCTGGGTTATGCCACTTCGGGAGGAATAGGGATAGATCAAAACGGGAATCTAGATCCTTCTACCTATGCCAGCAATGATATTACCGATCCTAATGTTTTTGCGCAAGTGTATAGTGGTATAGTGGCGCAATTAACGGCAAATGGTGCAAAGGGAGCAGTAGCCAATATTCCAAATGTAACCTCTATTCCTTATTTCACAACAGTTCCTTACAATCCTGTTCCATTGGATGAAGCAACTGCCAATCAATTAAATACGCAGCTTATCGGTCCACTAAAGCAAATATTAACCGCTCAGGGTCAGGGAGATCGTGTGGTGCTTTTGCAGGCTGGAAGCAATAACCCTTTAATGATTAAAGATGAAGATCTAACCGACCTTTCAGCTCAATTAAATGGTGCTTTGCAACAAGCGGGAATCCCAGCACAACAAGCTGGCCTAATGGCCATGTTATATGGGCAAGCTCGACATGCCACCGAAGCAGATCTCATTACATTACCTACTTCTTCAACAATTGGTACGGAACAAGTAGGGATTCCTGCACCTTTTAATTCAATCGGTGTTACCTATCCATTACAAGATGGAGCGGTTCTACTGCCAAGCGAACAAAAAGCTGCTACAGATGCAGTGGTTGCTTTTAATACTACTATAGCGGCAGTTGCAGAACAAAATGGACTCGCTTTGGTAGATGCAAATGCAATTTTAGATGAAGTGGTAAATGGAGGTGTTGCATTCGATGAATTTGTTTTAAACGGCGATTTGGTTTTTGGAGGTGCTTTCTCTTTAGACGGTGTGCACCCTACGGCAAGAGGCTATGCTTATTTAGCTAATAATTTTTTGGCTGCTATAGAAGCTAATTTCGATGCAAAATTACCTCGACTGAAAGCGGCGGATTATAATACACTGTATCCTGCACAATTACCTTAATTAGTAGTTTGGTTAATTTAATTGACTTTAAATATTTTACTGTCAGGCTGTCCCGATACTTCGGGAGTCGAAACCTATGATGGAATTTTATAATGGTAAAACTAATGGCTTCACTGTGTTTTTGAAGGGAAAATATTTCAATTGTGAGTAATGTTTGCAGCTTTAGTTCTACTAACTAAAAAAATAGTAGTTATATGGAAACTAAGCTTACTTGCATCTTATTGTTTTTTATAGTCTCTTCAAAAGCACAATTTAACGAGCAGAAGGGAGCGGTAGCCGAAGGGTATGATGTTATTTCTTATTTTGAAGAAACTCCGGAAAAAGGCTCTTCAGATTTTGTAACGATTTACGAGGATGCCGAATTTAGGTTTGTGTCTGAAAAACATTTAAGAACTTTTCAAGAGAATCCTAAGAAATACCTTCCACAGTATGGAGGATACTGCGCATACGCCATTGCAAATGGAGAGAAAGTAAAAATTAATCCAAAAACCTATGAAATAAGGGATGGGAAACTTTATCTGTTTTACAACAGCTGGGGTAACAATACTTTAGGCCTATGGCAAAAAGAAGGTGCCGTAGAGCTTCAAAAACAGGCGGATACGAATTGGAAGAGAATGGGGCACTAGAAAAATTAATGAGACCGAATAATAAGTTCAGAAATTGAGTTTTACTAATGAACAGTAAAAATTACTATTATTTTCGGTTGATGATATTATATTTGAGGTTACTTAGCTAAATAAAGATATTCTTTCTAAGAAAAACCTTAATTTTGAATATCCGATCGAATACATAAAAGGTGCAGCAATGAAGCAAAAGATAACGCTTAAAGAAATTTCAAGAAGATTTAACGTCTCTATATCTACGGTGTCCAAGGCACTTAAAGATAGTCCTGAGATAAGTGAAAAAACAAAAGAAATTATTCAAGCTTTTGCTAAAGAACACCATTACAAGCCCAATAATATTGCCTTGAGCTTGAAAAACCAAAAAACAAAGAATATTGGGATTATCCTTCCTGAAATTGTTCATTACTTCTTTTCTTCGGTTATAACTGGGGTGGAAAGGTTGGCTTCAGCAAAAGGCTATAATGTTATTGTTTGTATCTCCAATGAATCTTTCGACAAAGAGGTTATAAACATGCAAATGCTAGCAAATGGAAGTATAGACGGTTTTATAATGTCGCTATCTAAAGACACCGAAAAGAAGCAAGATTTCCATCATATAAATGAAGTGATAAATCAAGGAATGCCAGTAGTTATGATCGATCGGGTTACCGATCAAGTAAATTGTGACAAGGTTATTATAGACGATTTTCACGGGGCCTACAGTGCAGTTTCTTATTTAATTGAAAGCGGAAGAAAGAAAATTGCCTTACTTACCATGCCAGATTACATGAGCGTTGGAAAACTAAGAACGGAAGGTTATAAAAAAGCCCTTCTAGATGCTGGGTTGGAGGTAGATGAAAACCTCATCGTTAAAATTGAAGATTTTTATAGTGGTTTTGAGCCTGTAGAACGCCTCTTGGAAAACCATGAGGTGGATGCCGTTTTTGGAGTCACTGAATTTTTTGCCGTTTCTGCAATGAAAATCGCCCAAAAAATGGGCAAAAGTGCACCCAATGATATTTCTTTTATCGGATTCACAGATGGAATTATTTCCATAAGTAGCAGTCCGTCGCTTACAACCGTGAGTCAACATGGTGAAGAAATAGGGGAAAAGGCGGCCGATCTTTTGATAAAACGATTGGAAGAGGAAGATTTTGAGTCGAGAGCCTACGAAACGGAAATTATAAAATCTAGTTTGGTTAAAAGAGAGTCCACTTTATAAAATATAATATCCACTAGTGCGATTAAGGATAAAAAAATCACTGCTAAGTCTTAAATCTATTAGACCTGCAGTGATTTTTGTTATTTACTAAAGTTTTAATTTATAGGAATGTAAACATCTGTTTTCCATCTAAGGGCATCGCCGCCCAGGTTGGGGTTATTATGGAATTGTTCCACAATTTCACCTCCTATATTCATGTCATTATTTTCCGCATAATCGTAAAGCGAGTACCACGCATGGTGGGAATACATATAATTACCATTAAAAACGGTTTTTATAGAAGGTTTTGCCTCTACTACTTTATAAAATATATCGCCAGGAGTCCCAGGAAGCTTATTCAAACCTTTAATAGGAAAACAAAAATCCATATTAATCCTGTTTTTGGCTTTGTTAAATTCATTGATGACAACCAAAGGTCTACCGTCTTCTTGGATATTGTTGTTGGCAATGTAACTGCTTATGTAATTGTAATTACGCATCATCTGTTTCGCCTTTCCTTCGGGGGATGTTTCGGCATTTACGCACGCACATTTTTTAGCGGGTGAAATGGTATCTGTAATTTCATTTACTCGAAAAGTAGAAAGGTTTAAATCCAACACTTTTTTAAAATCAATCAATAAATTACGTGTGTTACTGGTGAAATCCGTTTGAGTAAATGGAGCTGTCAACCTATTTTTAAGGCTGTTTTTATCCTGTTTCACCCCAGCACTAATTTCAGAAATAGAATCGTTAATAATATCAATATCCCAATAGACGGTGTAGTCTTCCCCTTTATAATTTACCTTTTGAACTATTTGAGAGTAAAGCGTACTATCGATGGTAGTGGTACGCACCGAATCTTTGGTTTTTTGCCAGTTGGTAATGCTATAAAATATAGTGCCGGTACTTGCTTTTTCTTTAAACTGATAGATATAATCACTTTTTTTAATGAAAAGGTACCAACTTAATGCGACTATGAGCAATAGAGCTAAAAACCCAATTATTTTTTTCATTTATAAGAAAACTTCTATTTGTTTGAAACTATTTTTTCGTTGGTCATTCCATCTAATTTTTTTATAATAAAATCGGCCATGGACCTACCTTGGCCAACACCTACTTCGATAGCGGCACGATAGTGAATACCACCATACATTCTGCTCATGGCAGCTTCGTCTGCAGCTTTATTAAATGAAGTGAACGAACGCACCGGAAGTCCGTAAGGCACCTCGGTATCGTCATCAAAGGCAAAATTATCACCAAATATGGAGGTCAATGTTTTAGCAGCAGCTCCAGAAACTACAGAATGTCCGCTTGTATATTCTGGAAAAGGTGGTGTTTGCAAAACCGGTTTCCAGTTTTCATCTATATACTGATTAATAACTGTTTCGGGACGTATAAGGTTACTTCTGTATTTTTCGTCCCAACAGCTTATAAAACCATCAAAAATAGCAATAGCAGTCTTTGTATAGGCAAAAACAGTTTCGTTAAAGCTGGCATCGGTTTTTTTACAGGCAATCTTTACAATTCCTATCCAATGGGCACCTGGAGTAATTTTTTTGGTAGCGAACATTAAATGTCCTTTGGTTACGGAAACGTATGGATTACAATCCCAAAATTTTGCAATGGCAATTTCTTCAGAAGCATCCCCTTTCTCGGTCATGTCGTTTCTTACATTGTAAACCTCCATGGTTTCCTTAAAGAATTTACTGTCTTTCTCAAGTGAAAACTCAGGTGGTGGAATGGGCTTAAACTGCGCAGCCGAATCTATGGCCATGGGTCTAATTTTCATCCAATGAGGCTCTATACCATCCATATAGGCGGGTGGGGTAGGTTGCCAACGGGAAGGATCGTCGCTGTTTACCGTAAACTTTGGCATGGTACGGGTTTGTTTGTAATTGTCTTTATCCATCCATGATTTAATATGGTCTACAACTTCCATGGCGTAAGCTTTGGAAGCATTGAACTCGGTTTCGTTGGTGTTTTTCCATTCAGTGTAAAGACTGTCTTGGAATACTTGCATACGGTCTTCAGAAAAAATTAAACTCTTACTTACCTCCATATGTGCTATAAGCGCAGCGACTTGGTAATTAACTTTTTCCGAATTGGTAGCTGTTGGAATTGGTTTTAAATCTGTAACCACCCCAGCCAACGAATTGTAATTTGGATCTTTTTGGGCAATGATTTCGTAAGCAGCTATATCTGCATATACAAATATTCTACTAGCCACAGGAGGGGAAAAAATATCGTGAATCATAATATCCACTACTTGATCTATGGCTTGATGCAAATTTTCTGGTGTAACTTCTATTGGTTTTTCTTCTTTGTTACATGAAGTGAAAACCAACATACATACACAAATGAGTACTAAAATTCGTTTCATTATTTTAATTGTTATTTAGTTTGTACAGTTCTACACTGTTATTGTTTATAGTTACCAATAGGTAATCTTGATTTTTAATTTTTATAATATTTAATTTACTAATAGCTTTTCTGCTCAAATCTAAGCCAATTTTATCTGTAGGCACTACGGTTTTATTTTGGTAAAGTATTGCTCCCGTGAAAGCATCGAATCTACTATGATAAGGTTTGACCCCGAAATAGTTACCGGCTGCTAAAATATCTTTTTTTCCGTCTGAATTGAAATCATAAGCCAAAAAATTGGTAATTGGCGCCAATTGTAAGTCAGTTCCAAATGCATGGTACACAAATTTCCCTTCTCTGTTTTCCAACCAACCAGAACTTAAGGTGTGTACTTCCAAAACTTTTGCTTTCTTTAAAAGGGATTCACCAAAAACTTCTTCGATAGGCTTTCCGGCAAAATCTTTATAAGTGGTAAATTTTTTACGCATTATAGAAACCAATTGTTCCGAGAGTTCATCGAAATTTGCAGTTGTATAATAATTTCCGTTTTTTTCTGCGGCTACAATGGTTTCAGTTCGTTTGTTGTCATCGAAATCTGCGTAAAACATTTTCATAGGAGCCTCTTTAGAAGCCTTAAACTTGCTGTTTAGTCCCCAATTACCCATTAAATAATCCTTGTCTCCATCTCCATCCATGTCAAATTCGATAATACTTTGCCAAAGACCGTTTAATTTTTCTTCGGAAGGAAAAACATGCTTTAAAACGCCGTTATTGTTACTGAAAAATTGTGGAGCCATCCACTCTCCAACGACAATTAAATCTTTAGTGCCGTCGGCGTTAAAATCTGTCCAAATAGCATCGGTAACCATTCCGATATTTTCGAGTTCTTCATTTTTTACAGAAGTAAAGTTTCCTTTTTCGTTTTTATAAAGGTACGACTTTGGAATGGCACCAAAATCATACGAAACGGCATCGCTGCCCACAAAAATATCCAGATCGCCATCTCCATCAAAGTCAAGCGGTTTTACAACTGATGCATTATTAAAATGTTCGTCGATAGCCTTTTTTACAAAAGAACTATCTTTTTGGAAATATAGAATATCGTTAAGAGGTTTCATTTTTCCGTAAAAGTCACCTCCGCCATTGGCTACGAAAAGATCGTTTAATTGGTCTCCATTGAGGTCTGCAATAAAGGCATCCACATTTTCGGTAACCGAATCGTTTTTTATGGTAACATTCGTTTTTTCAACAAAAGAAGAGTCGTTTTGCAGGTACATACGTGCAGGTTTGAATTTTGAGCTTCCGAAGAAAATATCATCTTTACCATCGCCGTTTAAATCGCCTACGGATGTTGCGGGACCGCGGTCTGAGATTTTATACGGAATTAATTTTTGCCTATTGAAATCTACATAGTTGTCTTCTTCATGTACAAAATTGATGCCGTAATTGCCGCTTACTCTTTCAAAAAGCATCTTATTTTTTGGTAATAGCTGTTTGTAATTATAAGGGCGGCTATTTCCTTCTTTCGAAATAAGTAATGTTTGATTAGGCGTTACGTTTTCGAGTTTTTGAAAAGTATTATCCGGCCAAACAATCACCAGCGAGTCAATTTCTTCGTTGTTCCTATATCCAAAATGGACAAAAGGTTCAGAGGAAGCTTGAAATCCCCTAACTGTATAAAGTTCGCGGTATTGCAGCGTTTCGTTTTGATAGGAAAACACTTTGGTTCCAATACCCAACAAATTAGGCTTTTTGAACTTAAATTTAAGTTTGAGGAACGTGCCTTTTTCATTCGTTTTATTAATGTACAATGTGGCAGGTTGATTGATGTTGTTGGTAATAAGGTCTATATCGCCATCATTATCAAAATCTGCCATGGCAGTAGCCCCAGAAATAAGGGTGTCTTTTGTAATCCACTTTTTTGATTGATCTTTAAAGGACAAATCCTTTCCACCTTCAAAAATATAATTGTGATAGGCTCCGGTAGGCATTAGATCTAATGCCTTTTGATCAACCAGTTTTGTATTGTCCAGCTTCTTACGAATTTGCTCATTGGAAGTAAACTTTATAAAATCTAAATCGTTTGGGCGTTTTGGGATTCCGTTTGAAATAAAAACATCCTGTTCACCATCTTCATTGTAATCGGCGAAAAGGGCGCTCCAACTCCAATCGGAAGCAGCTATACCGCTGTAAAGCGCAGTTTCTTTAAAATTACCTCCTTGGTTATTCATTTGAAGCATGTTACGGGTATATTGGTAGTGATACCCTAAACGTTGGGTGCGCATTTCCAACATTTGCACATTTTCATCCCCAGCAGAGGATTTTAAAATGGTTTCATCTTCCGGAAGCATATCCAACGATAATATATCTGGGAAACCGTCGTGATTTATGTCGGCAACATCATTTCCCATGGAAAATCTGCTGGTGTGACCAAAATGTGCTTTAAGGCTTTCTGTAAAAGTTCCGTCACCGTTATTCAAATAATAATAATCATCTTCATGAAAATCGTTTCCAACATAAATATCTGGATAACCATCTTGATTAAAATCAGAAACGGCCAACCCTAAACCATATCCATTGACCCCGCCAAAAATTCCAGCCTGCTCGCTTACATCGGTAAACTTTCCATTATCGTTTCTAAGTAATTTATCTCCAGTGGCATAATTTCGCTGGTTTCTAAGTTCTGCTTTACCAAAAGAGTCTTGGGTGTGAACGGCATGGTTCAGCAAATAGATGTCTAAATCTCCATCCAGATCGAAGTCTAAAAATGCTGCCGAGGAGCTAAATGAGTCGAAATCCAATACATATTTCTCAGCACTTTCGGTAAAGGTAGTATCTCCATTATTGATATAGAGTTCGTTATACCCCCTAAATCCATTTATGCCCACTACTGCGCAAACATAGATGTCTAAAAGGCCATCGCCGTTGACATCTCCCATTATTGCACCGGTATTCCAAGTACTATTGCCTTCAATTCCGGCAGCCTCGGAAATATCTTCGAATTTGAGATTGCCTTTGTTGAGGTAAAGTTTATTTTTCACTTGATTTCCAGAGAGGAAAATATCAGGGAGACCGTCGTTATTAATATCTCCAACCGCAACACCACCACCATTATAAAAATAGAGGTAGTCTAGAATGTTGAGGTCGTCGGTTTCTGTAATGGTATTGATAAATTCAATTCCTGTTTCTTTCGCAGATGGATTATGGAACAATTCGCCTTCATCCTTACAAGAAACGATCGCAAAAAACAGGACGGTATAGATTAATAATTTATTCATTAACCTTAAAGATTTTAGGTTGTTCATTATTGATGGCTACCAATAAATAGGTGGCACCCGATTTATCTTTAAATTGAGCTAATTTTTTAACTTCCCCTTTTACAAAGAAACCGGATTTGTTATAATCTTGCCACGTAAAATCTCCTTTTCCATTACCGAGTAGAACACTTCCATAATTGGCGTCGAGCCTAGAAAATTGTGGTTTGAATTCATAATTGTTACCGGCCATTATGAGATCTAGATTTCCATCTCCATTAAGATCACTCGAAGAAATATCGCATACACATGAAAATTGAACTTCTTTTGGAAGCTCTTTAATGGCAAAATCCCCATTTCCTTGATTTATCGCAACTATAGAAGCGGTGGTATTGACAGATTTTATTAAAGAATTATCTAAAATTTCTTTTGGAAATAACTCATCCAAAGACTTTGCCGCATAGTCAGATGGTTTCAGGTTTTGTTTTTTTAGGCTTACCAATTGACCTGTTATCTCTTTTTTCAAGTGTATAGGAGTGTCTTTATTATTAATCACTCTTGTGGTTATTTGTTCTATACTACCGTTATTGTCAAAATCGTTTACATAGAGTTTTATAGGCTCTTCAATGGATGCTTTGTAAGAAAGATTAAGCCCATCGTTCCCTAAAATGAGATCCATTTTACCATCTTTGTTTAGGTCTTCTGCAGTCACGGTATTCCACCAGCCATTCATTTTGTTTAAACTTGTTTTCAAAGGGCGTAAATCTCTATTTGTATTTTTAAATACGTGAGGATGGCTCCAATCGCCTACAATAATGAGATCTTTTAAACCGTCTCCATCAATATCTACCCATGTTGCATCAGAAATCATTCCAACGTCCTTTAATTCAAAAGCTTTTCTTTCTGTTACATCGGTAAAATTACCTTTTCCATCATTTTGTAGTAATAAATGTTCGGGATTAATTCCATATGTTCCCACTATATTACGCATCCCCACAAAAAGATCTAAATCACCGTCATTATCAAAATCAAAAGGAGCAATAACAGAAACATTTTGTTTATTTGTATTGATGCTGTTTTTGGTAGATGAAAAATTACCATTTCCATCATTCAAATAGAAGCGTATTGCATAATTAGCCGCTTCATACAACTCATTTCCCCCAGTTCCTACCACTAAATCGAGGTCATCATCAGCATCTATATCTAAAAATTCTGCCGCGGTATCTTCAAAAGAAGCATCGGTTTTAAATATGGGTTGTTGACTGGGCGCCAATTTTGAATTCCCTTTATTCAAATAAAGTATCCCCATTTGATCTTTCGCCCCTCCTATATAAATATCTTCAAAACCATCCTTGTCAACATCTCCAATTGCAAGGCTCGGACCTTCTTGAGACATTTTCTTTGGAATTAACCCTTCGTAGTCAAAATCTGAAAAGTTATTTTCGTTGTGTTTTACGAGAAGGTCGTTTTTTATCTGGCTTAAATATGTGGTTCCTTTTATCGCGGATGTATGAATACTCTGTTTTATTGCTGAATTTTCATTAAAAATGAAGGTAGTGTCTACTGCTAAATTTTTAAAACTTTGCGACTTTCCATTTGGCCAAACAACAAGGGCGGAATCAATTGTTTTTTCCTCACCCAACCCTATAGTTAATGTGTAATCTACAGAAGACTGAAAACCTCTTGAAGGAATTAATACATTTCTTAAGATTCCATTTTTGGTATATAGATCTACTGTACTTCCAATACCAAAAGTGTTTTTATTGGTGCCTTTAAGTTTTAATTTTACAAAGTGATTTTTCGGATTTACCTTTTCAGAATTATTTTTATAAACAAAAGCTGGCATATTTACATTATTAACCAACAAATCTAAATCTCCATCATTGTCTAAGTCCCCATATGCTGAACCGTTTGAAAAGCTTGGGGTTTCAAATCCCCAATCTTCCATTTTTTTAGAGAAAGTCAAATCTTTGTTGTTCTTAAAAGCATAATTTAAAATGGGTACTCGTGGCATTTCTTTGATGACACTATCAATTTCTTGTTTTTTACCAGTAGTAACCATTTTCTGTATCAATTCGTTGGCAAAGAAATCCATAAAATCACCATCGGTGAGATCATGATTCATTCCATTGGAGACATAAATGTCTCGGTAGCCATCGTTATCCATATCGAAAATTAAAGGACTCCAGCTCCAATCGGTTTTTGCAACTCCACTGAAATATGCTATTTCAGAAAAAGCATTGTTGCCAGTGTTTAATTGCAGTGTATTTTGCATTTGTTGATTATAAAACCCTCTGCGTTGCCTTAGTTCGTAAATATCGGGTCTATCAAATTCACTTACTTCTTTGGCGCGTTTATCATCTTCAGCAAGCATATCGGTAACAAAAATATCAGGATTTCCGTCATTATTGATATCTGCCATATCTGCTCCCATGGATGAATGACTTATATGCCCGGTCCAGTTTTCAATTTCTTCTGAGAAGGTTCCATCTTGATTGTTTATATATAAATAATCACGTTCGTAAAAATCGTTGGACACGTAGATATCCGGGTAATAATCATTATTAACATCACCAACTGTTACTCCGAGGCCAAAACCTATTAAGCTTCCGTATATTCCCGATTTTTCACTTACATCTATAAATTTCCCTTCGTCATTCCTTAGAAGTTTATCGCCTCCGCCTAGTAGTTGTTTGGGCAAGTTCCAATCTTTAGCTCTTAACTCTCTTTTGTTATTATACTGAAGGCTATTAACAGGAATGAAACTATTGTTAAGAATATAAACATCCAGGTCTCCATCTTTATCGTAATCAAAAAAAGCTGCATGAGTAGTAAAACCGGACTCTGCTAGGTTATAATCTTCGGCTTTTTCTGTAAAAGTAAGATCTCCATTGTTTATAAAAAGCTCATTTTTTTGATTGTCACCTTCAACATTTCCCGCATTGCAAACATAAATGTCAAGAAAACCATCTCCGTTAAGATCGACCATTACCACTCCTGTAGACCAAGCTTTTGCTCCTGAAACTCCAGCTTTTTCGGTAATGTCCTCGAACTTAAAATCACCTCTGTTAAGATAAAGTTTGTTTTGATTTTGGTTGGAGGTAAAATAAATATCAGGAAGACCATCGTTATTTATGTCTCCAATAGCCACGCCACCGCCATTGTAGAAATTGCGATAACTAAATATATTAAAATCCTTTTTGTTTTCAACACTGTTTTCAAAATTTATTCCTGTTTGAGTGCTATCCAATAGAGAGAACAGTTTCTGTGGATTCTGCTCTTTCTTATGAATCTCTTCATTCTTACAAGAAATCATTAGCAATAGTAGAGACAATATGATTAAAAATCTTTTCATTTTACTTTTTCTTTTCTAAAAAAACAGGATAATTATTATTGATGGTGGTAATATAATAAACGGTATCGTTAATGCTTATTTTGTCTGTATCACGAGCAGCACCAGGAATGTTAAAATACTGATTTGAAAGGGTTTTGAAAAAACCTTTTCGGTCGTTTAACAACAAAATTCCATGCGATGCATCTAGTCGGCCCAATTGCGTGCTTATTTCATGGTTGTTTCCAACAAGTAACACATCGTCATAACTGTCTCCATTGAAATCATCCACCTTCATGTTGAAAATATCAGTTTTCTGTGCGTTTATGGGAAGCAGGTGTTTTTTAAATGTATTGTTTCCTTGGTTTTCAAAATATACAGAAGCTAGTTCGTAAACTTTTTTAGTTTCGGCATTTTTTATTTTTTCCGCCGGAAGTAATTCTTCAAATGATGCATTCGCAAAGTCTTCATAAGAAAGAAATTTTTTGTTGAGCATGGGTAACTGTTTTACCAACTCATCTTTTGAAGAAAGCGTAGTTTCTTCACCCCTGTAATAGTAGGTAACGATTGGTTCTATATTCCCGTTGTCATCAAAATCATTTTGGTACAAGGTAATTGGTTTTTCTTCCGAAGCATTTAAACGAGTGTTAAGTCCCCAATTTCCAGCAATGATGTCAATATCGCCATCCTTATCAAAGTCTCCTGCCTCGACACAGTTCCACCAGCCGCTAGTAGCATTAAGGTTTCCTTTGTAAAGTCTTAACTGGTTTCCATCATTTAAAAAAATAGAAATTGGCATCCATTTACCCACGACAATGGCATCTAAAAATGTATCATTATTAAGATCAATCCACTTAATGGCTTCAACATTGCCAATTTTTTGGAATGTGGGGGCATATTGAGCTGTAATATTTGAGAAAGTTCCCGAACCGTTATTTTCAAAAATGAATTGAGGAGCGGTTTTTCCGAAACTACGGGAAGCACTATTGGAAGTGATGCATAAATCCAGATCATTGTCGTTGTCAATATCGATAGCTGTTACGCTGGATGCGTTTATAAAAACATTTTGAAACTGTAGCGTATCCTTCTTGAAGCTTCCGTTTTCATTAATGTATAGCCTTGGTTTTAGGGGGTTGCCAGTTTTAAACTCATTTCCTCCACTTACTACGATGAGGTCAAGATCTCCATCTTTATCGGCATCGAAGAACAAATTGTCAACATCTTCACTTTTGGCATCTTTTTTAAAAAGTTCTTTCTGAACATTTTTAAATGTTCCTGTTTTTGTTTGTATAAATAGGGCAGAAGCTTGCATTTTACCGCCGCCAATAAAAACATCTTCCAGTCCATCTTTATTGATGTCTCCAACTGTTACTGCTGGACCTTGATTGGTATTGGCAAAAGGGATTAAAGGATCCCTGTTGAACTCTACAGAAGTAAAATCCTTATGTTTAAAAGAAAATAGGGAATCAATATTTTTTAAAAACCAGGTTTCTTCTAGGTTTTTCTTAGGAGCATAGGTAATTGCATTGGCATAATCCACTACCAATTTTTGATTGATGGCTGGGGATTTGATTTCTTCTATTTTACCATCTGGCCAGGTGATTTCTATATAATTGATATGTTCCCTTTTTCCTAACCCAAAATGTAATTCTGGTGAGATAGACGACATAAAACCGCGACTTACATTATTTTCAGTACTTAAAATAAGTGAATCTAAATAAACTTTTACTTTGGCGCCAATCCCAAATCTATTTGCTTCAGAACCTTTAAAACTTATTTGAATATAGTTTGAAGGCTGTTCTAACTCTCGAGTATTATTCTTTAAGATAAACGCCCGTTCGTTCACATTATTTACCACCAATTCCAAATCGCCATCATTATCCAGGTCTGTATAAACGGCTCCATTGCTGTAGGATGGAATTTCTTCAAACCAAGTGTTAGTGGCATCCTTAAAAGTTTCATCGCCTTGGTTTTTAAAAAAATAGTTTGGAACGTGTTTTTTGGGAATTTCGTTAATAAAAGTCATGTCTTTTTCTTTCATCCCTTTGCCCAACCGCTTTTGAATATTCTCATTAGCAATAAAGTTGATAAAATCCATGTCGTTGGTAGCTCCTAAAATTCCATTGGTTATATAAATGTCTTTGTTGCCATCGTTGTCATAATCGGCAATGAGTGGAGCCCAAGACCATTCTGTAGAAGCAATGCCGCTGGTATATGCAGACTCTAGAAACATATTATTTCCTGCATTAAAATGCAACGTATTTTGCATAAACTGGGGGTGATAACCGTTTTTAAGGTAACTGCTATAGGTTTGGTAGTTATACTCAGTTCCAGAAGTTTTATAGCTCTTCAAATTTTCTGGGAGCATATCTACCGAAAGAATATCGAAATTGCCATCGTTGTTAATGTCGGCAATATCATTTCCCATGGAATAATGGGTTGTATGCCCTAAAATGGTTTCATCAGTTTCGTTGATGTCTAAGAAAGTGCCATTCTTTTGGTTGATGTAGAGATAATCGTTTTCAAAAAAATCATTCCCAATATAAATGTCTGGATAGCCATCGTTATTAATATCGCTAATTGCTATTCCAAGGCCATAACCAATGCTCCCCTGATGAACACCAACCTCTTTGGAAACGTCTTTAAAATAGCCATTTTCATTTTCGTGAAATCGATCACCGGCCAAGCTGTCGATTAAGTTTCTTTTTTTGCCATGACCGTAATTACTGTTGGGATGTACGGAATGATTCAATAAATACATATCTAAATCTCCATCCAAGTCGTAATCTAAAAATGCGCTTTGGGTGGCATAGGTGGATATGTTCAAACCATATTTTTTTGATTCTTCTTTAAAGACAGGAACGCCATTTTCATTATTTCCTTGATTCACATATAATAGGTTATGACTATTAGGCGATAGGGCCCCAACCTTGCAAATATATAGATCCAACTTTCCGTCGTTATTAATGTCGACTGTGGTAACACCGGTTGTCCATCCGCTGTCATTATCTATTCCAGCTGCTTTATTGATGTTTATAAAGGATAAATTTTTTTGATTAAGGTAAAGCTTATCCGCCACTTGATTTCCCGTAAAATAAAGGTCTGTCCATCCATCGTTGTTAAAGTCTCCAGCAGCGACACCGGCGCCGTTGTAATAATATAAATAATTTAAAATGTTTAAATCTGTTGAATTGGTAAGCCCATTGGTAAAGTCTATGGAGGTTTTTGATGGATTTAAAAGAGTAAAGAGTTTTTCTTCCTGAGTACAGGAAGTTAAAGTAAGCGCTGCAATTATCGTAAGAAGAGCTTTTATCATATACTTTTATACCCTAAGTGTCTCTTTTAGCTGGCAATATTACTAAATCTATTAATTTCCCAAACAAAAAAAGCTAACTTGAAAGCTAGCTTTTTACGATTTATTGTATGAAGAATTTTATAACTAATTGAACACTGCTAAAATAAGCCATCAGATTGAACTTTGGGATTAATAAGAAGTCAAAAAGATTAATAAAAGATTAATATTACTAATGAAACATTAAGCCCGCGTGTATAAATCTAAAAATTGTCGGTTACTGACTTAGATTTGCAATGCTGCAACGTCAATGGGAAAATATTTTTTATCTTTTCAACCTAAGGCCTTTGGTGTTTGTATTCAATAATTTGTTTAAAATATGTTGAACTTCAGAAAAATCTATATAATTGTTTTTGTTATTTCGGTGATTGGTCTGGCCGTCGTTCAATATCAATATTTAAAAATCGGACTCAATCTGGCAAAAGTTCAATTTAATGCAAAGGTTGGCGATGCAATGCAGACGATTCAAAAAGACTTGAGCAATAGGAATGAGTTGACTTTTTTAATAGAACAGGCCATTACTAAAAACGATAGCTATTTCGCTCTAAGTGTGGATAGCATTCAAGATGCATCGAGTCATTTTTTAAATGATTTTTTGGTAGATAGGTTTCTACAGCAAGGTATTAAAACAGATTTTTCCTATCGGTTGGTAAAAAATGATAGTACCGTCTATTTTACATCACCAAACTACATCAAAAAAGAAGAAGATAAACAGCTGGAATATCCAATAGTCTTAAAAGGGTATCTCCCCGAACAAGTGGATGAGCGACTTATTTTGCAGGTACAATTTGAAGATATAAATAGATACTTTCTGTCTCAATTAAATGGCTTAACGATTCCGAGCCTAATTTTTATAATAGCAATTATAGTGGTAATAGTATGGGTGCTCCGTTCTTTCTATTGGCAAAAAAATGTAATTACCACCACCAATACCTTTATAAATAACCTTACACACGAACTTAAAACCCCGGTTTTTTCCATTGGATTGGCTACCAAATTGCTTGATGAAAAATCGGATGAAAACCTTAAGCCTATAGTGAAGATTATAAAGGATCAAAATGACAAACTCAAAACCCATATCGAAAAGGTGCTCGATTTGGCAGGGCTGGAAAACTCAAAATATTTAATAACTTTAAAAGAAGGCGATTTCAAACCAAAATTACGTGCCATCTGTGACTCTTTTCAAGAGCTTTCCGTATTGGAGGAAGTTGATTTTAGCTATGATTTACAAGAGGGTTCTTATTTCATTCTTTTCGATAGTTCACATCTTGAAAATGCGATTAATAATATTTTGGATAACGCGAAAAAATATGCTGTAGAAAATCCAAAAATTCGCTTACAGGCGTTTAAGGAACAGCAGAGCCTACATATAGAGATAAAAGATAATGGAATAGGGATAGGGAAGGAGGAGCAAAAAAAGATATTTAAAAAATACTTTAGGGTTAGTACAGGCGATATACATAATGTTAAAGGATATGGCTTGGGATTGAGCTATGTGAAAGAGGTGATACGTTTGCATAAAGGTCGAATTGAATTAAATAGCGAAGTAGGAATAGGAACTTCTATAATTATTAAGCTACCGATAAAAAAGAAATAAATGGATAAAATATTATTAGTTGAAGATGATGCGTCTTTAGGATACTTGCTAACGGAGTATTTGAAAATGAAGGGGTTTCATTTGCAGTGGATGGATAACGGATTAAAAGCATTGGAACTTTTAACAAAAGAGAACTTCGATTTGATAATTTTGGATGTAATGATGCCGGAAATGGACGGTTTTACTTTGGCGCAAAAAATTAATGATTTATACCCAAATATTCCGTTTATATTTTTGTCCGCTCGATCTTTAAAAATAGATGTGTTAAAAGGATTTGCGTTGGGTGCTATAGATTATTTAAAAAAACCCATAGACGAAGAAGAGCTGGTGGTACGGATAAAAACCTTGCTTGCCAGAATGAATAGGGATTCCGATAAATCGGTTTCAAATACTATTAAAATAGGATTATATACATTCGATCCGCAGCTACAAAAGCTTTTTTTTAAGGACGATGAAATATCTTTAACCACAAGGGAAAGTGAGCTTCTTTTATACTTATACAAGCATAAAAATGAACTTGCGCCCCATAAAGAGATTCTTACGAGTATTTGGGGAGAAAGCGATTACTTTAACCGAAAAAGTTTAAATGTATTTGTTTCGCATCTTCGCAAATACTTAAGTAGGGATAAGAACATTTCTATTGATAATATTCATAATAAGGGATTTTTGTTTAAAGTGGAAGCATAAAAAAACGCCCCTTTTTCAGGGGCGTTTTGAATTATCGCATTATTATAAATTAACACTTGTAATTAATAACCTGGGTTTTGAATTAAGTTTGGATTGGTCGATAAAGCCGCCGGTGGGATAGGAAACAATAAGTATTGTTCTGTTGAAACCGGCTTTTCTTGATGAGCTTCCAAAAATGTTCCAAATCTAATTTGGTCATTTCTTCTCCAACCTTCCCAATATAATTCTCTAGCACGCTCCTCCAATAAGACATCCAAATCCACTGAAGTTATATCCGTCGCGTTTCTAGTTGCTCTAATGGAGTTAACAAGGCTAGTTGGAGTATCACCATTTGTGGCAGCTCCTCCTCTTAAAATAGCTTCAGCTTTCATTAGCATAACATCCGCAAGCCTAAAGAATACATAGTCATTACCTGGAGTATTATCAGTAACGAAATCAGGTGGATACTTTATAACTCTTATTCCATTAACTTCATTGGATGATGTTAAAGAAAACTCTGGAGTGAATATAAGAGGATTTCCATTTCTATCTTCAAGTGGGGTGCCATCGGCAGCATATTGTTGACCAATTAGAAATCCTGCATTCATACCAGTATTTCCTTCAAAATAATCAGGTGTAAAGCTTTTTCTAATATCGTCATCTTCGTACAAGTCATAAATATCGGATAATGTAACAAATCCATTCCATCCATCTGGTTGATTATTATAGTGAAGGGTCATGTGCCATCTTGAGTGCGTGTTGGCAGTATTATCACCGCGAACGTTGTTACTTACAAATATATTTTCCGAGGAATCATCAGTATTTGTAGGAGAAAAATTATCAAAATACATAGATTCCAATTGGTAATCACCAGAGGACATAATAGCATCACAATGAGCAATAACTTTATTCATATCCTCGGTACTAAAAGTAAATGGTCCTGCTGAGGCTGCATTCGTAGATTCGTCTGTAGCCATATAAACTGCTCTGTTTAAGTAAGCTTTTGCTAAGAGCGTATGTGCTGCATTTTGTGTAGCTAAAGCTGCAGGTCCAGACGCTGGAAGATCATCCATTACTCCTTCCAATTCAGAAATAACAAATTCTATCCCTTCAGGTCGATTTAAGTATATGGATGGTGGTTGGGTAAGATCTTCTCCAGGTTCTCTTCCCAATACAAGACCAAAATTGTCTACCATATGAAATGAAAAGAATGCTCTTAAAAATCTGGCTTGAGCTGCTTGACTTGCATTAGGAGCAAATTCTAAAACTTGTGTAGCTCTAAAGATTCCACTTAGCAAACCATTGTAGGCACTATTAACATAATTGTGGGAGCTTGTCCAATCGTGAGTGTGGAGCACTCTCCAAATCCCTGCATCATCCCAATCCGGTCCTCTGGTTGGGCCAGCCATCTCATCTGATGTATGTGCTTGCAATGCAAAAATATTATCCTGCGTATCAAAAATACGCATTGCTTGATAGGCCGCTATTAGCAAAGATTCCGTATCTGCGGATTCCTTGGCAACTTCACTATCTACAGTGTCGTTTAATTCTTCATCTAGATCTGTACAGCCTATAAAAAAGGCAAAAAACAGAACTAGTATCCAATATAATTTTTTCATTTTCATTTTTTTAAAAATTAGCATTTAATCCTATAACAAATCCTCTACTTCTTGGGTAAGATGTATAATCAATACCGAAAGAAGGTACTCCATCAACTGATTTATTGGTGTTAACTTCAGGGTCAAAGCCATTATACGGTGTTATTACAAATAAGTTTTGACCAGTCACGTAAAATCTAAGTGACTGAATCCAGTCTGTTGCCATGGCATTCGAGTTTAAAGTATATCCAACTGTAAGGTTGTTTAATCTCAAGAAATCACCACTTTGTAAATCTTTAGTAGATAAAAATGGACCACCTCCAGTTTCAGCAGCTCCCGAATTCACTTCTTGATACGTGGCATTATCACCAGCAGTTACCGCTCCTTTATAAAAAAGCGCAGCGTTTGTGTTATCATAGATTTGATGACCATATGCACCATTTAAATTCGCTCCAAAATCAAAATTTTTGTAACGAGCATTAAGGGCAATACCAATGGTGATATCTGGATTAGGGTCCCCTACAAATGTTCTGTCTGAAGATCCTCCAGGACCATCAAAATTAGGATTAATTACACCATCACCATTAGTATCTGCATAAATTGGTAACCCCGCACTATCATAGCCTTCAAAAACTGGTAAATAAAATGAATATAGAGGTTGATCGTCATATAACAGTTGTGCGGTTTGACCAGTCAAACTACGACCATTAATTTCTCCTGTAGGGATTCCCAAAGGAAATTGATTGGAAACGTTTTTAATTTCATTGTTTAAAAAGGCCATATTGTATCCGACACTGAAAGTAAAATCTTCTTTCTCAATGATTGCAGCATTTATCGATAATTCAAGTCCATTGTTCAAAACTTCTATGTCATCGAAATTTGTCCAATAGTTCACATTTGGTGCAGGTTGAATTGCGGGTAATCTGAATAATAAATCATTTGTGGTTCTGCTAAAATAAT